>JALVPF010000469.1:0-5707 GCA_027031935.1 Myxococcales bacterium | reverse complement strand
ATTCTTGTCAGTGAACCCCACAGGATCAAGGCCTTGCTGTCCCTTGCAAGGATAAAATACCAAATCGAAAAAAACGTAAAAGGTACTTTGCGCTTGATGGATGGTTTTTTGAACAACTCGTCGGACCAACTTCCTGCGGCTGACAAGGCAAGGTTGTTCGCAGAAAAGTCCATCTTGCTGAGGTTGATGGGAAAATTCGACAGGGCAAAAAAAGAAGCTACCCAAGCCCATGAACTGGATTCCATATGTATACCTGCAAGATATGCACTTGCATGGTCTCTGTTGCTCAGTGGTGATGTTGGACAGGCAATTGTAAATTTCAAAGGACTAAGACCACATCTGCCTGAATCTTCGAGAGTAATGATGCTGTTGGCCGAAAGTCATGCAGAGGTTCCTGATTATGAATCCGCCATCAAGACTTATAGACGGGCCATAGAATTGAATCGAAATGATCTGGGTGTTTATCTCTCCTTTGCCGTCTTGCATCTGTTTTTGGATAACGTCAATTTGTCCTATACTAGATTGCGCCAAGCGACGAAAGCGGACCTTTTTTATGAGGAAAACCATGTCACCTTGACTCCATACTTTGATGGTAAAAGCATCTGGAGACTGGTTCTTCCAAAACTCGATCAAGCCATAGTTACCAGGACTGATGACCCTCTGGCCTTGTCTCTGGCAGGTGCAGTTTATTGGCGTGCCGGTAAAATCGAAAAGGCTTTATCATATCTGAAACAAGCACTGGTGATTGATGATGAGTGCTTCTCTGCGAATTTTTTCATGGGTTACGTGTTGATGTACTCGGGGAAACCAAGGGATGCTTTGAAGTTCTTGGCTAAAGCTCACCATGAAGATTCACTGCATGTTAATGCAGGGGTGTTGTATGCCTATGCCTTGATGCAGAGTGGCCGCGCCAAAAAAGCGTCAAAAGTAGCCAGGAGCATGGCCAAGCTCGATCCTGGCAGTTTGCCAGCTCGTCTGTGCTTGGCTGAGTCTCTGTTGGCAAGAGGGAAGAAAAAAGCAGGCTTGGCGAAGCTGCTGAAAGTTTACAAAGCTGACAGCGAAAACACGAGAGCCAAGGGCTTGCTCTTCGACCTCGGTTATTGATACGCAAGACACATCGCACATGTGGGAGGGTTGTGGTATGCGAGTCATGTTAGTAGGTAGTGGTGGCCGCGAACATGCTTTGGCCTGGAAAATCGCTGGAAGTGACCTGGTAGATGAACTGATTTGTGTACCAGGCAATGCCGGCATGGCTTTGGAGCCAAAGACACGCTGTGTATCGTTGGCAGTGGATGACCATGACGCTCTGGTCAAATTTGCTGTTGACGAGCACATGGACCTGGTGGTCGTCGGCCCGGAAGGTCCACTGTGCTCGGGTTTGGCTGACAAGTTGAGAGAGGCTTCAATTGATGTCATGGGCCCTGATGCATCTGCGGCCAGGCTGGAAGGTAGCAAGGTTTATGCAAAGGAGCTGATGGAGCAACAATCGGTTCCAACCGCTTCTTTCCAGGTTTTCGACAAAGCTCAAGATGCACTGGATTTCATCAAACGCAATCCTGGTCCCTGTGTCGTCAAGGCTGATGGACTGGCTGCAGGAAAGGGGGTCATCGTCTGTTCCGGCCAAGAAGAGGCAAAAGATGCAATCGAAAGGATCATGCTGAAGAAGGCTTATGGCCCTGCAGGAGACAGGATCATTGTAGAGGAGTTGCTTGAAGGGGAAGAGGCATCTTGTATAGCCTTGGTTGCTGGAGGCGAGATCCTGATGATGGCTTCTAGCCAGGACCACAAACGAGCCTTGGATGGAGATGAGGGGATGAACACGGGTGGCATGGGAGCATATTCACCTGCCCCGGTTATAGATGAAGAGCTGGAATCAAAGATTGTGGACACTGTCTTCAAACCAATTGTTGATGGATTGCGTGAGCAGGGAACTGATTACCGCGGGGTCCTTTATGCAGGGCTCATGATTGGACCGCAAGGCCCCAAGGTCTTGGAGTTCAATGTCAGGTTCGGCGATCCGGAGACTCAGGTTTTGATCCCACGGATTTCTTCTGACCTGGTTCCAGCCCTGGTGGCAGTGGCTCGAGGCGGGTTGGAAGGGCAAGAACTGGAATGGGATTCAAGACCTGCCGTCTCTGTGGTTTTGGCCTCGCAGGGCTATCCAGGCCCATATGAAAAAGGGAAGATCATCAACGGACTTGGAAATGCCTCTGCCTTGGAGGACGTGGTGGTGTTTCATGCTGGAACGAAAAAACATGCTGACGAGCTAGTTACCTGGGGTGGGAGAGTGCTGAATGTATGTGCTCTCGGCGATGACATTCGCAAGGCTGTAGACAAGGCATACAAGGCGGTCGATCTCATATCCTTTGAAGGAAAACATTTTAGGACCGATATTGCCCATAGGGCGCTTGAGAGGTTGTTATGAGAGGTTGTTATGAGTAAAAAACGTGTCCTTATTCTAATGGGATCAGATTCAGACCTTCCTTCAATGCGAAGGGTGGCAGAGGCCCTTGATTTGATGGAGATCGCTTATGACATGCATGTGGCTTCAGCCCATCGTTCTCCAGAGCGGGTGGCTGATATGACAAAGCGAGCAAGGGATCAAGGCTATGGCGTAATAGTGGCTGGAGCTGGAATGGCTGCTCACCTCGCAGGAGTGATCGCCTCACACACAATCTTGCCAGTCATAGGTGTTCCCCTGGTGTCGGGCTCCTTGGCGGGTGCTGATGCTCTGTTTTCCACCATACAGATGCCTCCCGGTATTCCTGTGGCCACTGTTGGAATCGGGCCTGCAGGCTGCTTCAACGCAGGACTGTTGGCAGCCTCGGTGTTGGCTATTAGCGATGAAGATCTGGCCGGCCGGCTGAAAAAATATCGTTCCGATCTGGCGAACAAGGTTGAGCAAAAAGATCGCGAATTGCAGAAGCAGCTTTCTTGAGAAAAACTTCCTTTTGGTCCAATGGATAAATCCATTGGCTGTTTCCGGAGTTCTTGGCATTTCATGATAGCCCATCGCTATATCTTGAGACAGATACTGAAACCACTCATAGCGGTACTTTTTGCAGTTAATGGCTTGCTTTTGATCGCTCAGTTGCTCAAGGTCGGGGAGGTGACTTTTACTGCTGGTCTGACCTTTGGGAACCTGTTGAAGACCATGATTTATTTTCTCCCTGGATTCATGATGATCACAGGTCCGGTAACTGTCTTGCTGGGCATTCTCATGGGTTTTGCAAGGATGTCTGAAGATGGTGAACTCGTTGCTTTTGCAGCCTGTGGATTCAGCCCATGGAAACTGGCAAAGGTGCCTGCAGTGATTGGAGTCATGACCTGGGCACTGACTTTTTATGTCTCGGCAGTTGTGGCACCAGCTTGTGCCGGAATCCTGGAGGAAAACTTTGCCAGCCTGGCAAAAAAACAGGTCGCAGCATCTCTCAAGGCTGGTGATTTTTTCGAAGATATCCCTCGTCTGGTACTTTTCCCTGCCCACAAGACAAAAGTACCAGGTGTTTTCGATGGCTTTCTTCTATACGACCATAGGCCTGGCCACGTGAGACATGCATTGGTGGCAAACAAGGCCAGGATAGTCGCTGATGACAACTCCGACCGCATTGACCTTTATCTTTCCAATGGGCAGGTCCACGCGCGTGACAAGAACCGGGGATTATATTCAGTCCTGGATTTCCAGCACGCTGTTGTTGGAATCGATATTCAAAAAGTGGTCGCGAACAGAACCAGATTTTTACATCCCTATGAGGCCATGTCTTTTGAAAGACTGGCCCAGGTGGTATCGGAAGTCGGCAAGAACCCCGAAGAAAATCGCCTGCGCGCATCGAACGTTTTATATCGACGGTTTGCCTTTCCTGCTTCCTGCCTGGTATTTGCCTTGCTTGCCATTGGTATTGGGCTGTCCGGAAAACTCAGGACTAGCAAAGGCTCATTGATTGTAACAGGAGCGGTTATTGTGGCCTATTATCTGTTGGTCAGGCTCATGGATGTCATTGTGTACAGCAGAGCCATGAGCCCCGCCATTGCTTCCTGGATTCCCAATGCGGCTGTTTTTGCATTGGCTGTCTTGATTTTGGTACGAAGATCGAGGGTGTTATAAGATGATCGCGTTCAGAATGATCATCCGATTGGTCCTTCGTGCGCTCTTGGCTTCATTGAGTCTGATGGTGTTGTTGGTATTGATCGCTGATTTCCTCGAGTCTGCCGGAAAGCTTACAGACTCTTCAAGTATATGGAACGTGCTGTTTTTGTTTGTCTGCAAGATACCCTCATTGACTTATCTTGTTCTGCCGGTGGCGTTTGTGGTCGGTACGAGCATGGTGTTTGCTGCCATGGGAAGACATGGTGAGTTGAGGGCATTGGCCGCTTCGGGCCTGGGCCCTGCCGATTTGCTGAAGCCGATTTTGGTAGTGGGCTTGCTGGTTGCCATCTCTGTCTTTTTACTGGGTGAATCCTTGGTACCTGTGGCTGCTGACGAGATGGAGCGATTGATGGAACAACATTTTGGCAGAATAGACTCCAGTTGGAGGTTTTTCAGGAATCATCAGTGGATAAAGGGGGAAGCGGGGCGTTTGATAAGAGTTGGTCACAAAAGTCAGGATGGCAAGACCCTGGACTATGTAATTGTCTTGCAGCTTGATGAAGAATTTCATGTAAGCCGTCGCCTGGATGCCAGGCAGGTTGTATGGCGGGATGGTAGATGGATTGCAGAAAGGGTGGAGCGCCGGCGGTTTAAAGGCTCCGAGCAAATCTCATACCAAAAAAAAAGCTCCGCTGTCTTGGCATGGACAGAACGTCCGGTCTTGTTTCGCGACTTTTGGGGACGTCCACAGCAAAAGACAATAAGCCAGTTGTTGTTGACCATGGCCTTGCTCCATAAAAAGGGTGTCGGTTCAGCGGAATATTCCCTGGAGTTACACCGGAGGTTTTCATACCCGCTAATGGGAATGCTCCTGGTGCTGTTGCTTTTCCCTTGGCTTTGTGAGCCTGTCAATACCAGGTCTACCTCTGCTGCCATCATTCAGGCTACGGGGGCTGTGTTTGCTGCCTACCTGATCGTTGTTTTTTGTACCACTGCTGTCTCCGGAGGTTTGTTCTCTCCCATCGTCGGTGCATGGTTGCCACCTGTGTTGTTCTTGCTGGCAGGTGTGACTGCCTGGATGGTCTCACGCACTGGTAGGGCTGCAGGGGGTATGCGTTGACATATTCTTTTCAAGGGCAGGATTCTTTTTTCCACAGAGCTAGTGCCTTCGCTGTGTTGTTGTTGGCTTGGTCTCTTCCCGTGTCACTATTCGGGATGCAGGCGGGCATTGTGCTTTTGGGAATCTTGATCCTTGTCAAGATTTTCATGCAGGGCTCTTCTTTCTCTCTCTCTTCTTCCTTGAATCGACCAATTCTGTTTTGGCTCCTTGCAGTGGTCTTGTCTTTGCTGCTCGCGCCTAAACCTCCGACCTCTTTCATGACTGCAACATCCTTTTGGGTAGTGATTGCGTATTTCGGTGTCTTTTTTTTGCTTCCTGACAAGGCGACTCTCCGCAAGGCGGTTTTGGGGGTGATCTTTTTCGGAAGTGTCGTGGCCTTGTTCGGAGTCTTTCAGAGCGCTACCGGGAAGTTTCCCTTTGTAGAATTTATCCACTCTTCAACGCCCAATGTCCTCAAACCTGCACCAAAAATTCATGGATGGTTTGGTGCGGTTGGCTTG
>JALVPF010000468.1:1911-3375 GCA_027031935.1 Myxococcales bacterium | reverse complement strand
CCGAAAACGCCGATGAGTACCCAGAGGGGAATGTCCACTTTTGAAGCTCCCGCCTGTAATCTACCAATTGTCCATGAAATCGGAATATTCTCTTGCTCGTTCGGAGCGCTCCTTGGCCCGGTATGCCAGGTTTTTTCCAAATGCCACGATTGAGGTGGCAAGATATGTGATCTTTTCACCGCTAAAAATGGCAAGCCTGGCCCCTTCCGGGCCTGCCTTGGCTCGTACCACAAGTGCATTTTTGAACACTGCTGTCAAACCGAAAAAGTCCCCATTGGTCAGTGGTCCAAGGTCCACGGTCTCGTCCTGAGCCGAGAGTATCACCGATCCATCCATGACCATGAATATTTCCCGGGACGGTTCCTGTTCCAAAATGATCTCCTTGCTCTTTGCCGAACGTACTTGTCCTGATTCGAGAAGTGAACTTTTCGTGGCTTCATCCAGGCCGGTGAACAGCGGTGATTTCCAAAGCAGTTCATTCTTTTGAACATACTGCCGAAGATTTATTTTTTGCAGACCTATTTTGAGTATGGGTACCTGCTTGGAGTCTGTTTCCATAGTCAGTGACTCTATTCTTCAGCAGCAAAATTTTCAATACGGACTTTTTTGGGCCGCATTTTTGGCAATCATGGAAATGGAAAAATGCTTACAACTCAGTTTTGCATGTATTTATCATGCATTGCTTGATCACTTCTTTGACTCTGTGCTCCACTGGAATAGAATGTAAGACACGAGACATTGGAGGACACCATTGACCGGGCAAGCTAATCTGCAGAATCCCACACTAAAGCTCATCGTCCTGCTGGGTATATCATGGCTGGTGGTGGCTGGGCTGTCGTACCTGTTTGTCGTGTTTGTGTTCGGTCTGGATTCTGACCAAGTTTACACCTTTAGCCTGTGGTTTTCCATTGTGCAAATCGTTTCATTGGTCTTGTCCATGGTTATCATCAAACTCATAGTCTCTGGACTGGAGAAATTCAGGATTGCTCTCCTGAGTGAAAAGAAAATTTCCGGCTTGGAGTTTGAACGAGCGGCCGGATCAGCTGCGATGACCTTTTCTCGCCTAGGATTGCTGGGACTGGCTTTGCCCATTTTGAGTCTCGGTGTGGCTGGCTTGTTGACCGTCTCCCTGACAAGCCTTGGGTGGAGTCATTTCGGTTACTTTATCATTCTCGGCCTGTTTGACGGCGCATTCTTTGCAGCTGTGCTATTCCAGACGCCACAGGGGTGGCTTTTGCCCTTGATGGAGAAAATAGCTTTTGTCTATGGCGATATTTTCTCGGGAAAGGGGCTTTCCCTGAGAGCGAAATTGATATTCCTGAGCTTGATCCTCGCCACGCTACCTGCACTTCTTGTTGGATCCATGAGTTATTTGTCTGCTTCCAGCTTCTTGCAAGATACCTCAGGCGTCAACGCTTCCAAGCTTGTCTGGGTCATCATGGGCATCATGTTGTGTTCTATGGG
>JALVPF010000468.1:0-1901 GCA_027031935.1 Myxococcales bacterium | reverse complement strand
TGTCATCAGTGATGATGAAATGGGCACACTGGGTCAGGCGTTGTATTACCTGACAGAAAACCTCAGGAGAATGGTGCGGGAGGTCTCTGTTCTTGCCCAACACATCTCCGGTACATGCAACCAACTTTTGATAAAAGCTTCAGCCATATCAACTGGTGCTGAAATCCAGTCCCGTTCGGTTTCAGAGACTTCCACCTCAGTGGAAGAATTGAACTCCAATATTCGAGCTGCTGCAGAAAGCTTGGATTTGCTTACGAAGGCCATGCATGAAACAACCGAAGCCACCAACAAGATGGCGGAGAACTTTTCCGTAATAACAGAAGAAACCAGGAGCATGGAAAGCACCGCAGAGAAAACCGGATCTGTCATCGAAACCATGGTCGCCTCCGTCATTCAGGTGGCGGGCGATATTCGTCAACTCAGTGATGGAGCGGACCGATCCGCTGTGTCCATGCAAGAGATGGATCGTTCCATATCGGAGGTGACCTCCAGCGCCAACGACACGGCTGGATTTGCGCGCGAAGCCATAGAGTCCGCTCAAGAGGGGGCGATTGCAGTTCAACGTACCATCGAGGGTATGGACAGAATTGCCGAATCAGCTCACAAGGCTCTGGACGTAATTGTTGGCTTGGGTTTGAAGGTGGAAGATATCGGGGGAATTCTTGAGGTCATCGAGGAGATCGCGGATCAGACCAATCTCCTGGCCCTGAACGCTGCCATCATTGCGGCCCAGGCAGGAGAACACGGCAGGTCTTTTGCTGTTGTTGCTGACGAAATCAGATCTCTTGCTGAAAGAACGGCGTCTTCCACCAGAGAAATCGCACAGATGATAGGCACCATCCAGGATACCTCAAAGGAAGCAAGCTCTGTAATGAACGGGAGTGTCAGCCTTGTCAAAGATGGCGTTTCTTTGGCAGGACAGGCAGGAAAATCCCTGGCATTGATACTGGTGAGTATTCAGAAAGCAGCAGACAACATCGAAGCAATAGCCGTCAAGTCGAGGCAGCAGGCAAAGGCAAGCGAACAAGTAACAAACGATATCGCTCATGTCGCCCAGATGGCGGACAGGATATCCAGTGCATCGGTCCAGCAGATAAAGTCCGGTGAACAACTGAGTGAAGCTTTTTCCCGGGCCCTCTCTACAAGTTCGAAATTGAGTGAACTGGTAAACCAGCAAGCCCATGAGAACCGTCAGGCCCTGGCTGCGATTACTGCAAGCAGCGATGCTGCCAGCAGGGCCAGCGTGTCGATTCGTGATCAGTCGAGCATTTCCCAGGGCATTCTTCATGCTATTGAGCAGGTTAGGGAAATAGCCAAGAACCATGCTGTGGCCGCATCTGAAATGGGCGAATCCACCAAAGTCCTTGCGGATGAGAGTGCTCAACTCAAAGAAGAGATCGGTGAGTTCAAGGTCTAAAGCGACAAGCGACAAATGCAGGGGACCAATGGTACCTGCTTTATGTTTGTTCATGCTCGTCGTGCAAATCGGACTTACTCGGTGTGTTCATGTGTCTGAGGAACTGAGACCCTCGTCTGTAGAGCAAGGAGCCCCTGTCAAAGACCGCACAAGAATAACTTCCTTTTTGTCAGACGAACTGTCTCCAGCCATAGGTTCCGATGGCAAATTTCTTTACTTTGTATCAACGAAAAATGGCAACATGGATATTTGGCGATGGAACATCGAGAGAAAGACAGCCGAGCCCGTCACCAAGCATTCGGCTGACGATTTTGATCCTGCTCCCGCGCCAAATTCCGCTGGTCTCGCTTTTGCTTCCTTGAGGTCTGATGCGAAAGGGGATCTTTTCATAATGGACTCGGCAGGCAAGACCAGGCGCCTGACTGATCGGGATGGGGCTGAACGCCAGCCTGCATGGGCTCCCGGAGGAGGGGCTCTGGCATAC
>JALVPF010000467.1:655-3385 GCA_027031935.1 Myxococcales bacterium | reverse complement strand
GGAATATCTTCGGAGGGCATAGACCTTAGGGATATAGACAGGCCTTTTACCAATGACCCGCGAGAAGTGACTTCGAACAATATGGTAAGCAACAACTACATCACTCAATGTGGACAGGAGTATTTTGACGCGCCAGGCATACTCATAGGATATGGGGCAGAAAACCTAATCTCGAACAACGAACTCTACACCCTTCCATATTCCGGAATATCGCTGGGGTGGGGATGGAGCCTTGACCAGACAGTAGCCAATTCAAACCGTATAGAGGCGAACATCATAGGGCAGGTGATGACCAGGTTGAAAGATGGAGGCCTGATCTACACATTGAGTTTCCAGCCTGGATCGAGCATTACGGGAAATTTCATTTTCAATCAGGTACACGAATACGCAGGCATATATCTGGACCAGGCATCAAAGGGCTTTACCATAAGTTCCAATGTCATCGCCTCTGTTCCCAACTGGTACCTGCTGCAACCTACAGTTGCACCGATGGCGCAAGGCAACACGGTGCAGAATAACTTCACAGATACCTCGGACGCCATGTGCTGTTCGGACCTTGGGTGTTGTTCGGACGTGAACACGGTTGACCCGAACACGGTTTTTTCCCCCGGCTCTTGGCCTCAGCAGGCCCTCGACATCATCGACAGTGCCGGCATGGATGGAGCATTTGAGCAAATTCGTCCTCATGAGCAAGTCTTCGAGGCCGAGGCATACAACCATGGCGGCGGCCTGGTGGGCTATTTGGATTATACACCTTGGGATGCTGGAGACGACTATAGGGACGATTATGTGGATGTTTTTTTATGCTCGGTATGTTCAAACGATTACACGGTCGGTGGTATCATGAGCGGAGAGTGGCTGGCATACAATGTATTTGTCCCCTCTGACGGAAGCTATGACCTGCTCATGCGAACTGCCAGCAACAACTCGACCGGAGCCATCGAAGTAATAGTGGATGGGGTGAGCCAGGGGCAGGTGAACGTGGTCAACACCGGTGCTCTGGGTGAATATACCCGGTCGGTGTTTTCTGACCTTCAATTGTCTCATGGGCCAAGGGTATTCAGATTGAAATTTACCGGCTCTTTCAGGTTCGATAGCTTCACTCTGCGTCGACACTGACTGAAAAGTCATTGGCAAGCTATGGGTTCGGTGCTGACCACCACATCGTCGAACCAGACCCTGTTGGAGTGACCATCCGCATCCTCGGTCGTTATATAGTGCTGGAGCCTGACACGATTCAGCGCCAACTCTGGGATGGTGCGCCACATCATGCCGTCCACCCTGTGAACCAGTTGCCCGTCTATCCAGTATGCCATCTCGCCGTCATGTTCCGATGGCGTGTTGGCCTTCATCATCATCTGAAAGCAAAACCACCTGCCAACGGGAAAGGCTACCGGCGGATCCGGTGCGAATTCATTTCCCCAGCAACACTGAGCTTGTTCATCACAGGTGGGCAGTCCCTTGCTCGCGCATTCTGCACATATGGAATCCACGTCAGCGTAGCGATCACACCTGGTGTCGCAGCTCATCTCGGGAAAATAGGTATAGAAGTGGCTCTCGTGGTTGTCTCTGTGAAAATCCACCGTGGTCCCCATGGACAGCTGACCATTGGGCAAACACCCGGCTGTACCGTGATACCAGTAGTCGTCAGGCTGTGAGCCCCCCACGTTCATGAAGTGATGCACGTACCTGTGATCGTCTGCAAAACGGATCCATGCTCTGAAATACAATACATCATGGCTGTTCATGGAGCAGTTGGTGCGCTGCTCGCCGACACAGTCTCGCCAGTCCAGGCTTGCGCCTCTGTAACCCGAACCGGCCTCGGCTGGCATATACACAGCCCAATTGCCAGAGTGTACCCGGGTATTGTCCAGCCGGATCCTCCCCCTGTCATCTGTTCCGACGCCACCTATAAAATCCGACTGGGCGAGGAAAGCGTCGAAATCACCGGCACCTGACTCGAAGTCCTCACACAGCAACCATTCGGGGGCCTGGTTCTGACACGAAAAGGACTGGTTAGGTGAGTCGTCCCCTGATGAGCCGTCATCCACATCACTGTCCCCATCATTTGCAATGGTGTCGTCGCCCTGCAGATCTCCATCATCGTAGTATCCATCAGATGGCTGCCTGTCGGCCCCGGCATCGAAAGCGTCTTCATATGTGCCACTGTCATGGTCTGTTGAAGACCGTGAGATATTTCCCTGACTGCAACTTGTGGCACCCAGAATGAATGCCAAAACGACAATACGTCCCTGAAGCATGGTCTTCACCTCAAAGGTATATGGATAATGGAATACCGAAAAGATTCTGCAGCATAGCCACAGAGATTGCAAGCGAGATAGGAAATGGGTCGTGTTGCAAGCATTGACATGGTGTATATGAACGGTTTACCCTTGCTCGCCCTGGAGAAAGTGAGGAAAGCTAGTGCAATCATTCGATATACTTAGAATTATCTTCGTACTCATACCGATGATTTTGGCATTGACGGTCCATGAATACTCCCATGCACGCTCAGCTTATCTCCTTGGTGATGACACAGCCGCAAGGCTTGGCCGTATGACCCTCAACCCTGTCAGCCACATAGATCCCCTTGGTACCTTGATAATTCCCATCATAGGCCTTGCATCCGGGGTTCCGTTTTTCGGCTGGGCCAAGCCGGTTCCCATCAGCCCTGTGAGATTTACCAGGAAGATCAGAATGAAAACCGGAATGCTCATAACCGCTGCTGCC
>JALVPF010000467.1:0-645 GCA_027031935.1 Myxococcales bacterium | reverse complement strand
GGTCAAGGATATAGCAGCAGGGGTTACGAATGCCCACGTTGCACTCGTGAGGTTGGCCGGTTGGACACTTGTGATAAACGTGGGCTTGTTCATTTTCAACCTCTTTCCCATACCCCCCCTGGACGGAAGCAAGGTGCTGGCAGGCCTGCTTCCGGATCGTTATATCCACATAATGGACTTCATTTCACAGTATTCTTTCGTGTTTTTCATAGCCCTGCTGGTGTTTGGCGGCAGGTTCATAAGCTACCCGATTCTTCTTATTATAAATGGACTTAGCGATCTCGTTGGATTTAATATCTGGTGGGCCTTGATGGGGATGTAATGCGCCAGGTGCCCAAAATGCCTTGAAGCAAGGAGCGTGGAGTATGGAGAAGAAGCGAGTATTGAGTGGAATGCAGGCGTCGGGAAGGATGCACATAGGCAACTTCCATGGTGCCCTGGAAAACTGGGTGAAGCTTCAGGATGAATACCAGTGCTTTTTTTTCATCGCTGACTGGCATGCCCTTACCACTCTTTTCAACGAACCTGGAAAGATAAGGGAATATACGCGGGAATACGGAATCGATCTCCTGGCCGGTGGCCTGGATCCTGAAAAGTGCACCATATTCATCCAGTCCGAGATCCTCCAACATGCAGAGCTTGCTC
>JALVPF010000466.1:1295-3388 GCA_027031935.1 Myxococcales bacterium | reverse complement strand
AAAAATCTAAAAACCTCATATAAAACAAGAAGTTATTTTACCTCCGTCCCCGATTCGTCAGTTTTGTTCACATAAGCAGGTTTTTGTGGAAAAATTTTCGTTTGATATTTTTTTGCTCGCTAATCACCTGTTATAACAGGAAAATAATTGATCAAGGCAGTTTTTGGACGCAGTGCGTTATGGTTTGGCCCGGCTTTTGCTATGTTCCTTGGAAGAAGACAGTGGCTCATGGGCCGCAAGTGGAAACAAAGAAGTAGGGAGCAAGCAGGCATGTTTTTGCGAAGAGATATAAAGGATTCACGGGAGTGTCTGATACTGCGCAAGCGGGTGCTCATTCCTTTGGCAGTTTTTGCGTTTGTTCTGTCGACCTTCAGGGGATTTCCAGAAGCTGGAATAAAGCCCATGGTGGCAGAATCTTCTGACGGAACCCCTGATATACTCCTGTTGGGGCCCAGCGGTTCGGTCGATGAACTCGCTGTGGATTCCAGTCCCATAGGGGTCCTGGATGAGATGCGCTCTGTGATGCTGGCCGATTCGGTCAGGAAGGTTCTTTCGAGGTATCCTCGTTTTCTGACTCCCAATGAGCAGGAGATTTTAGCACAGGCCTTGGTCGAACAGGGGAGCATCAACAATATAGATCCTCTTTTTCTCGCTGCGGTGATCAGGGTGGAGAGTGCATTTTCACGCGATGCCGTCTCGGACAAGGGAGCCAGGGGGCTGATGCAACTCATGCCGGCTACCGGAGAGGAGATGGCACAGCGCCTCGGAATGAGTTGGCAGGGACCTGATGCGCTCCATGACCCGGAGTACAACCTCCGACTTGGTGCCTTTTATCTTCGCAGACTCTTGGATAGATACCACGGATCCTATCGGCAGGCCCTGACTGCATACAATCGTGGCCCCAGAAATCTCAGATACATCAAAAGAAATCACGGCAGGCTCGGTAGGAAATTTACAGGATATTTCAGAAAGATCCATCAGGTGTACAAGAACTACAAGCGCACTCTCGGGCCTTCTGCAGCCCTGCTGTCCATAGGATAATATTACTTTTTGAATTTGAAAACCTCCTCCAGCACCTATACACTGCAAAGTGGGTAAGGTCAGTGTGCGTTTTTATTCAGGGTGAATTTTACCAGGAGGCTTCAAATGCACGGTAAGATCGCTGCTGTGATCTTGTTTGGTTCCTTTTTGGGTGTGATGGTTTCCGGCTGCAGTTCAGCGAAACGTGCCATGGTCCAGGAGCAGGATATGGCGAAGGTATTTCCGTGGCCGAATGGCAAGGACAAGATCACCATTCATGTGAAACCTGAAACACTCTGGGTCAATACCTGCACCATGCTCGGATCCTTCGAAGAGGTGGAGGTGACGCCTGAGACCACGTTCTACATTGTTGACAAGTTGGACAAGAAGTTTGCCTACACTCCCAGCAGATCCCCCATCAGAAGACTGGCCCAGGTGCAATCCATGGAGATTCGATGGCCTCTGGCAGGTAGCGTCGAAAAACAAAAGACTGAACCGGAGAACCAGAAGGCCTCCGAGAAGGGAAAAGGAGAATCCGACACCAAGGACGCTGCTGGCTCCAAGGGTAAGCAAGGGCCTGAAAAAAAGGAAGACAAAGCTCCCGTCGATTCATCAGGACAGTAGCTTTTGGTATCATGGGCCTGCTGCGAACCATTCATTTCTGTCTGAAACTCAGACGACATGACAAGATGAGCCCCGAGCAGATAGGGGCCTTTCAGAATAGTCAGCTGAGAAAAATGGTGAAATTTGCAAAGCTGCATTCACCCTTTTATTCAGAACTGTACAAAAATATAGACCCTGACGATCCAGAGTTTGAGCTTCAACACCTGCCAATAACGACCAAGCAGATGCTCATGGAAAACTTCGATCGAGTGGTTACCGACAGGGACCTGAATATTGAATTGGTCAGGGAGTGGGTCAGTGATCCAAGTCGGGTGGGGAAGTTGCTCAGGGGAAAATTTGTTGTAACCACCACCTCTGGCACGACGGGTGCTCCTGGCTATTTTGTCTACAACAAACGAGATTGGGACTGGATACAGGCATTTGCCGTAACAAGGGGCGTTAGGTTCAAA
>JALVPF010000466.1:0-1285 GCA_027031935.1 Myxococcales bacterium | reverse complement strand
GGTTCAAACCGTCTTTTTTCCAGTTTTGGTATTATGCCGCCAGGATTTTCGCAAAACGCGTCAGGGTTGCTCTGGTGGCCGTATTATCCGGGCATTTCATTACTCATGTTCTCTTCAGGCTTACACCTGGTGTCGGCAAGCTCGTCTCCAAGTTCGAATTCCTGTCCGTTGTGGATCCGGTAGAAAAATTGGTGTCACACCTCAATGAGTTACAGCCGAATGTCTTGCACTGCTATCCTACCATGCTGGAGGTGCTTGCCCACGAGCAGATGAACTCAAGACTCAAGATAGAACCATGGATCATTACCTGTTCGAGCGAGCCTCTCACGGGCCCGGCCCGGGCTGCCATTGAAAAGGCTTTTCCCCATAGCCCGCTGTTCGAGACATACGGAACTTCCGAAGGGGTCAACCTTGCAAGCGAGTGTGTGCAGCATGACGGGCTACACTTGAATAATGATTATTTCATTGCCGAGCCTCTGATGTCAGATGGTTCGCCCGCCGAAAAAGGGCAGACAGGGGAGAGGATGCTGCTGTCTTGTCTGTTCTCGAGAGCCATGCCTATTTTGCGGTACGAGATAAGCGATCGCATCAGTTTTGAAAAAAAGAAATGTGCCTGTGGCTTGCCTTACCCGCTAGTGAGAGTGGAGGGTAGAACAGATGACACTCTCTGGGTAGAGAATGTAGATGGCGAATCAGTACCTCTGCCCCCTATTCCATTCGAGGCACTTTTTCTTGGATTGGAAGATCTGGTCCAATACCAACTGGTACAGAAGGAGCGCAATCTATTGCTCATACGTTACCGGCTGAGGGATTCGTCTGATGCCGGACACGTTGAATTTGAACTCTCTAAAAGGTTCAAAGACTATCTTGCCAGGAAAGGTGTTGGAGATTCTGTAAGCGTGGAGTTCGAAAGAGTGTCGGAAATAGGCAGAGACAGTAATACGGGCAAGATTCGGCAGATCGTCAGTGAGGTGCCGAGACCTTCTGTATACGGCAAGGCCCCTGCTGATGGTCGAGTCGGTAAGGAAAATCGGTGGGAACAGGACTCTGCGAACAACCGAGATGATGGAGATGTCTCATGAAATTTATCAAGTGGCTGCTGGTGTTGCTGATATTGCTTGGGGCCTTGTACTTTGTAACAGGTGTAAAAGTCGGTCAGAGCACCATCTTCCAGCGGATCATGGGCGATGACTCGAAAAAAAATTCTGCATCTGTTGATAAAGTCCAGACCAGGAAATCACGCCCTGCTCCCGCCAAGGATGAGGCTACGGATATACATACATCC
>JALVPF010000465.1 GCA_027031935.1 Myxococcales bacterium | reverse complement strand
GTATACATGTTCTGGGGAGTCCACGACCGCAGGTTGGGAAAAGACTGAAACTCAGGTCTCGGGTTTACACTCCACATCGGGCAAGTAGCCCAGGTTGTTTCCCTCACGACACTCTGAATGCTGTCCGGCCGGGCTGGCTCCTCCTGCCTCATCGTCCACTACTATGAAGATGTCGTGTGGCTCCAGGGCAGGTGGCGCGGCCCATAAAAAGGCTACTACCTGGGCCTGGCCTGGCATCAGGGGTAGGGTCGTTTGCTCCACACCCAAAAGCGTACCTCCGGCGCGGGGATCTTCAAGGTAAAACGAAACCGCCACACCAGGTGGAACCATCTGTGCTCCCCTGTTTTCTACTGCGGCAAAGATTACTATCCCTTCCGTGGAGCATCCACCTGCAGAGTAACCCAGCCCACGCACGGTAAGATCCGGTGCGTTGAAAATCCCGAGAGGCTGTACGTTCTGACGGAAATTGTTGAGTCCATCCACCAACCAGTTTTTCTCCTGAACGATTGGTATGGAACCGTTTTCATTGACGTTGGTTACAAAATATGCGTGCTGGTTCCATGTTCGTCTGGTGGTGACCCAGTTGTCCTCGGTGTCTCCGAACACACGTATCCCCTTGAACTTTTCAGGTGCGTCGGACATGAGGTCGTTTTGCGCGATGACAATCTCGGCATTTCCGTCCGAATCCACATCGGCTATGACAGGGTATTCGCAAGCAGTAAGAGACGAGTGGGGCTGCTCGTACAGCACGGTCCCGTCCGAGCCCTTGAAGACTTTCAACGAGACTTCGTCAGCATAGACTACCTCGGCTCTGTGGTCTCCTTCAAAGTCGAACACTGCAGAGCCGGTTATATTTGAAGATGCATCCCTTGTGGGCACAGCCCAGAGAATGTCGCCCCAGGTGTCGAGCACGATGTACACATCAGCACCTGCCACTCCGATCTCCGGTTTTCCATCACCGTCGAAATCGGCCACGGTGGGTGGACCCAGCAGTCCACAGTTGGGTTCACATTCTGACAACTGGTTCAGATCCTGCTCATTCTTCAGCCAGATGATTTCCCCCGTGGTCGAGGCCTGGACCCTGACGGTACCCCTTGACACGACCACGATTTCAGGTTGACCGCCTGTGCCAAACTCGGCCACTGCCACAAAACCGTCACCATAGCCAGTGTCCCAGATGACATCGCCATTGTAGGAATACAGGGTGTCGCCCGTGACTATCTCCATCTTGTCGTCATCATCAAGATCAACTGGCACGGAAAAGGGAGCAGACGCATGGCGTCTATAATTGTCTCCTCTGGACCCGTCGTTCTTGTTCCACAGAACGTTTCCTTCTGAGTCTATCACAGCAGCGCCCATTACGATTTCAGGATTGCCCTCTCCGTCCACGTTGGCAATGGCCGGCCCTCCCCAACCAACGGCAAGCGCATCGGTGTTCGTACTCCACCTGAAACTCCCATCGGCATTGAAACATATGATATCTCTGCCACCGTCTTTGCCTGTGACTATTTCAGGTGTGCCGTCACCATCCAGATCCCCTGCCGCTATGTTGGACACCGGGTGAGTCCTGTATGCTTCGTCCGTTACAGACCAGATGGGTTCACCGGTCTTTCCATTCACGGCCCGCAATACGCCATTTCTGGAATAACCATCGTCTGTACGGAACGAATTGAACACAACGGCAGGAATCACGTAGTTTTCCGGAGATGCCTGGCCCGTGAGATCTATGACCACCGGGGTCATCATGACTTCGTCCCATTCAGGAGCGTCGACCGGGTTTTGCCAAACCCATTCTTCGTGAGGAGTGAAGTCTCCCTCTGGGGGGATGTACTCGCATCCGGGTTGGGGATCCGGATGTGCTTCCCATGGAACGCAGCCGTCGAGTTGTGGTTCACAGTAGGTGTCGTTTTCACATGTATCATCGTCTCCCGTAATGCAATTTGGGTCGCCTGTTACCCTTACACAGAATCCGTTGAAACAGACCTCATCCTGATCGCACTCCTGCGGCCTTTCACACGGCGTCAGGCCTCCTGCGTCCCAGGAGCCTAAGTCGCCATGATCGGTGGTGTGTCCTCCATCCTGGCCATCTGTCCATCCTCCATCTTCGTCTGAAGAGCCATGGCATTTGCCATCCAGGCATATCTGACCATCAGGACAATCGTCACTGGTCTGACAACTCGCTCCTGATGTTGCATCTGAACATCCTGCCGTGAGCGCAAAGGTGAGAACCAGACACAAAAGGGCAGTTTGCAAACCGCCGACCAAAGAAAAAAAATGATTTTTCCAGCGCATGGTTTACCCCAAAGCAAGCGTTTACAGGAATCGAATATACTGGGTCATTACCTCACGGATGAAAGCCGGAACACTCAAGTTGTTACGACTGGCTATTTCCCTGAGTTTTTCGTAGTGGCCCCGCTCTATCTCCAATGTTACAGAAAGATGCCCTTCGTTGGTGGCCAGCAATTCTGCCACCAGTGGATCGGGATTGGAACCTGCAGAAGATTTATTGGAGTTCGGTGTCAGGCGTCTGATACCCGAAGGCGACTTTCGCGGTTTTGATGGTGGTTTGTGATCGCCCTTGTCCAGTCCTTCTTCTGTCTCGTCCACAACGAAAGAGGCGGTCGCCTCACCATCCGGCTCCAGCTTTTCGGCTTCTTCCTCGGCCTTCGCCAGGATGGCCTCGTCCCTGCGAATGTCATCTGCAAAGATCTGCCTGATAAAATTGGAGAGGTGGATGTTTGAAGGGTTAAATTCGTGATTGGACAGAAATTGTCGGATATCGAACTGCATCTCCCAGGCAGACTGGTATCGCTGTTGTCGATTACGTTCCAGGGCTTTCATCACGATCTCTTCGACGGCCTTGGGAACCTCCTGGCGAAAATAGGAAGGTGGGTAAATTTTACCCTCCACCACGTTGCGCAGAACATCTACATCATGCTTGGCTGCAAAGAGTTTTTTACCAGTGAGCCATTCGTACAGAACAACACCCAGGCTGAAGAGATCTGACCTGTGATCGAGGCTTTTGCCCATGATCTGTTCGGGGCTCATGTATCCGAGCTTGCCTTTTATCTCTCCCACCTTGGTTTCCGTGGCCAGGTTTTCTGCCTTTGCTATGCCGAAATCCAGGATTTTTACCTCACCGTCGAAGGACACCATTATGTTTTCCGGTGTAACATCGCGATGAACGATGTTCAGGGGGCGGCCCGAGTCATCGGTACGTCTGTGGGCATAAAACAGACCTTCGCACGTGTCCGCTGCAACTTTCAGCGCGTACTCCAGTGGAAAGGGGATTTTTTTCTTTTCTGCCTTGTTCGTCACGGCGCGCATGTCTCGACCGCGCACATACTCCATGGCTATGAAGTATGATTGTTCAATCCTGCCAAGATCATAG
>JALVPF010000464.1 GCA_027031935.1 Myxococcales bacterium | reverse complement strand
GGAGGGCACATTCTTGAACATGAGGGCTACCATGCACTGAGCAAAAGGCTGACACCTCATATCGCCATTCCCACCACTGCAGGCACTGGATCCGAGATGACAATGATCACCGTCATCACCGACACCCAAAGGGGACAAAAGACCTATATAGGAAGCTACTTTCTTCACCCGGACGTGGCTGTCTTGGATCCCACCATAGTCACGGGATTGCCTCCCGGTCTCACCGCTGCCACGGGTATGGATGCCATGAGTCATGCGGTGGAGGGATTGTTTTCGAGTCTCAAAAACCCGCTCTCCGATGCCTACGCCATGGAAGCGATCAAGCTTATCACATGCTACCTGCCCAAATGCCTCCAAACACCCGATGATTTGACTGCAAGGGGCCAGATGCTTCTTGCCGCAAATATGGCAGGAACATGTTTTTCCAATGCCATGGTCAGCCTGAACCACGCCATGGCCCACAGCCTGGGTGCCTTGTACCATATCCATCACGGAACACTAAACGCGCTGTTGCTGCCGCATACCATGCGATTTTTCGTGGATGTTGCCTCTGACCGCCTGGCACTTGTGGCACAGGCCATGGGAATCGACACATCGAACATGAACGACGAGCAGGCAGCCATGGCCGCGGCAGATGCAATAGAAAAGATGGTGGAAGATGTTGGGCTCACCAAAAGCCTGGCCGATTGGGGAGTACCGGACGATGGACCAGCAAAAGCTGCTGACATGGCACTGTCGGACGGTGCCATAATTTACAGCCCCAAACCGGTGTTCGACACATCAGAAATAGAAGAAATCATTCGCAAAGCCATGTAGTCTAACGGAGGAACGCAAGTGACACAGCCATCAATCATTGTAGATGAAACCGCCCAGGAACATGGCCTCGCCATGATGCTTGCAGATCTGCTGCGGCAGAACATGGAGCAACACCCCGAAAAAAACAAGGCGTTTTCATGGTTACGGGGTTCGGTGGCCATTTCTGCTCCAGACGCAGAGGTAGCCCTGACCATGTTTTTCAACCGGGGCAGTTGTGTGGTTTTCGATGGAGTTGTCGGCAAACCCGACCTGCACGTAAAGGCCAACTCGGATGACATACTAGGCCTTTCCAACATTCCCATAAAGTTCGGACTCCCCGACATGCTCTCTGGTCAAGGACAGGATCTCGTGAAAAAACTGCTTACCAGGAAAATAAAGATAGAGGGTTTGCCATTTCACCCGATTACGCTCATGCTGCTTACGAATCTTCTGTCTGTGGCCTGAAGTTTTTCATGGACTCGAGCTTCGATAGCAACTCCTGACGATATTTGCCCTTCAGATGCGTTCTATCCTCCCCCACGGTTTCAAACCCGTATTTTTGCGTCTCCATGTCCTATGCACTAAGAAACTTCGACTCACCGTTTGTATGATTCTTCAAATCATCCAGTGTCAATCGCAAGTATTTGGCAGTCTGCGAATCAGCATTTCCCAGAGAGATCTCCTCCGGACTGCCAGTGGCAACAACTCTGCCTCCATGTTTTCCACCTTTTGGACCAAGGTCTATTACATGATCCGCCTGCGCAACGAGTTGCATGTTGTGCTCCACAACAACAACCGTATCACCCCTATCCACCAGGTTCTGTATCACGGAAACAAGGCGCGCTACATCACTTGGATGCAGTCCTGTGGTAGGTTCTTCGAGTACATAGAGAGTCTTGCTTTTGCCCCCCCTGGCCAGTTCGCTCACCAACTTCAACCTCTGGGCTTCACCTCCGGACAAAGTAGGACTCGTCTGCCCCAAGGACAAATATCCCAGGCCCATGTCACACAGAAGGTCCAGCCTTCGTTTTATATCCACAAAAGGAGAAAACAGGTCCCTGGCTTCTTCGATGCTCATGGCCAGGACATCAGCCATGTTCTTGTCTCTATATCGTACAGCCAAGGTCTCGCTATCATATCTGGCCCCCTGACACCTGTCGCACGACACATATGCATCCGGCAGGAAGTTCATCTCAAGCCTCAACCTCCCCTGCCCCTTGCATTTGCTGCACCTTCCACCTTCGACGTTAAATGAAAAATGGCTGGGAGAATATCCCCTGATCCTTGACTCTGGAAGGTTGGCGAACAATTTGCGCAGTCCATCGAACATTCCCACATAGGTAACCACTGCCGATCTGGGTGTTCTTCCTATTGGAGACTGATCCACGAGCAAGACTTGCCCGAAGTTTTCAGCACCCAGTATTTTTTCATGCTCTCCGGGAGGATCAGGTTCACCTTTTGCCAATTTGGCGTTTACTCCCCGATAGAGGACATCCACAACCAGACTGCTTTTACCCGATCCGCTCACTCCGGTAACGCATGTAAATCTCCCCAGGGGAAAATCCACTGAGACGTTCTTGAGGTTGTGATGTCTTGCCCCGATCACCCTTAGATTTCCAGTGGATTTCCCACGATTTTTCAGACTTGCAGCAGCATGCTTTCCTGACAGCCAATTGCCGGTCTCAGACTCATCATAGTCCTTTAGATGTTGCGGATCTACCTGAGCTACAAGCCGTCCCCCTTTTCTACCTGCACCAGGGCCAAGGTCCAGCACCTGGTCGGATGCAGCGATTACTTGTTCATCGTGTTCTACCACTACGACGCTGTTTCCCTTGTCCCTGAGCTGTTCCAATACCTCTACCAATCTCCTGGTGTCAGTTGGATGAAGCCCTATGGTGGGTTCATCCACCACGTAGCATACACCTCTGAGGTTGGACCCCATCTGTGCCGCCAGGCGAATTCTCTGGGCCTCACCCCCTGACAGTGTGTGGCCTGAGCGGTCAAGGGTAAGGTAAGACAAGCCCAGCGATTCCAGGAATCTCAAGCGATCGTTGATCTCCTCGACCAGTGGGTATGCAACCGGCTCCATCCTCTTTGCGATCCTCAGTCGCTTTAGTTTCCGCGCAGCCCCACCAGGAGTTTGTCCAACTATGGAGTCAATACCCTGGCCTCCGATTTTGACTGCCAATGATTCCTTTCGCAATCTCGTACCCCCACATGATGGACAGGTCTCTTCATATTCACCATCGCCTACGACTCCAAGACCGCCGCATGTATCACATGCTCCACGTGGTGAATTGAATGAAAAGGACTTTGGATCCAGAGGCGCAAAACTCCTGCCACACTTGGGGCAGGCCCCCTTCTCGCTATGATAGGAAAGATCCTTGTCCGAGACCACAAGCACACTGCCATCGGTCATGTCCAGGGCCGAAGCCAGCAAGGAACGCGCCTTGCCTCTCGCAGATTGTGCGATTTCTACCTGGCCAAGCAACAGCTCTATATGGTGCTCCCTGTATCTCTGCAAGCGCATGCCATCCTTGATCGCCCGAATTTTACCGTCAACCCGCGCCTTTGCTATCCCTTTCTTTCTGGCCCAAGCGAAC
>JALVPF010000463.1 GCA_027031935.1 Myxococcales bacterium | reverse complement strand
ATATCTATCCCAACACCATTCCGGCATACGCACCGTACATAAGGCTTTTTGACATGAGCGAGGAGGATGGAAGGCTGATAAAAAAACCCATCGAACAGTCCATCGATGAAATGGCAAGGCAGGGTATCACCAAAGGCGTCATCTTCGCTGGTGAGGCAGAAGGGAACAAGGAGGTTTTCAAGGTCTGCTCCCAATATCCAGACACCTATATTGGACTTGCCGGTATAAACATTACACAAGGCGTATCCAAGGGAGTGGAAGATCTCGAGCAGGCTCTTGATGAATACGGCCTCAAGGGTCTTTCCCTGGGGCCTTTTGCAACAGGAATCCCCGCCACTGACCCACGATACTACCCTCTGTACAGCCTGCTTGAACGCAAAGGCAAAGTTCTCCAATGTCACTCGGCCATTCACTACAACCCGGATGTTTCCCTGGATGTTGCAGATCCACAGCACCTGGACCGCATTGCCGTGGATTTCCCAAATCTGAAAATCGTCATGTCCCACGCAGGATTCGGTTTTGGGGATGTGGGCACGACGGTCGCCATTCGCCATCCTAATATGTACATCGATCTCTCAGGGTTACACCCCAAGTATTTACCGGAAAGACTCATAGGTCTGTCCAACACCTTGCTGAAGAAAAAGGTCATCTTTGGCACAAACTATCCATGCCTCAACTTCGAGATAGTGCATGCGTGGAAGAGAGTCATCAGGGAGGACAACCAGCCCTTCTTCTTTGCAAAAAACGCAAAGAGAGTCCTATGCATAGACTGAGTAAAATCATGGCCGAGTCTTTTATTCCCGTAGATCCCTTCACCGAGGTGATGTTTTGCAAAGACAGCGATGAGTATCCCTTTACCGATTTTACCCAGATTCAGTTCAGGGGAGATCTGGACGAAGAAGCCATGGCGCAGGCATGGGACGAAGCTTTGCAAACGGTACCACTATTCTCCTGCCACCTTCACCTCAAAAGACGAGGCCTGTTTGAACTGCCGGTATGGAAGGTAGCGCATGAACCCAACCTTCTCAGGTTCGAGGATTGTAGACAAATTGCGACCGAGCCCTTTGATCCCATGGCCTTTTCAATGAAATTCCACAGGGAAAGAATCGAAAAACGCATGGATCTCTTCAAGGAATTTCCATTCCAGGGCTTTTTTCTTCGAATATTCTCCAACAGATGGATACTCTCCATCGTCTACCAGCACTCGGTTGTAGACCCCAACAAGGCATACAAGGTGCTGACCCGGCTCTTGGCCCTGTATCACGAGAAAGTGAAAGGCGCTCCACCGAAGTGGGCTTCTGCCATTGGCATGGCATCTTTGAAAAATCGCGGGCAGGAACTTTGGAAATCTCCATGGCACACGGGACTGACCTTCCCTGCACAATACGTAAAAAGCATCATGAGCCATACAGGATGGAAAAGGACAGAGGGAAGAATCAAAATCCGCCCCATCGCATCTGAAAACTTGCGCGACTACACCATGGTCAGGGGGCGGCACGGACTTAGATTAAAATTCGATGACTGGGATTTCATACAGGCCCTGCTGGCTCGCGCCAAGGACAAGAAGGCCTCTTTCAACGACGTCCTCATGGCTGTCTCGCAACAGGTGATAACAGAATGGAACCAGAAGCGAAAAGCGCCCAATGACTGGTTTCACATGGTTCTGGCCACCAGCCTCAAGGGCCGGGCAGCCATAGCTGATTCCGTGGGGACAGGGCTGTCAGCTCTGTCTTTTGTGGCAAGGGGAAACAAGAACATGGACGAAGGTATATCCTTTTTCCGTGACTATCGCAGAGACCTGCTAAAGAAGCATTTTGATATCAATGCATACGAGTGGGCGTCCAAGTGGTATTCCGTCATCAGGCTCCTTCCTTTCCGCGTGCGAAGCCAAAGATTTGCAAAAATGCTCACCTCTTCTCCAATAACCTTCAACCTGTCTAACGTGGGAGTGGTCTGGCCCAAGATGGTCGATGGCAGACCGAGCAATGATTCGGCGGTACTGGGTGCAGGTGACCTGGAGATAGAAGACATACACTCCTGCCCCACCTTCGGCCCCAACACCAGCCTGGGCCTGGTGGTCAGAATGCACAACAGGCGTCTTTATATGAACTTCGTTTGCGACAGGTTCAGATTTACGGACGAAGAGGCCCAAGAGCTTGTGAATGCAATGAGCAAAGGACTTGAAAACTCGGTCTAGTTTCTTCCATCTCCAGCCTGCGATAGACGGGAATTCTATACATTGAAACGGTAGTTGACCACGTCTCCATCTACCAGCTGGTATTCCTTGCCCTCCAGGCGAAGCTTGCCCTTTTTCTTGGCTTCATCAAAACCACCCATCTCCACCACCGTATCGTAGTCCACCACCTCGGCCCGGATAAAGCCCCTTGCAATATCGCTATGTACGGCGCCAGCGCCTTGCACGGCGGTTGCTCCCCTGTGTACGGTCCAGGCCCGAACCTCATCGGGCCCCACCGTGAAGAAGCTCATGAGTCCAAGCAGATCATAGCATGTGCGGATGACCAGTTCCCTGGCCGGTTCGCTTATTCCATAGTCGGACAGAAACTCGCGGGCCTCTTCAGGCGACAACTCTGCGATCTCTGCTTCGAGCCCTGCGCACAGCGAAAGCACCTTTGCCGAATCATTCTGCCTTGCCGCCAGCAAGTCTTGGGCAAGCCTGTCCGCTGGAAAAGGTTCCTGTCCTTCGGCGATATTGACAAGTGTCACTATGGGCTTTGCCGTGAGAAACGAAAAGCTCTTGAGTTCTTCTGCCTCGACGATCTCTTCATGGCCCCTGAGGGCACGCCCCTCGCCCAACAACTCAACAGCTTTCTCCAAAAGCTCTCTCTCCCGCTGCGCAGGCCCTGCCTTTGGACCACCTTCCTTGCGAATCCTCTCCAGCCGTTTTTCACACTGGGACAAATCCGCAAGAGCCAATTCGGAATCCACCTCTGAAATGGCCTCTGCTATCAACTCGTCAGCAGCCTCCGGCAGGCTGAACCCATCGATGACATGGAGCAGGGCCTGGGCCGGTCTGACCGAATGCAGAAAACCCGCCCCCAACTCTCCGGACTTTTTGCTCATGCCTGAACCACCAGGAAGATCCACAAACTCCACAACCGCCTTTATGGTTTTTTTGGGTTTGTACATCTCGGACAACTTGTCCACCCTCTCGTCCGGAACCAAGACTCCGGCGATGGTCGGTTCGGAGCCCTGTTCTGCCTTCTTGCCAGACAAGGCCTGGAACACTGTGGATTTTCCAGATGTTGGCATTCCGATAATAGCAACTCTCACGATAATTGCTCCCTACGCGCTGTTAAAGCCATCGGGGCCGGATACCGCCGATGGCCCAAGCTGTCAAGGTGTTTTTAGCAACATGGCGGCAGGCCTTGCACAAGCCCTTCCATGGTG
>JALVPF010000462.1 GCA_027031935.1 Myxococcales bacterium | reverse complement strand
ATCCCATGCCCCCCAGGGCAGTTTTGTTGCCAGAATCTTGGTTGTTGCGTTGGGAGTTGTGCCAACCCTATAGGTCAATGCTCCATAGACTGTCTGAGAGATGACAAAATCTGGTGCTGGAACGGCTGTTGTGAAAGCTGCAACTCTGAGGCTGACTGTCCCCCCATGCCATGACAAGGGGGATGAAAAGGGAGAAAAGGGGGACGGAGGTGTCTATATACAAGCCCCAACTGCTCGTGATGTTTGCTGTTTTTTCTTTATCCTGCAGCCCTGAGCCCGACGAGCATTGTCAGAGCTACAAAGATTGCATAGGGGGCTTTTCCTGCGATGAGTGTCCCCAGGGGGCTGACACCTGCGATCGTTGCGACACGCGACTGGGCCGGCGGTGCCGCCCTGAATCACGCCGGCTCCAATACAATGAATTACGCAAATGTCTGGATTGCCCCAAATCGCGATTTTGCCGTTCTCGTTTGCATCAACCAGGGTGGTCATGCTGCAGCCAAAGCGAGCGATGAAGCATTGACAATGCTCATTGCGCACCATTTGGCTACTATAAACACCAGAGCCACTGATAGTTCACTCCCGAGATGACAGACCTGAGCCCGGATGGGTGGGAGATCGCAAGCGAGGTGGGAAATCTTGGGCGAACGAGGCCAAGTTGACCTCCGTGCCTGCCTTCGCTAATATGGCGGAGATGACTGGAACAGCTTGACCGGACATCGTTCCTTTGAGACAATGCGGACCACATGGATTTGCTGAACGATTTTCCATGAAACATGTGAACGAGCTTATATATGCAAGGAGGTGCGGCCATGGCCGCGCGGGTGTTGATCGTAGACGACGCAGTTTTCATGAGAAACACCATCAAGGAGATCTTCACCTCGAACGGCTTCGAAATTGCAGGTGAAGCTGCCAATGGCGTCGAAGCCATTGAAAAATTTTGCGACCTGAAACCCGATCTCATCACCATGGATATTGTGATGCCCTTCAAGAACGGCATACAGGCAACGAGGGATATCCTGAAAGAAGATCCCAACGCAATCATAGTCATCTGCTCGGCTCTCGGGCAGGAGTCTCTTGTGACCGAAGCAATTGAAGCTGGTGCAAGCGATTTTATCGTCAAACCATTTCAAGCGGAAAACGTCATTCAAGTGGTAAACAAGTCTTTGGCCAACAGGAGCTGAGGCCACTTCCCGTTCCATGGATATGTCAAAGTACAAACCGCTGTTTTTGAGCGAGACAGCGGAGCACTTGGACGGGTTGGAATCCGAGTTGATCGCTCTCGATGAAAAGGGCGGGGACATCGGGCCCATAAACGAAGTCTTCAGACACCTCCATTCAATCAAGAGCATGGCTGCATCCATGGCCTATACCCCCTTGGCGACCCTGGCGCATAAGTTGGAAGACATGGTGGCTCCCCACAGGGAAAGTGCAACTGCTGTTGAATCCAGAGAAATAGATATTCTGCTTCGCGGGCTCGACGAGTTACGGCAGATGCTTCAATGCGCCCGATCGGACAAGCCATTGCCTTCCATATCACCCAGACTAAATGCGGAGATTGAAAAAGAGGCCGGAAAACGCAATATACACGGAATCGAAAACAACAGTGCTCCTGCCTACAAAAAAAAATCAGCTCCATCCTGGACTATTCAAATACGATTTTCTTCCGACTGTCACATGCCTGGCGTCAGAGCATTCATGGCTTTGCGCAGACTCGCGCAAATAGGTGATTTAGAAAAAAGCTATCCAACATCAGAAGAACTCAAGAAGGGAAAATTGCCGGATGGCAAATTCGAGGTCACCATAAATACCGAGCACACGAAAGCGGACCTTCATGATGTCCTGAAAAAGATTCCCTACATAGCCCAGGTTGACATCGAACCATCAAACAGGAACAAAACCTTACAGACAAGCAACGACCAAACAATCGCCCAAGCACCTTTACCTGCTGAACAACAGACGGTAAGAGTCAAGACCAGGTTACTGGATTTTTTTGTAAACTCCATAGGTGAACTGATAACCTTGAGATCCTTTTTCGAAGATCTCTCAAGCAGCATGGATAATCCATCCCTGAATGACGGCGTCAGACGAATGGGCACGGTCATTCACAGACTTCAAGAAAAAATAATGGAAGTTCGCATGGTTTCCGTATCTGCATTGACCGCGCAGCTACCCAGAGTCTGTCGGGATCTGGCACGACGAAGGTCAAAACAGATCTCGTTGACAATCCATGGAACAGATGTGGAGCTGGACCGGGCACTGGTCCAAGCCCTGTCAAATCCCCTGCTTCACATGCTGAGAAACGCGGTTGAGCATGGAATAGAGACACCGGAACAAAGGCGAGAAAAGGGCAAACAGGACAAGGGCTCCATCTCCATAAACTTCAAACGCCAACACGACCGGGTCATCATCGAAATGACCGATGATGGTTGCGGTATAAACGAAGACCGCCTGCTCGAAAAAGCTCTTGAACTGGGTATACTGAAATCGAAAGATGAAATTTCCGAACAACAGAGGCTGGATCTGATTTTTGAACCAGGACTTTCCACAAAAGATGACGTGACCGACGTCTCTGGACGCGGTGTAGGCATGGACTCGGTGAAGGAGACCATACAGAGACTGGGCGGACAAATCACTGTTACCTCGAAGCCGGGCCAGGGTACCACCTTCGTCCTGGACCTTCCCTTCACCCTGGCAATAATTCAAATTCTGACCGTAGAAACTCGAGGCTATATATTGGCTCTGCCTGCATCTCGTGTAACAAAAGCCATGCCCCTGGATCGCAACAAACTCTCGTCCGACAATTCCCGTCTGTCCCTTCGCTCGGCAGGCCGAGCTTACCAGTACTTTTCCCTTGCCAATCTTCTGGGAATCCCGGCGGGAGAAGATGGCAAAGACACAGCTCAAGAGCTGGTCCTCATTGGAGACGAGAGCAAAGCATCTTTGGCCTTAGGTGTAGATAAACTGACCGGACACAAAGAGGCTGTGCTGAAACCCATTGGCGATCTACTGCATCGCATTGGCCCTTTCAGCTCGTCAACCGTACTGGGAGACGGAAGCCCGGTGTTGATACTTGACGTGGACGAGCTTGTGGCCAAAGCTTCGAACTCAGAGGCACACGATGAACAAAAAAAAACTTCAATCCCTTCTTGAATCTGTTGCAGCCGGCACCACGAGCACTGCCGAGGCATACGAAAGCCTTCTCGGTCTCCCCTTTGAGAGCATGGGCTTTGCAACCGTGGATCACCACAGAGCCTTGAGAGGTGCATTTCCCGAGGTAATATTCGGACAAGGCAAAACCACCGAACAAATCCTGGCAATCGCCCATCGAATCGTCGCCTACGGCGATCCCGTGTTGGCCACCAGGCTTTCCGAGCATGCCGGACTTGCCCTCCTCGAGCGTTCTCCAG
>JALVPF010000461.1 GCA_027031935.1 Myxococcales bacterium | reverse complement strand
CATGATGTGGCGCGCATCCGCGTTCCCCGCTTCCGCCATCTGCCGCATCTGCCACTCCAGCGCGCGCACGAGGAGCGCCTCGACGTGACGGAAGTGACTCGGAGTAACTTCTCTGGCGCCGACGGTGCGGGTTCCTTTTCGCCGGGACGCCACACACGGAGTTGCTCGACCGAATGAGCCCTTGAGCACGGCGACCAGCGCGGAGCCCCACGTCCTGTGGGGTCTTCGTCGCCGCGCGTTCCGTCAGATCAACGCGGGAGCCGCCACATCGGAACCACCTGAGCCGAATCACGACATGGGCGCACTACCCCGCGCCGTCAGGAGGCTGAGGTGGAGAAGAAGGGTGATGCCGAGACATGGGTCTACTTTCACAAGAAGGAAAGCAAAAAGACTTCAAAGCCTGCAAGGGGGCGTGTCCCTGTGGTGATTCAATCCGCAACCCCTGTGGGTTACCCGGTTATCATGAGACTCTTGCAGTCCAAGGCTTTGCAGGAGAAGGTGGATATAAGGGAACTCAAGGTATGGGAAGAGACTGAAAAACACCTTGGATGGATCGTCAATGGCAAAGCTGATATCAGTTTCAGCGCGGTCATAACCATGACAAAGCTTGCCAAGATGGACGTCAAGATGCCCGCTGTATTCGTTTGGGACAATTTTTATTTGTTGACTCGTGGTTATGAGGCAAAGGGACTCGAGGATTTGCAGGGGCGCACCATCAATGCCCCGCTTTTTCGTGAGGCGCCTCCCACGGCCATTACCCGTTATCTAATTGGAAAGCTGGGTCTGGATGAGAATAAATTCAACTTCGTCTATGGAAAACCTTTTGGCAGACCGGAGCAGATTCTTTGGGATTTTTTACGCGGCAACAGTGATACAGTGCTGTTGCGTGAACCGGAAGCCAGTTTTGCCATCGCAGGCTTGCCTCACGGTACAACAAGTTCGGTCCTGTCCTATCGCGATATCTGGAACAAGGTAAACCCCGGATATGGAAGCTTTCCAAATGCCGGTCTTGTGTTCAAGGGCGAGTTTGTACGCAATCATCCTGATATTGCCAGTTTGTTCATGGACGAGTTGAACAAGGCCATCAGTTGGGTCAACGATAATCGTGATGAGGCCGCCAAGTTGTCCTTCGATATGATGCGTCATTCGCAAGCTGATGTGCGCTTGTTTCTCGATAGGGTAAATTTCAATTTGGTATCAGGAAGCGAACTGCAGAAGCAGGTAACACGATATCTCGGCTTGTTGCGTGATGAAGGCATAGTGAAGATGGACCTGCCTGAAAATTTCCATGAGATCTTTTATCTCTGATTTTCCGACCTTCCATAGTCTTTGGTCTCGAATTCCCCACGTTGAGGCCTACCCTTGCCGATAAAGCTCTTGCAGCATAGCCACATAAATCGCAAGCGAGTTTGGAAATCAGGGCGATCCTTTGTGGCTTGAACAACTCTTCTCATACCAGTATGGTTCGATAGTTGAGTTATCCTGGAGGAGAGCAATGTGGGCAGGTGCCGGCGTCATGACCGATGTCCTTCTGTTTTTTGGAATTTTTGGAATGTGCGGTGCGTTTTTTATCGTTTTTCACATCCTAGCGCTCAGGCTCCATGATACGAGAAGGTTACTCGTCTTTTTAATGGGCATTTACCTCTTTTCCGCCCTTGTGGCGACGGTGCTGAGCCGGTATTTGATCGCCGGGTATTTTTCGTCTTTTGATTGTTACGTCATTGCAAACCTTGGTGCTGTGCTTGCTGGTTTTTTTGCAGCATTTTTGTATGCATTTTTGGGCCCGGCCACAGCGGATCGGTCCCTGACCGCACACATGCTGTTACACCTTTTGGCGAAGCCTGAATTCGAGGCCGAAAAGCACATTCTTGAAAGTGAGTATGTCGCAGGGAATTTTTTTTCGAAACGATATGCTGAATGCATCAGCGCGGGGATCCTGCTGGAGCGAGATGGTGTAGTCAAGCTCACACCAAAAGGTAGACGGATCGCGAGGCTATATTCGTTCCAGATATGGATCCTGGGTTTGGACCAAAGGTCACAGCATTTGCCATCATTTGTTGACAAGGAGTGAGAGCAAAACTCAAAGGAATGGATGAATTCAAAAAAACATTTTTGAAATCTTCGAAAAAGTTTTTGGCTCTTTTGTGGCACGAGCGTCTGTTCGTTGCACTCTCAGGGCTGTTTTCCTGGTTTACCCTTATGCATCTGGATTATGTCCCCATGTGGGATGGGTGGGCTTTTACCAGGGAGTGCTTTCAGGCCGCAGCCAGGTCTGGTCAGTTTCGCTGTTTTGGCCATCCTGCCTACGTTCCTTCTTTCTTGTACGGATTGACTCAATCCGTGAATGATGGGGCAGTAATCCCCATATATCTCATCAACCTCGTACTCGGTCTTGTTTCGCTTGGTGTTTTCAGGTGGTTTGTCCGTTGGTCCACGGGTAAACATTTTACACCAGCCGAGACGACCTTGTTGGCTTTCGTTGTAGGACTTTGGCCCACATTTCAGGCCCAGATTATTCAGCCAGGTCTGGATTACCCTGTCGCCATGCTGTTTGTTTTCATGTTGGGGGCCTTGGCGGCTCGCAGGTACCTGTTGGCAGCAACGCTGGGTCTGGCCATGTCGTTCAGCAAAGAAACCGGGGTGGTTCTGTACGGTGCGTCTGCAGGTCTTTACTTGCTTTTATTGGCCTTCGATGGCCCCAGGGGTTTTTCCTGGAAAAGGATCTGGCAAGACAGGTTTTGGATATTGGCTTTGCCGGCAATCCCTGTCCTGGCCTATGTCTTGAGCTTTCCACCCCAACAGGATGCCGTGTCCTGGTCGCACGTTATTGACACAATCTTCACCTTTAATATCTCTAGCAGTTTTTTGCACTATCAGGCTCTTTCCGCTTACGTGATCAACTTCGCGTGGATCTTTTCCTCCATGGGTCTTGCAGGGCTTGTCACCAGGCCTGCGCTTTGGATGTTTGTCCCCAAATTGCGACCGATCCTTCCTTTGGGGGTTTTTCCGGTCAAGCTGGTTCTGTTTGTTTTGCTTGATTTGCTGGCCCTGACATTTTTCTTGACGAGGGTGGAGTTTGCAAACAATCCCCGGTATGTTCTGGTACTCCTGCCCCTGCTGGTTTTCCTGGCTGCCCACGGGCTTGCCCTTATTCCCGTGAAACTTGCAAGGGTAGGGATTTTGGTGACCATCGTCGTATTGGAGATGTGCTCCATGTACAGGACCATCGACCCTGTGGCCAGGACTGCGCTGGGTACTTTCGATTTCGGTTCCCATCCCGTTCTGCAGATGTCTGTGCCAGAAAACAGGGTTTTAAGCGGGCGGGGCCGTGACCAACTGATGTACAACGGTGAAATTTTCAACGTTCATTATCTGATGCAGGACGTGGTAGGCAGATATGGCCTGGATGCTGTCTATGTGGCAGACTGGTGCATGACATGGATAGCCTTTGATGACTTTCGCTCAATAGATCTACGCACAATGCGAAGAACTATGCGGCACGGACCATATACCCGCATGGCTGACATCATGATTCGCGAGGATTTCAAGGAGAAGTACAAAAAGCGAAGTGAATTTCCACAGGAGTTGTTTTTCCTGCGATTTCCCAACGCTGACATATGCGGGGACTTGCGCTATTACCTGAAGTATTATCGCGTGATGAAAAAAGAGCACTTCTGTCGTGATGCTTATTGCATGTCTGTTGTGAACCTCCATCTGAAATAGCTGGATTTGTTCATTGTGCTGGTGTCCGGTATAGGTATCATGGTAATTGTTGCTCATGGTTCAATCGGGTGATCTGACGGATGGAGAGTTGGAAAATCAGGGATGCTGGTAACAGAGTATTTTTTTTGCTACTCTGTAAGTATTCGAAAAGGGATTGGAACACTTGGAAAAAAAGCAGAAAGCCTTGATGATCGTAAACATGTTGAGGGATTTCATCGAGCCTGATGCCCCGATGGAAGTCTCGTCCGGTAGAAAAATCATAGACAATATCGCGGGTGAAATTACCTATGCGAGGCAAAAGGGTCGACCGGTAATCTACCTGATTGATGCTCATGACAAGGATGAGCCAGAGTTTGATCTCTGGCCGGCTCATGCTGTGCGAGGAACACCAGGCGCCGAGATAATCGAAGCTTTGGCCCCGATTCCTGGAGACCACGTGGTAGAGAAGAATTCCTATTCTGGTTTTTACCACACCGAGCTCGATTCCCTGTTAGAGGACCTGGAAGTCGGCGAGTTGCTGATCTGTGGTGTCATGACAAACGTCGGTATACTGTATACCGCCGTGGGGGCCATCATGCGCGGCATAGGAGTCGTGGTGCCTGAGACCTGCTCTGCGGCCATGACAGAGCAGGACCATCTATTCGCCCTGAGGCAGATAAACGAGGTGCTGACAAACCCTGCGACCAGACGATGGAAGAAAGGGGATGAGGAATCATGAAGCAGACGAGATCCTTGTTTTTCCTCATTGTGGTTTTTTTAGCTGTTGCGATGCTTCAGGCATGCAGCGACGATCAGCAGCAGTCGGTCAAATGCTATACGGACAACGATTGCCCAGAGGGACAGAGATGCGCAGGGGGTGCCTGTGAACTGATCCCCGACGGGGGTTCGAAACCTTGTGAGGACATCAATGATTGCGATCCCGGGCAATATTGCGACAACGGTATCTGTGCTCCCATTCCTGATGAACCACCCGCTGATGGTAACGCCGATGACGGTGGAAGCGGTGATGGTGACTCCATTGTGGAAAACGATGGAGGGGACGAACAAAGTGATCAGCCGCCAGATGAAGACCTGGCAGATTTTTCAAGGTGGAATTTTTCTGTAGCGGTCAGAAGAGGCGGGACGAGCGGTCCGGCGAGCCAGTGCATAGACTCCATCAATCCGGCTCCCAACAGCGGTCCGGTATTGGGGAACCTGAACGCAACTGGGGGCTACACCCTTGGAGGAACCTTCAGAGACAGTAGCGGTGCTGCCTTGGCAGGCGCAAAGGTGCACCTTCTGGGCGATCGAAAGGCTTGCCTTCCTGCGGAGATTACCACGGACGGAACAGGTGCATGGTTGTTCTACCTTCCTCCTGACAAGGCTTATGATGTGGAGGCAATCTCTGCAGACGGTAGAGTGGGGCACCTGCACGTGCCGTCCCTGCAGTCCAACACCAGCCAGGATATTTCCCTGCCTGCCACCCAGGCGCTCCACGGAGGACCCTTGTGCACGGATTGCACGTCCGGTTCGGAAGTCATAGCGGCAGGATGGACAGTCGAAGCCTGGTATCACGATGGGCCGGAAGCAGGCAAGCTTGCCCATGCAGGAGTGTTATCAACGGACCAGGGATTTGATATCCCCTTGGATGTGGGCAGGTCTTATGACTGGATCGCACAACCTCCACAAGGCGGGCCTAGCATGCCCAGGCAGATCGTCCTGAAAGATGCCTGCCATCTGAATAATGACTACGACTGTTCCAACGAGTCAGAGGTATCCAGACAGTGGCTGCGGGTCAAGCCTGGTCATCTCCTGTCTGGTACCATGAGCGCTGGTGGGACCGGTTCTCCCCAGAGCGTCCTCGAACTCAGGGACTATCAGGATGACAGGATGGAGTTTGCCACTTCCGGAGGCACAGGCGGCACATACCAACTGTGGCTTCCTGTCGGTTCCTATGATATCACGGCCATACCGGCTCCCAATGCTTTCGAGTCCGGTGCCATGTTGTTTTATTCTCCCAGTCAGACGGTGGTCGCAGACATGCAAAAGGATATCCCCATGGCCCTGGGACAGAGAGTGGAAGTGACAGGAAAATTGATAGATGGCGGAGGAAACGCCATAGGCGATGCCCAGGTGGTACTCATTGTAAACGATACACCCATGGTGGAAGGCTCTTATGCCTGGTGTGATCCCAATCCCGTATCCACTCAGGCCGACGGCAGCTTTTCGGTTTTCTGCAACCTTACCCCATGAGCAAGGTCTCCATGCGTATGTGTTCAATGATGTAGCAAATGTTCCATTCTAATAGTTGCCCATGGGGATTCATGATGCCTTGTCATTGAACGGGTGGCTTTGCACAAGAAGGGACTTTTACAGGGCCGGGAATTGGCGAAAAACAACCAGGTCATCAATTGCCAAGCAAACTGAAATTTTTAGGCTTGCGCAAAAGACCTTGAGAAACACCCCAGGATTGAAATATGTTACATCATCCTGAACAATGGAGAGTGGATGATGGATAAACCAGAGCCTTCTTCTTCACAGATTATCGACTCAGCCGCAGCAAAAAAACGCGGTATATGGGGTTCCAAGCTGGGATTCATCTTTGCTGCCGCCGGTTCTGCCATCGGACTGGGAAACATCTGGCGCTTTCCCACCGAGGCTGCCAATAACGGCGGTGCTGCTTTTTTGCTAATCTACATCGCCTGTGTGTTGTTCATAGGTATGCCGGTGATGCTGGCAGAGTTGACCCTTGGCAGGCATACCAGGAAAGACCCGGTGGGCGCCATTCGTTCGGTCGTCCCCAGGGGCTTGTGGTGGTTGGCCGGCGCTCTTGGCGTGATAACCGGTCTGGCCATCTTGTCGTATTACTCCGTGGTGGCTGGATGGACCCTGGGTTATGTGGTAAAAACCGTCTCGCACACTTTTACTCCCCAGGTCGACCCCGCAAAGCTCTTTGGAGCATTCGCAGGCTCCTGGTGGCAAGAGATCCTCTACCATGCCATATTCATGGCCCTGTGTGTCTTGGTGGTCATCGGTGGGGTAAAGGCAGGCATAGAGCGTTGGTCCAAGATCCTCATGCCAACTCTGCTGGTGGTACTGCTATTGCTCGTGGTCCGTTCCGTAACGCTTCCCGGTGCGTCTTCCGGGCTTTCTTTTTACCTGTCACCGGATTTTTCGAAGATCAACATGAAAGTGGTGGTGGCCGCCCTGGGGCAGGCTTTCTTTTCCCTGAGCCTGGGTATGGGCGCCATGATTACCTATGGGAGCTATCTTTCGAAAAAAGACAATCTCGTCACCTCCGCTGCGTGGGTCTCGGGTGCTGACTCTGCCATTGCGATCCTGGCAGGCTTGATGGTACTTCCTGCGCTGGCCTTGGCCGGCATTCAGCCTGGGGTCGATCAGGGAGGTGCCGGGCTAATATTCGCGGTCCTCCCCCGCGTCTTTTCGCAGATGCCATGGCAGCCCTATGGCGGGATCATTTTCGGGGCGGCGTTTTTCATACTCCTTGCCTTGGCTGCTCTGACTTCGGCGGTATCCCTCCTGGAGGTAGTTACAGCCTACCTGGTGGATGAAAAGGGCTGGAAGAGACGGCGGGCCACCACCTTGGTGGGGGCGGTCTCATTTGCAATCGGCATACCTTCTGCCTTGAGCCTGGGTGCGGTCGGTTGGCTTTCGTCCATGGTGTCCTTGCAGGGCAAGGAGATCGGTTTTTTGGATCTCATGGACAAGCTCTTTGGGAAGCTTTCCCTGACTTTCGGCTCCCTGTTGATCTGCCTGATCGTGGCCTGGGCCTGGGGGTCTGATAAAGCCAGGAAAGAAGTTCAAAACGGCAACCCCAGGTTCGTTCTCGGCGGGCTGTGGGTGTTTTTACTGAAATATGTCTGCCCGGTGGCAATCATGACAATTCTCGTTTACCTTGTGGTAGACCCGTCGGTTATAAGGTGATCACATGGGACACAAGGAACACAAACATCTGGCTCCAAAATCTGTTGGAGTGGCATTGGTGACAGTGAGTACCTCCAGGGATGCTTCGCAGGACCAATCCGGGCAGGTGATGGCCGAACTGATGGAAAATGCCGGCCACCATGTCATCGATGGAAGATTGATCAAGGATGGTATAGAACCGGTGAGAGAATGCCTCCTGGATGTGGCAAAGGTCCCGGGGGTCCAGGTGATTGTCTTTTCGGGTGGAACCGGCATCTCGTCTCAGGATCTGACGCTGGATGCCATATCTCCCATGGTCAAGACCTGGTTGCCAGGATTTGGAGAACTGTTCAGACGCTTGAGCTATGACCAGATAGGAACCGCCGCCATCATGAGCAGGGCAGAAGCCGCTGTCTGTGAGATCCCCGAACGATCAGAACCTTTGCTGGTGGTAGCATTACCTGGCTCTCCCAATGCGGTTCGTCTGGCCATCGAGGAAGTCCTGTTGCCAGAGTTGGGACACCTCGTGTATGAAATCAACAGGTAAAGAGGAACTAGCCATGAATATGATGCAGCGACTGAGTGACGTGGAAACGCAGTATTCTGAAGAGATCGTGGCGATGAAGAAAAAGAGGGGCAGTGAGCTTGTTATTTTGACGCACCATTATCAACGCCAGGAGGTGGTGAGCCTCAACGATTTCGTAGGGGATTCTCTCCAGTTGGCAAAAAACGCGAGAGATGCCGAGGGCGCCAAGTACATCGTGTTTTGTGGAGTGAGGTTCATGGCCGAGGCAGCCGAGGTCCTGAGACGTAAAAACCAGGTGGTCATCCACCCTGATCCCATGTCAGGTTGTCCATTGGCGGATTATGCGCCTGCGGACGGGGCGGAGATGGCATGGGAAGAGATCACGGATGTCGTGGACAAGGATGATGTAATGCCCTTGGTTTACATGAACTCGAGCGCAGCTCTCAAGGCCATGGTAGGTCGCAACGGAGGAAGTGTGTGTACCTCGTCCAACACCGCCAGGGCTTTTCAGTGGGCCATGAAAAAACGCCGGGTGGTCTTTTTCTTGCCGGATGAAAACCTGGGCAGGAATACGGCCCTGAGTCTGGGTATAAGCCCCGAGCAGATCGCGGTGTGGGATCCTACCGAGGACCATGGAGGCTTGACACGGGACCAAATTAGCTCTGCCAAGGTGATACTCTGGAAAGGCTACTGCCATGTCCATACCCATTTTTCCACCAAGGACATACAAAGGGCGAGAGAAAAGTTTCCGGGATGCAGGGTGGTAGTTCATCCCGAATGCCCTCCTGATGTGGTGGATGCCTCTGATGGAAGTGGTTCAACAGCCTATATAGTCAAGCAGGCCGAGCAGGCACCTGCCGGTTCCACCCTAGTCGTTGGTACAGAGGTCAATCTGGTCTCCCGGCTGGCATCTGAATACGAAGACAAGAAGATCGTTGCCCTGTCGAGGTCCCTTTGCCCCAACATGTTCAGGATCAGCATTCGCAAGCTTCGCGATTCCGTTGCCTCGCTGCCGAACCCGGACAAGGACAAGGTGGTAAGCTTGTCCGACGAGGTCAAGGGCGAGGCTGTTATTGCCTTGGACCGCATGCTTTCAATATAGCACCTGGGGGTTGAATGAGCGAAATGGACAGGCCCTGTCTTTACCTGGTGGACGGAAGCGGGTATTTGTTTCGTGCTTACCACGCCATCGCTTACCTATCCACCAGCAGGGGCATACCTACAAACGCCGTGCTGGGTGTGACAAGAATGCTACACAAGTTGATCAAGGAGCGCAAGCCCAAGCATGTGGCGGTGGTGTGGGACCCAGGTGGGAAGAATTTTCGTCATGAGATTTACCCCGAATACAAGGCCAACAGACCTCCCCCCCCGGAGGATCTCAAGGTGCAAATTCCACTGGTTTTGGAGGCCGTGGATGCCATGGCCTTGCCAAGCATCAAGCGGGATGGCTTTGAAGCCGATGACGTGATTGCCACCCTGGCGAGGCGAGCTGCAGAAGATGGGTTCAAGGTTGTGGTTGTAAGCTCGGATAAAGACCTCATGCAGTTGGTGGGGCAGGATGTGGTGATGTGGGATCCCATGAAAGACATCACTTACGATGAGGCTGCAGTCGAGGAAAAATGGGGGGTTGAGCCAGAAAAACTGGGAGACCTTTTGGGTCTCATGGGGGATTCGTCGGATAACATCCCGGGTGTCTATGGAGTGGGAAAAAAAACCGCTGCCAGGCTTTTGAAACAATATGGCGATCTGGAAGGGGTCCTGGCTGCAGCGCCATCCATGAAAAAGAGCAAGCTGCGCGAGAGGTTGATGGAACAGTCTGACATGGCCCGGCTTTCCAGGAAACTGGTGGAGTTGAAAAAGGATGTGGACCTGGACTCTGGACCTGATGACTTTGTTGTTCGCGAGCCTGATCTGGATGCCCTGGATGCCTTTTTGACCCGAATGGAGTTTTCAGCACTCAGACGTGAGCTTGTTGGAAAGCAGGTCATAGATACCAGCGCGTATGTCAC
>JALVPF010000460.1 GCA_027031935.1 Myxococcales bacterium | reverse complement strand
GTCTGTGGGATCGCCCTACAAATCTCAACAACGTGGAGACCTTTGCAAACGTACCTCAGATAATCCTGCGTGGGGCCAAGTGGTATACCGGAATCGGAACCGGGGATGTGAGCAAGAGCCCATGGGGTGGAAGCAAGGGCACAAAGGTCTTTTCCCTGGTGGGAAATGTGAAGAACACGGGGTTGGTGGAAGTTCCCATGGGCATCACCATGAGGGAGATAGTCTATGACATAGGAGGTGGAATACCAGGAGGGAAAAGGATCAAGGCAGTACAGACAGGAGGTCCTTCTGGTGGGGTCATTCCTGAGAGGCTGCTGGATCTGCCGGTGGACTATGACGAGCTGACGCGGGTGGGGTCCATGATGGGCTCCGGCGGCATGATCGTGTTGGACGAGAGCAACTGCATGGTGGACATCGCCCGCTATTTCATAGATTTTCTCGAGGGTGAATCGTGCGGCAAATGTCTGCCATGCCGGGAAGGTCTCAGGCAGATAAGCTCGCTGCTGCATGACATAACAGAGGGCAGGGCAAAGAAGGGTACCATAGAGTTGCTAGAGGAGCTGTGTGAGACGGTGGGGGATACGGCTTTGTGTGCCCTGGGCAGAACCGCAGTCAATCCGGTGCTGACCACCATTCGTTATTTCAGGGATGAGTACGAAGCGCACATCAAAGACAAGAGATGCCCTTCGGGAGTGTGTAAAGAACTCATCACCTATCACATCATCGAAGATAAATGTACCGGATGTGGCTTGTGTGTAAAGAACTGCCCTGAGGGTGCCATCATAGCCAGGGGCAAGGACAAGCCAGTGAGCATAGATCAGAAAAAGTGCATCAAGTGCGGTCTGTGCTTCGATGTCTGCACCAAGGAAAAAGCGGTAAGGATCGTGTAGGGGCACGGCACGCCGTGACCATACGGTTGTGCAATCTGCGTTGTCGGTAACGGCGAGCCGCGAAAATAAAAATTTATACGTGCAGCTTGGTGGCGCAGATTACGTCTATGCCGGCCTTGGTCAGGGCCTGGGCCGTACGGTTTACCGCATTGTGTTTTTCAACGTAGTTTCGTTCGAAGGCACCCATGAGCCCCTGTGCTTCCACGTCTGTCTTGGGCATGAAGTAATCCAGTATATCAGATGGATGGTCCAGGGTCTTGTCCACTTCAGGGTCTCCACCCTCGTGCTTGGCCGATATATTTGGTACATCCTTGGCCACTTCAAGTAGCTCGTCGAGTCGATCGTAGGGCTGTACAACGATGGATTTGTAGGTCTCCACGATGTGGTGTTCGATTCGCACCACCTGCTCGAAGCCCAGGGCCTTTCGGATGTCCGAGGCTTTTCTGATGGTGTCGTTGTTTACGGAGTTGGCCAGGTTGAAGCCTATGAGCGAGGTGGTGTTGTCAGACCTGGAGAAGAGCTTTGCGCCGATGAGGGTCCATAGCACGGCGTAGGGATTGTCATTGCCCATGTATACCGAGATCTTGAACTCGTTGTCTATGCCCAGCTTGTGCAGCAGGTAGCCGATAAGCACGGTGCCCGGGTTTACGTTGAGCACCTGCTTGATGCCGTACTCTGTATAGTAGTGCAGAAACTCATCGGCCCACTTGATTGCATGACCATTGGGTTGACCCACACCACCGAAGTACCCGGTGATGGTCTCAGGGCCGCCCAGATGAATGTTGGACCCGTCCGTACCCTTGGTATCCAGAGTCTCCACGTAGCTTGCACCCACCACCTGCATGGCCGCTGCCACTGCCAGTATGTCACCATTGTCTTCCACTTGTTCTTTCATGGTGCGCACGCGGATGTATCGGCCTGGCATGAGTTCGCCCTTTTCAATGGCCTGCTTTGCTTCTGTGATGAGAAAAGGGAAATATTGCAGTGCGCTTATCTCCAGGGTGACCGCTGTATCTTCTTTGAACTTCATGGAGGCAGCCTTGTCGCCGAGAATCTTTTTGCGGTAATCCGCCTTGGATATGAATGCCCCCTTGTCCCTTTGCTCCATGAGCCACTGTACATCGTCGTAGTATGAAGAGCCGGAATCCTTCAGGCGTCCCATCAGATTGTCCAGCTTTCTCGCTTCTGCGGCCTTTCGGTTTATCTCTTTCGGACCGCCATATTTTTCCACCAGCTCCAGGACCTCGTTTACCACCTGGTTGTCGGGATCCATGAGGAAATCGTTGATGGCATCCACGTGCTCTGTGGGTATCTTCAGCTTCTCTCTTAGATTAGACATGTACACTCCCCTTCTTTGGTTCAGTCGATTTTGGCCAAGAATACCTTTTGTCTCTTTTGGGTACATTCGACCTGGTTTGTTTATTTCCTGTATTTCTTCAAAAGCTCTTCGAATTTTTCGAACTCGCCTTTTTTCATGCGGTAGCAGTGCTCTTCTCCAGGAAAATCACCCGAGCGCACATCCTCGCCGTATTGTTTCAGGGCGTTGGTCACCACTTCTGCCACGTTTGCATACTTTTTGACAAACTTGGGAGTAAAGGCCTGGAACTGACCGATGACGTCGGAGATGATGAGCAACTGTCCGTCCGTATTCATGCCGGCTCCGATTCCATAGACAGGAATGGGCAGCATCTTGGCTATGGCTCCGCCCACCTCCGGGGGCACTGCTTCGAGCAGCAGTAGCTGTACTCCTGCTTCGTGCAGGGCCATGGCGTCTTCCATGAGCATCTCGGCCGATTCCACGGTTCGGCCCTGGGCCTTGTGCCCGCCCAACTGGCCAGAGCTTTGGGGCGTAAGACCAATATGGCCGCAGACCACTATGCCTGCATCCAGGATGGCCTTCACCTTGGGGATGATCCTCTTGCCGCCTTCCAGCTTGATGGCATCGCAATCGGCTTCCTTGAGAAATCTTCCTGCATTTCGGACCGCGTCGTCGTTGGAGGTCTGGTAGGACATGAACGGCATGTCTCCCACCACGAATGTGTTGGGAGCAGCTCTCCTGACGGCTTCTGCATGAACGATGCACTGGTCCATGGTCACGGGCACAGTGGACTCGTAACCGTAGACGCACATGCCCAGCGAATCACCCACCAGGATCATGTCCACCCCGGCAGCTTCGGCAAATTGTGCAGAGGGATAATCATAGGAAGTAATCCAGACAACCTTTTGTCCTTCCTTTTTCATCTTGTGCAGATCCAGGATCATCTTTTTCTTTTTAGTGGCCATGATCGCTCCTTTTCTTAATTTGATTCTGTGTATTTGGAGATAAGCCTAACACTATTTAGATGTCAAGGGAAAATGGCCGAATAATCTCCTATGTGAAAAGTCTGTTGCATAAAAGGTCCTGAGTCTTATATATCCTTGAGAATGAAAAACATGAATTCACCGAGATGCATGGCAACCATGATCGGCTCCTTGCCCATGACAGACCCGCAAAAAGCGGTTGACCTGGTGTTTGCGCATTTGCACGAGGCGCCCATTTGGCCGGAGCTTCCCAACAGATCGCTGCTGGAGGGAATGATTCATGCCCATACTCACGCCCTGCCCTGCCTGGAACTCAATGAGCAAAAGCAACGCTTGTTTATAAACACGGCAAAGGATTGCTCCCATCAGCTGGCGGAGTTTTACGAGCGGGCCATGAAAGCTGAGCAGACAGGCGATGTGAGTGACTTTGCCGTGAGTCCCGAGTACGCATCTGCCCTGGAGCTAACAGCACAGCGTCTTGAGTCTTTGCAAAAGACCTATCCCTTTGTAAAGGTTCAGTCGGTGGGACCCATCACCTTTCAGCTCCAGCTTACAGATGAGCAAGAGCGGCCACTTTATTACGATGAGACTTTCCAGGACGTTCTCCTTCGTCAGATCGCCTTGCAGTCCAGATGGATGGTACGCAGATTCGTCCCCTATGGTGAGGGGGTCATCGCGTTTTTAGACGAGCCTGCTCTGGCTGCCTTTGGTTCGTCCGGGTATCTGGGAGTTCTTCGCGAGCATGTGGTCCACCGGCTGGGCGAGGCAATCGCTGCCCTTCATGAAGAGAACGCTGTGGTGGGGGTACATGTTTGTGGCAACTCGGAGTGGTCCATGATCATGGAGGCTGGCGCGGACATCATCAACTACGATGCTTATGAATTTGGATCGAGCCTGATGCTCTATGCAAAACCTCTGTTGAAACATCTGAAGGAGGGGGGAGTCATAGCCTGGGGAATAGTTCCCACCTCGGCCGCAGCATTGACCGAGACACCTGAGAGCCTGGAAAGACGATTGTTTTCTCTGGTGGATGAGCTTGAAAAACTGGGAGTGGAGCGGGAGCTAGTTTTGGCCCAGTCGATGATCACTCCGGCCTGTGGAATGGGCTCTGTGCCTGGGGCGCAGGCCAAGAGAGTAGTGGAGCTTCTCGATGATCTTTCCAGGAGGGTTCAGGACAAGGTCCGATAGGTTCCGAAAATTTCATCGCTTTCCAGCAGCCAAGCTGGGGGTAGCCATGGTGGTGCAGATCTTCTCCTGGATTGTTTTGGGCTTGGCGCTCTTGGCCCTTGGGGCCTTCGGTGTCACCAGCATCAAAGAGAGAGAATGGCGGGCGGTTCTGGTCACCACCTTGTTTGTAGTTTTCGGGCTGGGTCCATTTGCGCTTGTGCTGGTGCTGAACTTTCCGGGCCGACAGGCCCTGTTGATGGTGATGTTACTTTTTGCCGGCCTTGTACTGGTCGCACTCTTGGTGCCGTTCGGCAAAAAGACTTCTCTTCAGGTGACAGGTCCGATTCCGAGACTCGATGAAAGAGATGCCCTGTTCCACAGGTTTTATCGGCTAAAGCCAGGGACCGAGGACTTTGAGGCATACTATGATGAACACCAGGACAAGCTGGATTTCGACAACAAGCTCAGGGCCTTGCCTGGACTGGCAGAACCCGGATCCAAGACCTTCGAACCTGTTTCTTCCAACTACCATGCGTCCATGGATTCCCAACTGGAGTATTTGAACAGGTTTTTGGATGAGGATCTGGAGCCTTTGGGAACCCCTCCCGAGAATTTTTCAAGCCAGGAACTTACATGGAGGACAAGGCAGTTCGCCCGCTTCCTGGGAGCTGACCTGGTGGGCTGTACAAGGCTGAACCAGTCTCATGTATATAGCCATGTTGGACGTGGCTCTGGAGCTTTCGGCTCCCCAATAGATCTTTCACATCATACTCACGCTTTGGTAATTGCGGTGCGCATGTCCAGTGAGATGGTACGGCGGGCGCCTGGTTTACCCGCGCTCACGGAGACCTCGTTTCGATATCTGCAACTGGCCAACATGGCCATGGTGCTGGCTCGATACATCAACAGGCTCGGTTACAGCGCCAGGGCTCATGTGGATGGAAACTATCGGGTGATGTGCGTACCCATCGCCGTAGACGCAGGCCTTGGCGAGTTGGGTCGTCTTGGCTTGCTGGTCACCAGGAATTACGGCCCAAGGGTAAGACTGGCAGTGGTGACCACCGACTTGCCTTTGCTTCCCGATAAACCGAAAAATTTCGGGGTACAGGAATTTTGCGGGATTTGCGCAAAGTGTGCTACCAATTGTCCATCCGGGTCGGTAGATAAAGGAAAAAAGCGTCAGCATCGGGGTGTGGAAAAATGGAGGACCGAGATGGACAGCTGTTACCGAACCTGGCGTAAGTTGGGTTCCGACTGCGGTGTTTGTGTAAAGGTCTGTCCATATTCTCATCCCGACACATTCATGCACAAACTGGTAAGGTTTGTAATCAGCACGAATCCCATGGCACGCAGATTGATGCTTTTGGCGGACGACATCTTTTATGGAAGAAGGCCGATGAAGCGACCTCCGTCCCCACCCTGGTTCAGCTAGCAACCCTTTTTTTGTTAACGTTTTTACGATTATTATCTGATTTCATTTGACAGTCATATGATATTTCCTCATTAATTCAGGCCATGGAAAAAAATACCTCATTGGATGAAGTAGATCGAAAGATCCTGAGCATTTTGCAGACAGATGGCAGGATCACCAATGTGAAGCTCGCGGCCAGTGTTGGCCTGTCAGCCCCGTCGGTACTGGAGCGGGTGCGAAAACTCGAGGAGCGTGGGCTCATAGGAAGCTATGTGGCCTTGCTGAACCGTGAGAAGCTGGGTTTTGGGCTCATGGCTTTTGTCCTTGTATCCTTAGCTTCCCATCGGCTTACCAATATCGACCAGTTTCGACAGGAAGTGTTGCACCAGTCGGAGGTGTTGGAGTGTCACCATGTGGCTGGCGAAGGTGATTTCCTGCTCAAGGTGGTGGCCAGGGATATCGGCGCTTACAGGGATTTTCTGGTCTCCTCTCTTACCTCCATGGAGGGAGTACAGAGGGTCAACACCATGATAGTATTTGAGACCCTGAAGGGAGAGACTTCTCTTCCTGTGGGTTGATTGGTGAAGCAATCAAATGATTTTTCGTCATATCTATAGAGCGACATGACAACAGAACAATACAAGATCGAAGATTTCATTCCCCAGCGCAGACCCATGTTGCTTGTGGACGAGTTCGTGTCTTCTGATTGGAATGAGACGAGGGTCAGAACGACGGTACGTGATTCTTGGCCCTTGGTGGAAAATGGCAAGGTAGATCCGGTAGTGCTCATCGAGGTGGTGGCACAGACCGCCGGGGTTCTGGCCGGTTGGAGAAAGAGGGACAAGGAAAAGCAAGGGGGAAGGGGCTGGCTTGTTGGGGTGCGAAGGACGGATCTTACTGGTGTTGCCCTCGAAGTGGGAGATGTGCTGGATTCGTACGTGAAAGTAAGTTACGAGCTGGAAAATTACGCGGTGTTTCAGGGCAGGGTGGAGTTGCATGGCAAAGAGATAGCAAGGGTGGAGATACAGACGTTTCAGCCCGATGATTCTTTTTGGAGTCAGGAGAATGACTATGGAAAATGAAGGCAGGCAAAACCCGTGGGCCCTGGTGACCGGGGGTGGAAGAGGAATTGGACGGGCCATTTGCCTGGAGCTTGCATCAGCCGGTTATTTTATCGTGGTGAACTATCGGAGCAATGATGAGGCCTGTGAGCAGACCTTGAGCATGGTGAGACAAAATGGAGGAGATGGGGAGGCCTTGCGACTGGATGTTACAGACCGCAAGGAGTGTCTGGATTCCTTGCCGTCATTGTTCAAGCGACTTGGTGCTCCTTCCGTGTTGGTCAACAATGCCGGCATCACGGCAGATGGGCTCTTTCCGCTCATGTCTCCTGATGCATGGGACAGTGTTTTGGATATCAGTCTCAAGGGTTTTTTCAATGTTACCAAGCCCACCATAAAGGCCATGATGCGAAAGCGGGCAGGCTCGGTGGTAATCATGTCTTCTGCTTCCGGCCTGGTGGGTAACAAGGGGCAGGTCAATTACTCTGCTGCCAAGGCAGGGCTCATAGGTGCCACCAGGTCATTGGCCGCAGAGGTGGCGAGACTTGGAATAAGGGTCAACGCCGTGGCTCCCGGATTGATAAATACGGACATGACAAGACAACTGGCGAAAAACATGGGGCCTGAGATGGTCAAGCAGATGATACCCATGAACCGCTTCGGTGAGCCTGAGGAAGTGGCAAGGGTGGTGAGGTTTTTGTGTTCGGACGATGCCTCTTACATAAGCGGGCAGATTATCGGAGTAAACGGTGGCATGGTTTAGGCTCATGATCCTGGGTGTTGCTTTGCTGGCCGCACCCCCTGTGGCGGTACAGTGGGCGGGCTCTTTTGATTCCATAAGGCAGGCAGCCTCGTCGGTAAGATCGGTCAAGGCTGATTTCGTCCAGCACAAGTATTTGAAGATTCTTACGAAACCCATAGAATCCCACGGTCGATTCGTGTTTCGGGCGCCTGATTCCATACGCTGGGAATACAAGACCCCCATCAAGTCCGTGATGATCATGAACCACGGTGATCTTTCCAGGTTTACTTTTCACAAGGACAAGTGGGAGAAGGATGCAGCCGCAAGGGTGGAGGCGCTCAGGGTCGTGGTGGATGAGATACAGTCATGGCTTACTGGAAAGTTTGAACAGTCCAAGGCCTTTCGGGCAAAACTGGACACCGGAAATGGACGGGTTTTGCTCGAGCCCAGGCAAAAGGCCATGGCGGATATCATTCAGCGCATAGTTATCACCCTGGACAAAAGACCGGCAAGCATCAAGCAGGTGGAGATTATCGAAGGCCCTGATGCCAGCACGGTTCTGGATTTCGAACATGTGGAAATTGATGGCCACCTGGATAAAGCTGTCTTTTCCCCACCAAAGTGATCCATGAAAACTCATGCATTGATATTGTCAGCGGCCCTGCTGGTCTTTTCATGCACCAGCTTTCCAGAGATAAGACCCCTGGAGAAAATGCGCAGATCGGATGCTGTGCTTCGATGCACGAGTGTGTATCCCCGAAAATCCTTTCGCGCGGTTCACACCATAGACGCATCCATGCCCATGGGCAAGTCGTCTTCCATGATGGGCGCAAGCCAGGTGGATACGAAAAGGCGTACCTTGCGGGCCGTGCTGGTGAGCATAGAGGGCTTGACCTTGTTCGACGCCACGAGCACACGGGGCGTACTGCGTGTTCACAGGGCAATCGCACCTTTTGATGACATGGATTTTGCAAGGGGGCTGATAAACGATGTCTCCCTGGTGCTCCTGGCGCCTGCTGGCAAGCTGGAAAAGCTGGGAGAGGACTCTCATGGGAGGCTGGTGTGCAGGTATGCCGGAGCAGATGGCTCAAGGCTTGATCTCATACCTGCAGTGGGGTCATCCAGCACATTGGTAAGGGTTTATGATCCAGACGCTGTCCTGGTGCGAACGGCCGAGTTTTTTGATGCGTCTGGCCCCTTGGGACTTGCGAAAAAAGTCGTGTTGCGTGCGCCAGGGCTGGTGGGATACGAACTTAGCTTGAGCCTGCTGGGGGCAGAGCCCATTTCCTTTCATGATTTTGCTACTACTCCCATGTCGGAGAACTAAAATTCTTTATAGATGCGTGCCAGGGGATGGCCAGGTGCGGATAGCTCAAGGTCGTTGAAGTGGCCGAATGGTGTTTCTATTACCTCGTATCCTGCATCTTCCAGTCTCGTCCTGGCACGGGACAGCAGTCCTTGGGTGAACCCGGCGTCTGCCTTGTCCTCTGCCAGGTGCGCAAAAGAGTGCAAGACTATGAGCTTGGTATCCCACTTGCCTGCAAGCCACTTTATGTTTTTCACGAGCTTGGTCTCCATCTTGCCGGCACGCTCCTCGTCCGAAGGCTGCAGGTGAATGTATGCGGCTATTGCGTTCTTTACTTCCCCAGCGGTGCCGTCTGCCACGTCCGGCAGGGTTTTGCTGGTGGGGGTCCATGCCATTCGGTCACAGTACCAAAAGAGTATCCTCATGATGATTCTCCTTGTTCTGGCGATGGATTTTCATCGTCCGGGAAATCGTCTACGACAGCCAGGACTATCTTTCTCGCAGCCCACCTGTTGAAGGCCCTGGCGTACAACAGCAGGTCTTTGCCAGCAATAAGGAATGCAAGCCCGTATATCACCCAGCTTATGCCGTAGATCACGGGCCCGCCCACAAGCGCGATGAGTGGTTTTTCCAGGTAGATGCCTATGGCACCCAGTGCTGCCACGGCAGGCCATCCAAGGATCATGCTCAGGGTGAGGACTCCCAGTCCTATGAACATCCTGGTAGATGGTCGTTGCTTGAATATCCCCAGGTCTGCCTTGTCCCTGATGGCTTTTTTTACCCAACCCCAACGCGCCATTCGGAGCCCTGCTTTGCGAAACAATTTCAACCCCATGACCTCCTGTTATTTTACAGCCGCTGTTCCAGATTCACCGCGTCGAGGCCTCACCATGCAGAAAAAGATTCTGCAGCATAGCCACAGAGATCGCAAGTGAGGTGGAAAATCAGGTTGGGCGCGGAACATTGACAGGCTGGCCCGACTGGTGTGAAATAAGCCCGTAGCAGAAAGACAGAGGATGTCTGAAATGAAAGATGAAAGGCTCCAGACAGTGAGGGTGAGGGAGGGATCTGCGCTGGTATTGGGATGGTGCTTGCTTGCAAGTTTCCTTGCAAGTTCCGATTGCGCCGGGGATGGCAGATACGGTTTGCACCTGGTATTTCCGGACGAGCAGGCGCGGGCGTCCTTGTCGCGGGTGGTAGTCTGGGCGCTGGATCCCGGTGGGTATGATTGTGCGGAGATGGTCGTGGGCGGGCTATTGCCCGAGGAGTTACGGGAGATTGCCAAGGTCGAAAT
>JALVPF010000459.1 GCA_027031935.1 Myxococcales bacterium | reverse complement strand
TTTTACAAGTTTGATCATTGTCTCGATGTTTTTATCAATGCTTTGCAGCCCTTTGCATGTAATGGCTTCTCCAGCATTCGGTATCTCCAGTGATGATGGTGCCAACAGCCTGGAGTTTCACTTTGCTGCACAATTCCAGTGGGAATATCTCTACAAGGACCAGCCCGAACAACTTCCCTACACCAGCGAGTCAAAAATAAAATTCAGACGAATACGGCCGGTGCTTTCAGGCAAGCTGTTTTCCAAAGACATCTCCTGGATGCTACACTTGAGCCTTGCACCAGGCTCGCTGGAGCTGATGGACCTATGGTTGGACTACAGGATACACGAGTGGCTCCAGGTTCGCATGGGACAGATGAAAATCCCGTTTACCCGCTATAGACTAGGCTCTTACAAGAACCTCCCGGTGGTGGATTGGTCCTATCCTGCCAAGTATTTCGGCGCAGAGAGGCAGTTGGGCATAATGCTTCATAACAATATCAAGGATCCACCCAGGTACGAATTCCAGTTGGGAATTTTCGATGGACTGAACGCCAGGGCTGCCAACGCCATTGGCATGGAGAAAGTTTACATGGTCCCTACCCCCAATCCATCGGACCTGGTGCATCCCCAAGCCCAGTACGAGAGCATGCACTCGGAGCTGATTCTGCACCTGGCATACAATCTCGGTAATATGAAGGCACAAGCAAGTCCGAACAGTAAGGATCCGGGTTTGAGCCTGGGGATGAGCACGGCATGGGATCTCGCTCCGCGTGCCACTCATGACATGCACGTGAGAGTCGCACCAGAGGTCATATTTCGCTGGGCGTCTTTTTCTATCGGCGCACAGGTGTATTTGGGATTGGTGGACATGACTCAGACGGACAAGACTTACACCCCCGGGCTTCTAGGTGGACTTGCGTACACCAGGTACAAGTTTGGCGAGAACTACGAACTTGGCCTTCGCTTCGCTGGTATCTGGGCATTGGAAAAGCTTCGGGAGGATGCACAAGCAAGGGCCGAGGCCATTTTGGAATCTCAAACAGATGAAACAAGCAGGCAGGAACTGGTCAAGGATCTATCCCTTGCGGGACGTACCATTTCCATGCAGGAGATCACACTGGGCTTTGGCTGGTACCTTTATGGCAACACCCTGAAATGGCAGACCGACATAGGTCTCATCTTGCAGCAGTTGGACAGTGGAGACCTGATGGACGCAAAGGCGAGGACACAGCTCCAATTGGCGTTTTGAATCATTCTCCCTTACGGCCCATTGCCAAGGTGAATGATCTGGAACACCTTGGCAAAAAGTAGTATACAAGCCCGAACACGAAACCACATGGAAACGAGACATATGAAAGACAAAGACAAGACCTTACGGGACTCGGCAACCATGAGATGGGCCATGCTGATTCTTATCAGCTTTGCCATGGCCACGAACTACTACTTTTATGATGCCCTGTCTCCATTGAAAGAGATCCTTAACACGAAACTGGGATTTTCATCTTCTGACTACGGGTTCTTTGTAGCGGCCTACTCCATACCTAACGTCTTTTTCGCCATGGCTGTCGTCGGTGGCATCATTCTGGACCGCATCGGCGTACGCATCACAGGAGTGATGTTTTTCCTCTCCATGGCCCTGGGATCATTTCTGACATACTATGGGGCCACCGACTATTACAACGCAGGTGGTCTCGGGTATGCATTTTTCAACTCCTTCATGAACGACTATTCCCCGGCCTTGAAGATGATGTCTTTGGGCTTTTTCCTGTTCGGTTTGGGGGCGGAGACTTCGGCTGTGGTCATAAGCAAGGCTGTGGTCAAGTGGTTCAAGGGCAAGGAACTTGCCCTTGCGCTGGGCATCAACATTGCCATTGCGAGGGGTGGAATGGCCGCAGCCATGATCGTGTCTCCCAAGCTGCTCACGCCCGACTGGACCACCCCAATCTTTTTTGGCTTCGTATTGATCGTCTCGGGACTGGTGGCATTCGTAGTGTATACTTTCTTTGACAAGGCCATCGACAGGCAAATTCGCGATGCAGGTCAGGAAGAAGCAAGCGAGGCTTTCAAATTTGCAGACCTCGTAAAACTGTTGACCAACCGCTCGTTCATCTTCGTGGCGCTGTTGTGTGTGACCTTTTACTCAGCCGTGTTTCCGTTTGTAAAGTACGCACCCGATCTCATGGTAAATAAATTTGGCATGACTCTGGAGCTTTCGGGTTTCATCGTAACCTTGCTGCCCTTCGGAAACATTGTCTTTACACCCATATTTGGAGCCGTGTGCGACTACAAGGGTTATAGCGCCACACTCATGATCCTGGGCTCTGCGCTGCTCATAGTGGTTCATCTCATGTTCAGCCTCACCATGATCACCCCCTATGTTCCCATGTTCATTCTGGGAATAGCTTTCAGCCTGGTGCCTGCGGCCATGTGGCCATCTCTGGCAAAAATCGTCGAAGAGAACAAGCTTGGAACCGCTTATGGACTGATGTTTTCCATTCAAAACATCGGCCTTTGGGCTTTTCCCATGCTCATCGGCCACGTTCTAGACACTTCCAACCCTGGTGTTGCGACCATAAAAGCCGGACTGGGAGCAATGCAGGACTATGCAAACCCTGTCATGGCCTCCTTTCTTGGCGAGATCGCCAAATTCCAGATTTATGACTATACGAACCCCATTCTCATGCTTGCGGGTCTGGGCACGGTGGGCATGGCCTTTGCTTTCATGCTGAAGGCTGCTGATCGCAAACTGGGAACGGGACTCGAAAAGCCCAACAAGGCAGACGTCAAAAACTGATCCCTGCAATCGCACCATTTCTGACCAGGGGGAATAATCAGGAGGATGCACAATGGCGATAAAAACAAAAATCACCGAAATGTTTGGCATACAATACCCGATAATCGGGGGTACGATGATGCACCTTGCCATGGTAGACTATACGGCTGCCGTCAGCGAGGCTGGCGGACTTGGGGTGTTGGCATCTGCAAATTACAAGGAAATGGATGAATTCCGCACCGCCCTGCAGGACACAAAGGCCAAAACGTCAAAACCATTTGCCGTAAACCTGAACTTCTTCCCGGCACTAAACCAGATCGACAATAATCTCTACCTGGATATCATGATCGACGAGGGGGTGAAGATCGTCGAGACATCCGGCCACAAAGCCCCTGAGGAAATTGTGGGCAGGATCAAAAAAGCCGGCATGAAGCTCATGCATAAATGCGTCGGAGTGCGTTACGCAAAGAAGGCAGAGAGCATAGGTGCTGATGTGGTTACAGTGGTTGGTTATGAAAACGGCGGAGCAACAGGAACCCTGGATGTGACTACCATGTGTCTGGTACCACGGGTTGTCGATAGTGTCAGTATTCCCGTCATCGGTGGCGGAGGAGTTGCTGACGGAAGGAGCATGGCAGCGGTGTTGGCTTTGGGGGCAGAGGGCGTGATCATGGGCACCCGGCTCCTGGTGGCTGAAGAGACCCCACTTCACCAAGACATTAAGAAGCGGCTCCTTGCGGCAACAGAGCTTGACACCCGCCTGGTTCTCCGGCCGGTTCAAAACACCCACCGCGTGCTGGACAACGAGACTTCCCGCAAGGTACACGAGTTGGAAGAACGAAACGCTCCGTTCGAGGAGATTCTCCCACATATTTCAGGAATGGTGACCAAGGAAAAATTCGCACAGGCATCTGACGGCGGACTGCTGGCGTGTGGGCAGGGCGTAGGCCAATGCCAGGAAATCCAACCCATGAAAGAGATCCTGTCGTCCATTGCCTCAGATGCTGAAAAAACGATGAACAGACTCAAGCAAATTTTTGAACAATAAAAGTTGCTTTGATACACAAGGCGTTTTGCATGCTGTTGACCTGAATATCTTCGGAGCATCAAGTTGAACTCCACGTACTTAGACAGTCTTGCTCATTCCATGGCTACCATCTACAAGAGGCCCGGTTTCTGGGTGGTGCTCATGGCAGGGCTTGTCATCATGCCACTGCTGGGTTCAACCGGTCTATGGGATCCGTGGGAGACCCACTACGCAGAGGTGGCCAGGAGAATGCTCACCGATGGCGACTGGATCACATTGAGATGGCGACAGGAGATGTTCTACTCCAAGCCGGTGGGAATATTCTGGTTGATGGCCATATCGTTCAAGCTTTTCGGGATCAACGCCTGGGCCGCAAGACTGCCTTTTGCGCTCATAGGAATTCTAGGCGTCTGGCTTTCCTATCGCTTTGTCTCGAAAATTACTGACACCAGGAGAGGTCTTTGGGCGGCAGGTGTGCTTGCCACCACTCCCTTCTATTATATCATCTCCCGTCAGGCCATAACCGACATCCCCTTTGCCGTATTCATGCTTGGAGCACTGGGGTCCTTTATCATAGTAATCTTGTCTGAAAGGACAAGTCAGTGGGAAGTTGCTGCCATATACATCTTTGCCGCCCTGGCTGCCCTGGCAAAGACACCGGTGGGCCTGGCCATCCCGGCGGCTGTTGCCCTTGTTTACTTTCTCCTCACAGGTGACTGGAGATCCATAAAAAAGCTCAAACTGCAGTGGGGCATACCTCTTTTCTTTATCATAGCCGCACCATGGTATGTGGTGATGTCGCTCAAACATGGTGCCGCCTTTTACGATGAATTTTTTCTTCACCACAACCTGCAGAGGGCATTTACGGGTGTTCATGGGGAAAGGGGCACTTTCGAATATTTTATAAAACAGATGGGATATGGACTGTTCCCATGGGTCGCCATGCTGCCCCTGGCGTTTTCCAGACTGTTTTCCACCTTTCGAACCAAGAAAAACGAAGTAGCCTTGCGTCTCATGACTCCCTCGGTGGATTCAGTCTCGGTGAAGTTCGATATTTTCCTCATGGTATGGGCCGCTGTGACATTTGTTACATTCACTCTTATAGTAACCAAGTTTCATCACTACGTCTTTCCAGCAGTTGCTCCACTGGCCATTCTCATCGGCTTGGGAATGGCGGATCGCGATGCCGGCACCTGGCGCATAGTCGTGCCAATAAGCGTGCTTTTGCTTGCCATGATTGGCAACGACGTGATCTCCAACTCCACTCATATTTCAAACCTCTGCACCTACGCATACGATAGGCCCCTTCCAGAAGATCAGTACCCACGCTGGACTCTGCTGATACTTTCGATTCTTTTTGGCACTGTCATGCTTGCTGCTCACTGGCTAAAATCCAGGGCCATTCCTGCCACCCTGGCGCTGCTAGCTGCCATAACTGCACTTTGGATTTCCTGGGGATGGATTGCCCACCTGGGTGACACCATGGGCCAACAAGCCCTCTTCGAGACCTATCACAAGGTGGCCAAACCGGGAGAAAAACTCTATCAATACCAGATGAACTGGAGAGGAGAGGTGTTTTACTCTGCCGACACCATTATCAAGCTGTCCAATCCAGCTGCAGTCAAACGCGTCTTTTCCAAACCGGGCCGACATTTCATCATAGCTGTCACTGACGGATTTGCAGCGGTGGACAGGGCGATTCGACAGTCTGAGGGTAAACATCTTCACGTATTGCCCGGTTCTGGACTGCGATATGTGCTTGCATCCAACGAGATAGATCCCGGTATGGAAGATCTCAATCCCCTATCCAGGGATGTCCTATCCAAACCTCCTGCCATCGCTCATCCACTGTCTGCAGGTTGGACAGATGGGATAGATTTTCTCGGATACAATCTGGATCCGGAACATCCCGCTCGAGGTCACGATTTTACCCTGACGCTCTTTTTCAAGTGCAAAAAGACCATCAGCAAAAACTGGAAAGTCTTCATTCATATCGACGGCCATGGACACGAATTTCACCGGGTGAACGGTGACCATTTTCCCCTGTCAGGCCTGTTCCCCACCAACGATTGGATGCCCGGCGATATCATTCGGGACAAGGTGGTTCTTCATCTTCCCATCGAATTTACAGCGAAGACCTACGCAATCTACCTGGGATTCTACATTGGATCCAAACGCATGACCGTCTTGCCTGGCTCACCGTCCGATGGTGACAACAGACTTCGCGCTGGTACCTTTACCATGGAATGAGGTGGCGAGATAGATCATGCTGGAACTCAAGATAGAATCCATGAGGGCACGTGGCGAGATTAGCACCGAGGAACGGGATCTGCTCTTGGCCGGGCTGAAGAAGGTGACCGGCAAATCCAAGCCTGCAAAAAAAACTCTCCTCAGTCCGCTGAGATTGTTTCTGGCTGGAATGATCTGTGGTGTAGCCCTGGCTTATCTGGTTTGGGGCATTTGGGGAGGACCACCTTCTTCGTGATGTTCCACTTCGCCTCTGTCAAGCGAGGCACTCTGCATGTTTTCGTAAACAAACTCTTCCAAGGACTGCTTTCTGCGCCTTCTTCCCCGCATGGCCTTGCGCCGTGCCTTGCTCCGTCTGGTGTAGCTGAACATCCACACAATCCAGACAACGGCCAAAAAATAGACGAACTGAGCTGTGACAGCCGGTGCCGCCAGATGTCTGGTGTTTACAGCCAGGTTCATTCCTATACCGGCACCCAGTCCCATCCCGGTTACAGTTCTTGTGATGTTCGATTTATCCGGACGGCCCGTGGCTGTGGTAATGCCCCACTCTACAAGTGCTGGCAAGGGGGCTAAAAACAAAAGTCCCCACTGAACCCACCAAGGCCATGGCCCTGTCGTGCGTTCTGCCAACAAGACCAAAAACAGGGCAGGGTAAATGCCGGAACAACGAGCGCAAAAAAAGATATCCCGTCCAAAAAGATGTACACGGTAACACAGGTGTAACTGCTCATCCCTGTGATGGGATAACAGCACCCCCCAGCCTTGACCGGATTTACCCATGTCCCAAGCCCCACCAGGCAGCACTGGTTATTGGGTCACGGTCAACAAGTATTGGTCGCTGGAGTTTGGATCATAAAATTTCGGTCCACGAACCACTATCCAGTACTGACCGGGCATAAGTTCTTTTGTGATCTGCTCTTTTGCTTCGCCTTTGCCCTTGTTTGAAGAAGCAATCACCTTGTGTTTGTCCTTGTCATCCATCTCAGGCCCAAGAAGTTCAAGCCTGATATCCACTTTGGGAATTCCAGTACATTCTATCGTTGTGTTGTGTGGTCCGTCCATGGACGAAAGATCCAGCAGAAAAAAGTCCGCGTCATTGGATGGATACATGGTACCGCGAAGAGACTGACCAACCTTTATGGGTGTGGCCTTGTCTACGCTGTTATCCGGCTCACGCTCTTCACGACCATCGTCTGTCCTTAGATTCAAGGTAAGGGAATAGGTCTCATCCAGGTTGCTGTAATCCTGAATCCACTTGCCATCCACCTTTTTCCATGCCCCTGTGACCTTCACGTAATTTTCTCCTGGGGCAAGGGCGCAGTTTGTCAAAATTTCCGGTTCATTGACCTTACCCTGATTTATGCGAACCAACTCGTAATTCCTCTTTTGATCCTTCTTCTCAGGGTCAATCACGTAAAGCTGCAGGTCCACCTTGTTAAGGGCGCTGAGTTCAGCGGAGAGAATACTGGGCCTTTCCACCTGGATCTTGAACCAGTCCACATCGTTAGGTCTGGCGAGATAAGCTCTGACCTTCTGACCATCCATCACGGCAAAAGCGTGTTCAGCATCATCATCCGGTTCCTTTTCCAGGTCATCACCACCAGCTTCAGCAGAAACACTCAGCGTGTATGGTTCTTTTGCATTGGAGGTTCTGACATACTTTTTGGCTCGGTCACCATGAACCCATGCAGACTTCAAGGTAATGTATAGCCCCTTGGCATCAGAAGGGATTCCAAGGTTGCGAATGACTATACCCTCGCCTTTCTTGAGGCTATCTGTTTCCAACACTGGCCTTCGCTCCTGTTCATCAGATATTATCAAATGAAATTTGACACCCGGAACCGAGGTGAGGTCTATCCTCAACACCGCGCCAGTCTGTACATCGGCAAGGGACAACAGGTACCAGTCCTCGTCCCTGTCATTTGAAAGCAGACCCTTGACAGGCGTACCGAGCCGAATTTCGTCAGCCGTGCTGTATCTTCCGTTGAACTCTGTCTCGAAGCCATCCTCGACATCGCTGAAAGAAATGGACAGTGTGTATGGCCCGCCTTTCGCTCCCTTTTCGCCTTCCACCTTCACATAGACCGCACCTTCAGCCACCAGGTTCGGAAACACCTCTCCCTCACCCTTCTTGCCTGTGTCAACATAGAAAAGCTTGTTTTTGTCCCCATCAAGAAAACGCAAGCGAATGTTTTGTTCAGGAATAGGACTGAGTTCAAACGAAAGCTTCTTTCTCGACTTGCAGACAACCTTGTACCAATCTGCGGCCCTGAACTTCTCACCTGAGGCGGGCTCCAGATTGGCCTTGATTCTGCTGGATTCCGTAACTTCCGTGGCTTCTGATGTCTTGTTGTTAGGCTCCTTCTCATCCAAATCCTTGAGCTGCACCATGGCAGATTTTTCTTTTCCCTGTTCTTTTGCTCCCTTGTCGGCCTCGCTTGTCTTCACGTCCTTAGGTGCCTCGGGTTTGCCATTGGTGCATGCTGTAAAAACAAGGAGTGAACCGGTCAAAAATGTGCTCAGTAAAATTCTCATATTCATGTCCTCCGAAGGTTGCTGAAATCGAATATGTCTCAAACCATGGCATGAGAACAGACAAGCTGTTTTGTGTCAACCTGGAGCAAGTCGGGGCCTCAGCTTACCGAAAAAGATTCCGCAGCATCGACACAGAGATCGCAAGCGAGTTGGAAATCATGGGTGGAGATGCCTGCTTGCTCGATCCAGCATATTTGGCTAGTATCCCTTGTGAAGAATGGACTCGTATGACCAGATATTCGTCAACACGGGTATTAGCAGTCCAGAAGGATCATAAAGGAATCACTGGGCGGCGATCGAACCTGCTTGGAACAGGAAAAAAACATGCTAAACAAACTCCCAGAAGTTCCTTCAAGCGTTTGTGACGGGCAAGGCAATCCCATGTTCGGCTCCTATGCCGGAGTCATTCCGGACGGATCCCTCAAATGTCTTGGTCCGGAGCACTCTCGTATAGGTCTTGAGAAAATCCTCTCCGAAAAATGTTGGCACTACGCGGCCATAAGCTCACCGAAATGGTTTGTGACCCTGGCCATCATCAAAATGGGATATGCCTCTGCTGCCACATGCGCGCTGTTTGACAGGGATGGCAGCGAGTTCGTGTTCGATCGAACTGTCATCGCACCGCCCTTGCTTGGGGCCAAACTCAACGAAATCCCAGGGGATGGAGCCGAGTCGGTATTTCGTATTCCCGGATTCAGAGCGTCCATACTCAAGCCCAATGGACTGGGAAGATACGAACTCAGGGCGAGGATTTCTGCAGAGGGTAAAAAGCTGGATCTTGCAGCCGAGTTCAAAGCATGGGATTCCGGGTCAGGGGCCCCGACGCCACTCACTGCCATTTGCCCTGTAAAGGCAAAAGGGACGGTAAATATAACAGTGAAACAGCTTGCCATGCCCACCACCGGAAGATTGATCATTGGAGACGAACATCACGATTTAAAATCAGATTCCTTTGCTCTTCTTGATTTCAGTCATGGCTACCTGGATACGGCTACCTCGTGGATGTGGGCATGTGCTGGTGGTACCATGAAAAGAAAACTGACCATAGGATTCAATCTGACCGCAGGATTCAATAATGGCCTGGAAAATATCATCTGGCTGGGAAAAGACATGATTCCAACTGGAAAAGTCATTTTCCACAGGGAAACATCGGGGCCAAAAGCGCCTTGGATCATCAAAGACACTGACAACAGACTGGACTTGACATTTACCCCTGAAGGTTCTCGTTCCGAGGATCGCGACTTTGGCCCAATTTCGACGAGATACCTTCAGCCGCTTGGCACATTTTCCGGTAGAATCACCGATGGCAGAGGCAAGGATAGATGGATCGTGGACCTACCAGGCGTCTGCGAGGAACATGACGCCAGGTGGTGAGGGACGGAGGGGATAATAGGGACGGAGGCAGGGTGTCCGAAATTTGTACACACGTGACCGGAGTTCGTACACTGCCTGAATTTTTCATATTTTTCGTTTAGCTGCATTTCATTAGCATTTTCTATAGCTTGTGCACCAAAAGCCCTCTTTTGTAGGTATTGGCCTCGTTTGTGCATGGGTTTTTCCTTCATGAGAATCCCCCGAAGACTGGTGCTAGGTCCCTATTCCTATTTCCACATGACGTGGAGAGCTCACAAC
>JALVPF010000458.1 GCA_027031935.1 Myxococcales bacterium | reverse complement strand
TCCTGATGCTCCTCAAGTTGCGCGAGATGGTGGTCATCCCTGAGCTCGCCTATGCTCGGGCATGATTTTCTTGCCCATTGTGCAAGGATGTGATTGGAAAGGTACTAACCTGGACAGGTAGCTCCACATTTAATCGTGGTGGCCGGGTAGGGCGGGTTTCTTACCCGCCATCTTGTGGCCGGTATGGAAACCGGCCCTACACGTTGTGCCCTCTTTGTGTCTTCTCGTCCCGACCACGGTTAAGTGCAGAGCTACCCCTGGACAAGCCAGAACCAAAAAGCAGTTCTCTCGCTCGCTGCGGCTTGCTCTTGAGTTCGTTCCTTTTCTCGTTCTCTCATGATGATCCTCACTTGGGCATCGGTTGCTGGCATCCTCTTGGCCTCCTTGTTCGTGAGGCCAGTTTACAATGACTCGACCGATTCCCCTAGTGGGCATTTCTAGTTGTCATCAATGGGTAATTATAGTTGTCGTCGAACAGGTTTTCGATTGTCAAGTGGGCCTGTTCTAGGTTGACAAAAACAGTTCAGCTGGCGCGAGTCAGCGCTATCCGTTACCGAGACCATCTGGTCCGATCTATATCCATGCAACCGACATACGGCCCACTGCCTCCGGCCAGCCGTGCTGGCAGCAGAAAATGCTTGAGTTGACATCAGCACAGCGCAAACGGACCGTCTGGCGGCTGGATGGCGTGGCATGTGAACACATCCGTTGGCTCTTGGCACGAGGGTACCACTTCCTGACCAAAGGGACGTCCGGTCATCGTGCCGCTGCTCTGGCCAGACAGGTCCGGCGCTGGGACGCCTATGGTGATGCCTGGCTGGGTGAGGCCGCCCCACCAGTCGACTACGGACGTCCTTGTCCGCATGTTCGTCAAACGGAGAGTGAAAGGAGGACTCTTTCCACTATGCCTCCTGTGTTTCGACACTCTCCCTGCCCTCCAAGGGCCACTTCCTGGCTTGCTATAACGGCCGCGGCGGTGCCAAGGTGGGACAATTTCGCAGAGACAAAAGCGGTTTGGGGTTGGCAGCACGCCGTAAACACCGCTTCCGGCCCAGGAAGGATTCATCCTGCTCACCGACCTGGCGCACAACCTGCTGGCAGACTTCCAGCGCCGGGCGCTGGGTCGGCACGCGGTTTGAGGGCTACGGCCTGAAACACATCGTGCGCGACCGGCTGGCAACCCCAGGCGGCCGCGTCTTCGAGGCCGGCGAACTCCGGCACATCGAACTGCTAAGTCACAAGCAATTTGCCGATGATCTCCTGATTTGCTTGGAAAGGTACTGTCTGGGCGATTAGAAACTGCCCGCTTTTGCACTGACTGAATAGAAATGCGCCACTTTTGCACAAAAATATGGAGTCAATCTCCGCCTCGGTGATTGGACGCAAGTATCTGGCGACGAGCAGCTGACCGGAGCGCTCCTGGTGGATCAGTTCATGCATCACCCCCATATCCTGGAGTTTGTCTTTTGTGGACTCTTCCTCCACCTTTGTATACACTATCGCAAATGACTACCACCATTCACATAAAGAAGATTCCCATTGAGGAACCTATGGGGGTCATTAATCAATACCATGGCTGCGTCGGCAACATCCTCGGGAGTCGCAATCCGTTTCATAGGATTATTCTCAGCAAAACCTTTCCAGAGTTCGTCATCTTTCTCTAGCTCTCCCCAAAGTGCTGTCCGCACCTGTCCAGGCATAACGGCGTTAACACGGATTCCAAAAGAGGGTAAATGAAGAGCCATCGCTTTCGCAAAGGCAGTTGTCGCAGCTGTAGCAATCGCGTACGATAATATTTCTGGACTTGGATTTCTATCTGCACTGCTCGATATTATAATCACATTGGCATTTTCACCCTTTTTCAGGAGCGGTATAGCATACTTCGTGCATAACCATGCTCCATGGAGTTTCGTGTCAAACCCTAGTTTCCACTCATCAAGGCTTGAATCTTCTATGTTCTTGTCGATGCTTCGGGCAGCATTGTTAACCAAAACATCTAGGTGCCCAAATTCGTTTCCAATTACAGTCATTAGTTGAGAAACACTACTGTCGCTAGTGACATCAAGCCTCTGCAGAGATGCTTTACCACCAATTTGCTTGATTTCATCCATTGTAGCACGTCCGCCTGCCTCATCGGTATGATATGTGACATAGACAAAATAACCATCCTTTGCCAAACGAATCGCAATGGCCCGACCAATTCCCTTGGATGAGCCAGTGACGACAGCAACTTTTTGATACGTAGATGTATCCATACTTTAACCCCTCCTATATCCTAGAGATCTCCCTTTTGTATTGGTTCAGCGTGAAATGGAATTTTGCCTCGTGCGAATAAGACACTACCCTACATACGCCACCCCCATACTTGAGGATGTAGAGTGGCGTCTGGCCGGAGCTGGCGCGGGCTCAGTTCGCTGCCGATGCCAAGCCCGTCGCCTGCGATCTGCTGCCAACTTGCGTTTGCGCTCAGCAAAGATAGCCGCATCTCGTCCTTCCAGCTTGTCCTTGGGCGTCACATAGCCAATTGCGCTGTGCAGTCGCTCGGTATTATAGCACCTTACAAACTCAGCAACAATTCTCCTGGCATCCCCCAATGAAAGCGGCGTCTTGGGTCGGATACACTCTGTCTTGAGTGATTTGTGCCACCGCTCGATCTTGCCGTTGCTTTGCGGATAGAATGGCGCTGTCCGTACGTGCGTCATACCGCAGAAGCGAATGTACTCCTTGAAGCTCTTGGCCACGAACTGCGGGCCGTTGTCAGAGATGATCCTGGACGTCGCATCAGGATACTTTCCCCGCGCCCGTTCGAGGATGATTTCCACATCCGCTTCTGTCATCGATTCCCGGATCTCCCAGTGAACTACATAGCGACTGTATCCATCCAGCACACTGCACAGGTAGTAGAAAGTGCCGCTGATGTTGATGTAAGCGATGTCGATGTGCCAGTGTTGGTGCGGTTTCCGCGGCTGATGGAACCCTTTCCCCTTCCTGGACGTGGTTTTGCCCCACTTTTTCAGCACTCCGGCCCTCTTTAGCACCCGATATACACTGCTTGGACTTGCCGCTGCCACATTCGCATCAAGCATCATATAGGCCAGACGACGATAGCCCTCATCTGGATGTTGGGCATAGAACGCAACGATGGCTTCCTTCTCCCAATCTTCCAGCCAGAACGTGCGCGGAGTCGATGCATTATGGCGATTCTCTTGCCCGTACCGTCGCTTCCAGTCATAGTACTTGCTTGCCCTGACGCCCAGCCATTCGAGCATCTGCCCGACACCTATGCCGCTTTTCTGCGACCACTTCTCTACCAGGTCCACCACCTGATCTCGGATTCCAGGCATCTTTCAGGGCGCCCCAAGTGCTTTTTTTAACGCCACGTACTCTTCCATCAACTCTCCCAGTACCTCGTCCTTCTTGCCTAGCTT
>JALVPF010000457.1 GCA_027031935.1 Myxococcales bacterium | reverse complement strand
GGTCGCGATTCACCTCGAACGACGGTCGGGGGCCCCCGCCGGCGCGCAGCGCAGGCGAGCACCGCCGGGGATGACCGTCGTTAAGCAGGACCGTACCTGAGAATCTTCGTAGGCCTGCGGCAGGCGAGGCAGGAAATCCCAAATCTTGACAGGTATTGGGCAACTCTTTATTATAACTTGAATTTTTCAAAGAGGGCCCATGACTTCTTATATCAAAGACTACATCGCATTGGCCCGCACCTTGGACAAGGAAACCTTTGTTCAGCGCAACCCCTTCCCTTTTCTCATACACAGAACCCAGGAACAATCCCTGGCCCCTAGGGACGAATACGGTTCAACCCTTCGCATGCGCAAGGATCCCAACACCAGAGAATGGCGGGTGGAGCCTACGCCTCCAGCCCCCATGGACCAGGTAGAGGTCCTGAAAAAGTCTAAGCGAAACAGCGTGGCAGAAAAAATTCTCGTGGGAAGGACAGAGACAAACGACGTGGTTGTCACGCACATGACCGTATCGAAGCACCACGCGTTTTTCACCATAGATATCAAAGGCACGACCATTGTCACAGATGCAGGATCCACCAATGGCACCCGGCTCAACGGTCAGGACCTGAGGGCGCGAGAGCCGAGAACCCTGACAGACGGGGACCAACTTTCCTTTGGCGACATTGCATTCTTGTTTTATGGTCCAAGCGCCTTTTATGACCTTCTGAGAAGCATTTCAGCCATGGTATGAATCGCCATGGACCACGCAAGATCGCAAACGAGGTGGGAAATCAGGGCAAGACAAAATCTTTTGACGACAACCCTGATCATTGCGGTGAGCCTTGCTGCCATGGTAACTCTGACCGCCTGCCCAAAACGCATCACAAGATCTGGTGAAATTTCACAAAAATTCCACACCGTCTCTGAACTCCTGGCTGCCATGGCAAAGTCCAGACCTGAAAGCCTGAAAGTTACCGGCATGGTGGAATACCGAAATGCATCCCAGAGAATCAAAGTACGTATCTCCTATGTGGCCAGGCAGCCAGCCTTCCTGAGGTTCGAGACCGAGAGTTTTTTTGACCAGCCCCTTTCCATATTGGTTACGGACGGAATGGTCTTCAGCTCATGGGACATGAAAAATGGGCGTTTCATCACCGGCAATGCCACCATGGCAAATATTTCGAGGGTAATCCCGGTGCCCATGGATGGTGCCGATATTGCACGCATGCTCCTCGGGCAAGCTCCCATGATCGCCTATGCCTCCGAAAAGCTGGAGGTGAAACATGGCCAATACCTGCTGACGGTCTCCAATGCCAGGCAGGTGGAGAGCATCTTGATCAACCCGGAAAATCTTACCCCAACGAGGATCAAACTGAGCACAAACAATGAATTGACCTATACGCTGGAGCTTTCCGACTGGCTGACACAAGAAGGAAAAGCCCTTGTACCGGGAAAAATACGTTTTGAAATCCCAAACAGGAAGATCAAGGTGAGGATAAAATTATTTAGCGCAGAATCAGGAACGCCACCTGACGACAAACTCTTTCACCTCGACATACCGGACGGAGTGGACATAGAAAACTGGAAATAGTCAGCCTTGATGATAAAAGCAAATGTGTGCTAAGGTAACACTCGAATATCCCTGATTATAGTATTTGCCAGGACAGGGGGAGCCATGGATGAAACCAAACAGGACCTGAAGGACTCGGCGATGGAAGAAAGCAATGAGCAAGCTATACAAAAATATCCATACCATCGCAAATATGTAAGACACAAGGTCAGGATGAAAGTTGATGTGGAAGAAGCAAAGAATTCCTACCATACCTGGACTCATAATGTTTCCAAGGATGGTGTCTGCTTCGAAATACCAGATCAACTCGATCCCGGCAGGGAGGTCACCCTCTGGATCTACCTCGAAAAATCATCATCAAACCCGGTGCAATCCAGATGCAAGGTCGTATGGCATGACAAGTCACCATCCGGCACCCGTCATGGTGCACAGTTTCTGTTCTTTGCATCCGATGGGAAAAAACGCTTATCTGAGTGGCTTGATTCTTTCTGATTCGTCCAGAATATTCGTCTTGTCTTCCAGCAGCAGTTTTCCAATCATGCCTTCATAGATGATTTTCATGAGCTTTCGCCATGCAGCCCGGTCATTGAGCGCTCCTTCGACCCTCAGGTTAACCCCGGAAAAAGAAATGGTCAGGCCGTCCAAGCCGGCTTTGGCCAATGTCCTGTCTATGCTCTTCAGAACCTCCTGTAAAGACTGGGCCGAATAAACCAGGCGAAGTTCATCAGCCTGGACATCGCTGCTCTGTATCCACTCTCTCAATGCCTGCATGCACTTTTTATCCAAGACCCTGCACGAGACAGGCTTCGAATCGACCTGGCACTTGCAAGTCTTTTCGATCCTGGATGTATCAGCCTCTTTCCTGGAACCTGAATCAGCCCCCACTACAACCTTCCAGAAAAGAGTCTCCCCAAGGGACTTGTTGCTCAACAACAGCAAGGTCTGCCCCTTAGCCTTTCCCTTGAGAAACACCTCACTGGTATCAAAGGCCTTTGCATCCAACACATTGGGCTCATAGGGCTCCGCAAGCCAATGACCATGGGGGCCCGGTTCAAAACGTCCCTCTCCCTCCTTCAGATAGACGATCTTGTCCGGAGGAATGGCAAGGCTTTGAGCTGCCCACAATAGGCTGATGGTAAAAATCAAGTAACGAATCATGACAATACCTTGCAAGTTCTGTTCTGTGCTTTTTGTTCCATGCTCATGTCACACGGGAATGTTTCCATGCTTTCGCTCGGGCCTGACTTCTCGCTTGTTCCTCAGCATGGAAAAAGCCTTTATGATCATGGCGCGTGACTCGGATGCCCTTATCACAGAGGTGATATAGCCCCGTTCTGCCGCCTTGTATGGATTTGCGAAGAGTTCTTCGTATTCATCCACCTTTTGTTTGAACTTGGCATCCTTGTCTTCTGCTGCGGCTATTTCCTTTCGGAATATTATCCGGGAAGCGCCCTCGGCGCCCATTACCGCAATCTCCGCAGTAGGCCAGGCGAACACGCAGTCAGCTCCCAGATCCGATGAACACATGGCAAGATAAGATCCTCCGTATGCCTTTCTGGTTACCAGCGTAACCTTCGGCACCGTGGCCTCGGAATAACACCACAAGAGCTTGGCGCCATGCCTGATGATCCCGGACCATTCCTGGTCAGAACCTGGGAGATATCCAGGGACGTCGGTCAAGGTAAGCAGCGGGATATTGAACGCATCGCAGAATCTTATGAATCTCGTGGCCTTGTCAGAAGCGTTTACGTCCAACACTCCAGCCATGAACGAGGGCTGATTTGCTATGACACCGACCGTTTGACCGGCCATCCTGATGAAACAGACGATTATATTCTGAGCCCACAATTCGTGGGGTTCCAACATCACACCATCATCTGCCAAGGACCTGATGACCACACGCATGTCATAACTCTGCTTTGGATCGTCCGGTATGACACCCTCCAACTCGGGGCACTGCCGCATGGGATCGTCCGAGGTCTTCACGACCGGAGGTTCCTCCATGTTGTTGGACGGCAAATACGACAGGGTCTGGCGGATGCTGTCTATGCATTGCTCATCGTTTTCGGCGACAAAGTGTGTGCATCCACTTTTTGTAGCATGAGCCATGGCTCCACCCAAAGCCTCCGAAGTCACCTCTTCGCCCGTAACAGCCTTTATCACCTGCGGACCTGTGATGAACATGAATGAAGAACCATTGACCTGATAGACAAAATCCGTCATGGCAGGAGAATAAACAGCTCCTCCTGCAGTAGGCCCCATGATGGCACTTAGTTGAGGCACCACACCAGAAGCTATGGAATTGCGATAGAATATCTGTCCATATCCCGACAGAGCATCCACTCCCTCCTGGATTCTGGCACCACCGGAATCGTTCAGTCCCACTATGGGAGATCCCACCTTCATGGCCAGATCCATGATCTGACAAATCTTCTTGGACTGCATCTCACCCATTGTTCCGGCCCTGGCAGTAAAATCCTGCGCATAGGCAAAAACCTGCCTGCCATCAACCATGCCGTGGCCTGTGACCACACCATCACCAGGTATGCTGTTTTTTTCCATCCCGAAATCCACACACCTGTGTTTGACAAACATGCCGGTCTCCACAAAAGTGCCTTTGTCAAAGAGTAGTTCCAGTCGCTCTCTGGCTGTCAGTTTTCCGGCAGCATGCTGTTTCTCGACGCCCTTGTCCCCACCCATGGCCAGTTCAGAGCGTGTTCTTTTCTCAAACTCCTCCGAGCACTGTTTCACTGTTTTCATGAGCCCTTCTCCTATTTCAGTATTGTCATCAACCAAGAAGTGCCAACAGCACCCCGGCAGCAATTGCCGACCCGATAACACCACACACGTTCGGGCCCATGGCATGCATGAGAAGATGATTGTTCAAGTTTGCCCTCTGTCCCTCGACTTCCACAACCCGCGCGGCCATGGGTACCGCAGAGACCCCGGCTGCACCTATGAGGGGATTGACCTTGCCGCCTGTCAGCCAATACATGATCTTGCCAAGAATTACCCCACCGGCCGTACCAACCGAAAAGGCCACAATACCCAAAGCGAGTATTTTCAAAGTCTGCAGGGTAAGGAAGCTCGCGCCATCCATCTTGGCGCCCACACAAAGGCCAAGAAAGATGGTTACGATATTGATAAGTTCATTTTGAGCAGTCTTGCTCAGCCGCTCAACCACGCCCGACTCCCTGAGCAAATTGCCGAACATCAGCATGCCGATTAGAGGAGTGGCCGAGGGAACGAAAATTGCGCAAATGAACACCGTCCCTATGGGAAAGATGATTTTGGCTTTCCTTGATACTTCCCGAACCTGCTCCATTTGAACTTCACGCTCTCGCTTGGTGGTCAACAAACGCATGATGGGTGGCTGTATGAACGGGACCAAGGCCATGTATGAATATGCAGATATGGCTATTGGGCCCAACAAATGTTCAGCCAGATGGCTGGCCACATAAATGGAGGTAGGCCCATCCGCTCCACCGATTATGCCTATGGCCGCAGCTTCTTTCATGTCAAAGCCCAGAGCCAAGGCTCCGATCAAGGTCGCAAATATTCCAATCTGGGCGGCTGCACCCAGCAGCGCAGTGGAAGGTCTCGAGAGAAATGGGCCGAAATCCGTCAAGGCGCCGATCCCCAAAAAGATTATCAGAGGGAAAAGACCGGTGGATATACCTGCTTCGTAGATGTACTTCAACCATCCGCCTTCATTCATCATTCCGATGAAAGGAACATTGACAAGGATACAGCCAAAACCTATGGGAATGAGCAACAGCGGTTCGTATCTTTTTTTGATGGCCAAAAAAATCAGCACCGAGCCAATGACCCACATCACGGGCTCATGCCATCCCATGTGCCACAGGCCTGTCGACTGGCCAAAAACCTCCAAGGATTCATGGATGTTCACTTTTGCCCCCTGCGTGATGCCAGCACCTGGGATATAAATCGGGGTCCACTACACATCGCCAACTTTCCAGACTGGTTCCACATGCTGACAGGATGTCTTTGCGAATAAGTACCAGGGCCAGTACCTGGTCTCTGTGCAAGTTCCAGGGCAACAGCTACGGCTGCAACCATGGCCAGTTCCTCTTGTTCTTTCTGACCTTGCTCGACGGAAGAAACGCTGCGGCCTCGTTCGACATGAATGTTTTCCGCGCCCCCCCTACTGCTTGACACCTCAGAGCCATAGCCACTTTTTGGAGATGATGCCACAATGCGTATGAATAACATCAGAATCATCAGAAACAGGAAAACCACGCCCATTCCTATCAACATGATCACAACACCATCATTCATATAACCAACCTCCGTTTTCGGTCGCAAGAGAATGAACAGAGCCTGGATGATTTGTCAACCAGGAGTGGCCGGAATTATTTACCAGTGGAATTTGCTCTTGGCAACAAGCTCATTACAGGAAAACGGTAAATTGCGATGGAAATCGTTGACAGCAAGCATACTCAAAGGCATTCTACGCGCGAGGAACAAAATCAAACCCCTCTATTTCGCCTTTGGAGGTCGAAAAATGGACTTTGCGCTTAACGATGAACTACTCGCCATGAAGGAAGAAGCACGCAAGTTTACCGAAAAGGAGATCGTTCCCAATGCCGACAAATGGGATGAGGAACATCACTTTCCTCTGGACGTCATCAAGAAAATGGGTGAGCTGGGGTTTTACGGAACCCCAATCCCTGAAGAGTACGGAGGAACCGATGTGGGCTTCTTAGCCCAGATGCTCCTGTGCGAAGAAGTCTCACGAGGATCCTCTTCCATACGTGTGGCATTCAACACCCAGTGCCTGGGCACTGCATTGTCCATCTTGCGCCATGGAACGCAAGAGCAGAAACAAAAATGGATCGAGCCCATCATAAATGGCGACAAAATCGGCTGCTTTGCCATCAGTGAACCAAACGCAGCTTCTGATGTCATGAGCATGAAAACCCACGCTGAACGCTCCGGTGATGGATGGATACTAAACGGTTCCAAAATATGGATCTCCTTTGCATCCAGGGCAGACGTGGGTATCGTCTACGCCTATACGGACAAGTCAAAAGGATCCAAAGGCCTCAGCGCCTTCGTGGTGGACATGCACTCTGAGGGCATTACCGCAAGCGACCTGGACAAGCTGGGCACCAGGTCATCACCAACATCCGAAATCTCATTCGAGGACGTCAAGCTGCCAGAAGATGCGATTTTGGGAGGCGAAGGTGCCGGTGCCAAGGTGGTGTTCGGCTCTTTGAACCAGACCCGCCTCTGCTGCGCGGCCGGCGGTGTCGGCCTTGCGCAGGCATGCCTGGATACGGCGGTCCAGTACAGCAATGAACGAGAGCAATTCGGCAGGCCGGTTGGCAAGTTCCAGATGAACCAGGCTCTCATCGCAGAGATGGCTGCCGACATAGAAGCCGCCCGCATGCTCCTTTACAGGGCCGCCTGGCAAAAGGACCAGGGACAGCTGGGAAACGTTCTCGAGACGAGCTATGCAAAATATGCAGCGAGCAATGCTGCCACCAAGGCCGCGGAATACACCATGCGCATCCTGGGTTCCTATGGGTATTCCACGGAATATCCCGCAGCAAGGTTCTACAGGGATGCCATCCTGTATCACATAGTGGAGGGGACAACCAACGTACAGAAGATGATAATCTCCAACGATCTGCTGGGCTATCGCAAGGCCAACAGGTAGTCACTACTGGAGGAAAAAATGAAAAATGTCGTTATTCTCAGTTCAGTGCGTACAGCCGGTGGAAAATTTGGCGGATCCCTTTCTTCTCTTGGTGCAACCGAGTTCGGAGCCAAGGTTGTGGCTGAAGCTGTAAAAAGAGCGGGCGTATCTCCTGACTCCATCGATCAAACCGTGTTTGGAAATGCTTGGCAGGCAGGAGTGGGCCCCAACCCGGCCAGAGTGTGTTCGGTAAAAGGCGGCGTCACAATCAACGCCCCTGCCGTATCGATCAATGTCCGATGTGGATCCAGCTTGCAGGCACTGATCTTCGGCGCTCAAGCCATCAAGGCAGAAGACGTCAGCACGGTCATCGTGGGAGGAACTGAAAGCTCCAGCCAGATCCCATACGCCCTTCCCAATGCTCGCTGGGGGCAGAGAATGGGCGATGGAAAAATGGTTGACCTGATGCACAAGGACGGATTCAGGTGCCCGCTTGGCGGAGGCTTGATGGGAGAGCTAACCGACGCACTGGCAGAAGAACTTGGCATCTCCCGCGAAGAGCAAGACGCTTTCGCGGCCTTGAGTCAGAATCGCACGGAAGCAGCAGTAAAAGCAGGAAAATTCGAGGAAGAGATCGTCCCCATCGAGGTCCCTGGCCGAAAAGGCAAGGTAACGATTTTCAAAGACGAGGAGATCTATCGGGAGGGCGTTACCCCAGAGTCACTGGCAAAGCTTCGCCCGGTGTTCAACAAGGATGGTACTGTAACTGCGGCAAACGCCTGCGCTCTGTGTGATGCAGCGGCAGCCCAGGTTCTCATGGACGAGGACAAGGCAAAGGCCGATGGTCTCAAACCCATGGCAAGAGTCATAGGTTATTCTTTCGTTGGATACGAGCCCAAGAGGTTTGGCCTGTCCCCGGTCAAGGCCATTCCAACAGCCTTGGCAAAGGCCGGACTGCAGATGTCCGACGTGGATCTCTTCGAACTCAACGAGGCCTTTGCTGCTCAGTACCTGGGTTGTGAGCGGCAGTTGAATCTGGACAGGGAAAAGGCGAACATATTTGGCGGTGCCATAGCCCTTGGTCACCCCGTGGCGGCAACGGGATCGAAGATCCTTACCACCCTGCTGTATGCCATGCGTGACCGTGACGTCACCATAGGTTGTGCAAGCGCCTGCATCGGTGGAGGAAACGGTGTAGCCGTGGTAGTAGAAAGGCTCAACTGAGCCACAACAAGGGACAGGAGCTGAAATGATGGATATCAAAAAAGTGGTGGTAGTCGGATCAGGAACCATGGGTGCTGGAATAGCCCAGCTTTGTGCCCAGCAGGGTTTTTCGGTTACCGTGACCGACATCTCGCAGGAGTTTATAGACAAGGCCCGTGCTCGCATAGAGAAGGGACTGGACAAGAGGATCGCCAAGGGCAAGATCTCGGAGGACGACAAAAAAGCAGTCCTGGAAAAAATGTCCTTCGAGATTGGAAACCAGGCTGCCAAGGATGCGGACTTCGTGATAGAGAGCGTGGTGGAAGACCTGGAAATCAAGTCCAAGGTGTTTGCCGAACTCAATGACTTGACCAGGCCAGAGGTAATCCTAGCCACAAACACCACTTCCATGAGCATCTCTGCCATTGCCAAGGCAAGCTCCAGGCCAGACAAGGTCATACAGATGCACTTTTTCAATCCTCCAACCATAATGAAGCTTGTGGAGATAATGCCTGGAGAAAAGACATCCAGACAGACCATGGACGAAGCAGAACAGTTCGCCAGGTCCCTGGGCAAGGATCCTGTGGTATGCGAAAAGGAAGCACCTGCCGGGATAGTTTCCCGTGTACTTGGGCAGCTTCTCAACGAGGCCACTTGGCTTGTAGAGACAGGGGTTGCAAAACCAGCGGACATCGACAAGGCCATGAAGCTCGGCGCTGGCCACCCCATGGGACCATTGCAGCTTGTGGACATGATCGGCTTGGACGTGCACCGGGCAAAGATGCAGACCCTTAGAAAGGTCCTGGATGACCCCAGATACCAGCACCCTCCCGTGGTGGACAAGCTCGTGGAGGAAGGTCACCTGGGTAAAAAATCCGGCAAGGGTTTTTACGACTACAGCGAGTAGATGCCATGTATGAAAATCTGACGCTGGAAAAAGACGGCGAGTTGGCGATACTTACCATCAACCGCCCCAAGATGAGAAACGCCCTCAATGATGCCACCATAGAGGAGATCGCAACTGCTGTAGCTGAGGTGGAGTCGGACGCGGAGCTTCGCGCTCTCATAGTCACCGGTTCCGGACAGAAGGCATTTGTTGCCGGAGCAGACATCAATGAGCTCAAGGTCAGAGACACCGTTGTGGGACGAAGGATCACAAAGCGTCGTCAGCAGGTGTTCACCTCCCTCGAGGAACTTCCCATTCCATCCATCGCCGCCCTGAACGGCTGGACCATGGGCGCTGGATTGGAGCTTGCCATGGCATGCACCATGCGCATAGCAGCCTCCGGGGTCAGGATGGGCCAGCCAGAGGTAAAGCTGGGTATCACCCCTGGAGCGGGAGGCTCTCAGAGATTGCCGCGCCTTGTGGGAATGGGACGAGCCATGGAGTTGATCCTCACAGGAGACCCCATAGACGCTGAAGAAGCTCACCGCATCGGTTTGGTAAACAGGGTGGTGGAAGCTGCTGAACTCATGAATGAAGCCAGGAAACTGGCTCAGACCATCGCTGCCAGGCCCAGGCTGGCAGTACAGTATTGCAAAGAAGCGGTGCTTCGCTCCATGGACGGATCCATGGCAGAGGGCCTGGCCCACGAATCATACTTACACGCCCTGTCCTGCGGCACGCAAGACAAGGAAGAAGGCGTTGCCGCCTTCCTGGAAAAACGAGACGCCAAGTTCAAGGGACGCTGATTAAGCATGATTTCCCACCTCGCTTGCGATCTCTGTGTCGATGCTTCGGAATCTGTCCTCGACGTGGTGAATCCACGACTGCGGACGATTCCTTGCATCTCCGTGAC
>JALVPF010000456.1:2642-3440 GCA_027031935.1 Myxococcales bacterium | reverse complement strand
CTCGGTTGCAATTATTCCTGCCACCGCCTCAGGAGCCACCTTGTACTTGGACTCCACCTTGGCAAAAAGCCTGGCCTTTTGTTTCAGGAAGGCCTTTCCGTGCTCGATCAACTCAGGTTTCAGAAAAATCTTGCGATAATCGGCGTAGGAAAACACCTTTTCGGCAGGCTTGGCAAAACGCTCCATGACCTCGGGGAGCAACTTCGCCCTCTTGTCCCCAAAGGACTTTATCAGCAATTCCCTCTTGATCTTCTTTTTCTCCAGGTCACCGATTAGCGCGGCAACCTTGGCCCTCTTTTCGGCGGAATCCACCGTAAACAATCCGTAACCCATCGAATCGCCGGGGGTTATTTCTCCGTCTTTCGATATCCTTGGGGAGGTAAAAGGAAAATCCAGGCCCGAGAGTCTCCTCAGATCCGCTATTGCCCCACCAGATGGATCCTGCTTGGGGCCACCTGGTTTCTTCTGCATGGTGGGGAAAAACCTGGCTCTGACAAACTCGCCACTGTCTGCATCGATCTCGGCCTTCAACACCCCGGCTCTGCCCAGGGGGCCGGAGAGAGTAAATCGTCCGTAAGTGCAAAAATTTCCCAGGCTGTATGCTATGAGTCTTCCCCTGTAAACCTCCATGGCGCGCAAAACGTGTGGTCCATGGCCGAGGACCAGATCTGCCCCGGCATCCACGACCTTGTGGGCAAACTCCACGAGATGACCCCTGGGCTCCTTTCCCAGGAACTCCGGCACATCCAAAACCCTGGTAGCGCGTGATCCTTCCGCGCCTCCATGGAAAGAGACGAT
>JALVPF010000456.1:0-2632 GCA_027031935.1 Myxococcales bacterium | reverse complement strand
GCCTGTGGTATATCCAGTAGATTGTGGGAATGATCCGCAGTGGTAAACGCTATCAACGCAAGCTTCTTGCCCTTTACTTCCAGGTTTGCCACATCTCCGACTTTTCCAGAGTGAGCGATGCCAAGCGTGTCTAATTGCTTGATGGAAGAATCGCGGCCAGCCTCGCCAAAATCCAGAGCGTGGTTGTTGGCCAGGCTCATGACCGAAAATCCCGCTTCCTTCAACCTGGGAGCCAGGCGTGTAGGAGTTCTGAAAGCGTAACAGTTGCGATTTGTCCGGCACTTCTTTGTCTCGCCGCCATCCAGCAAGGGACCTTCCAGATTCCCGAATACAACGTCTCCGGTCAGCAGAGACGAGACGGCGGCAAAAAGTCTCTTTCCATCATCCTTGGGCAGGAATGCAGACGATGGAAAATCGGTACCCATGTTCACATCGCCGACAGCTGTTACGGTAATGTAATCCGCTGCTTGCGCAGAGGCAGACAGGAGCAATAGCAGGGAACAAAAAGCAGCCGCTGCTGTTTTCATATGGAGTCTCCCTCGCGTTCGAGTTCGCTGATTCCAAGCCGCCCCCCAAGCTCAAATCGCCTGATCAAGCGCCTGAACCTCTTGTCATCCAGGTTCAAGGCATCCCTTATGGATCGCTCTGCCTGCTCAGCGCCTGCTCCGTCCTCCAGCAGATCGATCTGCTGCTCCAGTTCTTCTCTCAGCGATGAATCGACCTCATCTTCAATCCCCAAATCCTTCAGGTACTTCTCCCTTGTCAGAGCCAGGTCGAGTCTCTCCAGAAAGCTGGTCTTCTCCAGTACATGTTCTCTGAATTCATTTCTGATCCTGGCCACCTCATCCTTCAGGTCGAGCTCTTCAATGCGCTCGTGCAAGTGCTCGAGATCGAGCTTGAGCTTCTGTGCTGCTTTGACGACGGAACCACGCTGTTTAGTCAAATGCCTGCAAATGATCTCGCCCTCTTTCTGCCTCAGGCTCTCTCCCAACTTGTGGTAATGGACCGCACGAAGCACATCCTCTTCTTCCAATGGTACCCCCGGCATACCAGCAAACTGCTTGTTCATGCGATCGACGAGATCCTTTCGATCCAGTTTCATCTGGTTGATGAGTCCAGCAAGTGTTCTTCGTCCTCTCTCTTCATATAACAAGGCGAAAATCCCCTTTGTTCCACCCTGTTTTTTCCTGCGATTCTCCGATGACGAACGTTTGGGAAGCGGTGGCGGAGGGATAAAACTGTCGATGGTCTGTTTTTTTTCAAGCTTTCTTTCCTTATAACGCAAACGCTGATAGTGTAACGAGCACAGCCCCCTGGAGCGAACAGGTCGATCACATCCCGGCTCGGAGCAAATCTGGCTTTCTCCCTTATCCGACTGCTCGGTCTTCTTTTCATCCTTCATGTTCTCAGGGAAATCCAGGGGCGACGGCCTGGTCTCGGCCGCTGCACGAGGATCCTTGCGATAAATCACGGTAGGTCTCGCTGGTGCCTTGGACCGTCGCCTTGGCACGGGCTTTCTCTGTGGTTGTGCGGAAAGACCAAAGGGAAGATTTGCCAAGGACGGGCTCTGGTTTGCAGGAGGTGCTACCGGAGGCACTACAGGCCTTGGTGTTGGAGCCTCTTCCTTCTCCTTGTCGAGGCTCGCTTCGGCAAGTTTCTGTCTCAGATCGGAAATGGTCGATGACTGCTCCTGAACCTGGTTTTCCAGCCAATCCAGGCGTTGCGCAACGGTCTCCAAGGCCCTGGCTAGGGAAGATAAAACATCTGAGCGCTCAAGTCCCCTTGCAAGCCCCTCCAGAATTATCTCGCAGGCCTGTTCTATCACCATATTCATTTCCTCTGGCATTAGTCCGTCTCCCTATTTACCCAGAAATTACTTCTTCATGACCTGATTATGGTCAACTGATCACGGAGTATCCAAAACCCATCCTGCCCGTAACCAATAAAACCTTGTGGAGTCAGAAGCGGCTCTCTCTTACCTTGAACTAGTTCGAGAGGAAAAGCCTCCGACCTCCAGGCCACCTTATCAATCTGTGACCATCGGGCCTTGACCGTCAATCCAGGGATGGATTCTCGGTCATGATTTTCCACTAGCAAATATTGACATATACGTCAACCAATTTCGCCATGCCCGATTTCCCACCTCGCTTGCGATCAATCAATGGCTATGCTGCATAAACGAGCAAAATCCATTTGTGCTTGGAAGCACCCGGTGTGGTCTGGTATGTTTTCACAATCAAATCTTCTTTCGGAGAAAAATATGCGTCTGAGCCAATACCTGCAACCTGAACTCACAGTGACGGACATCCAAGCGACCACCAGTACGAACACCATCGAATCCATGGTGCAGCTGTTTGCCAGCAACATTCCCGGCCTGGATGGCAAAGAGGCACTCGAGGCTCTGCTGGCGAGGGAAAAGCAAGTGCCCACAGGATTGGAAAATGGTATTGCGATTCCCCATGCAACCATCAAATCCACTGACAAAACGACCCTGGGCGTCGGTCTCTTGTCCCAGGCAGTGGATTTTGGAACCCAGGATGGCTCGCTGGTGCAACTGGTTTTCATGATACTCAGCCCTCAAAAGGCCATGTCCACACACATCAAGCTGCTGGCGCGCATCGCTCGGCTGTGC
>JALVPF010000455.1 GCA_027031935.1 Myxococcales bacterium | reverse complement strand
TTTTATCGCTCGCTACAGAAAGGAAGCCACGGGAGAACTGGATGAGGTCCAGATTCGTCTTATCGCCGAGCGCAATTCCTATCTGCTTGAGCTGAACAACCGGCGCAAGGCCATACTGGAGTCCATCAAAGATCAGGGAAAACTCACAGACTCGCTCAGGGACAAGATCCTGGCTGCCGACACCAAATCAGCCCTGGAAGACCTTTACCTGCCGTATCGTCCCAAGAGGCGCACAAGGGCCACCAAGGCAAAAGAGCGAGGCCTGGAGCCTTTGGCGGATATCATATGGAAGATGGAGGCACGGGGCGATCCCGGGGCGGACGCAGCAGCATTCGTGTCAGCGGACAAGGGAGTTGATGATGTGGACAGCGCCCTGGCTGGAGCGAGGGACATCATCGCGGAGCGAATCTCCGAAGACGCTGCCGTCAGAAAGCTGGTCAGGCGGGAGTTTTCTCAAAAAGGAGTCCTCGGCGTACAGGTCGTGGAGGAAAAGCGGGAGCAGCCCACCAACTACATGCAGTATTATGATTTCTCCGAGCCTGTGTCGTCCATTCCTTCTCACAGGTATCTTGCGGTCCGTCGTGGTGAGCTGGAAGGTGTATTGAAGGTCAGGGTCATCGTCGACGAACAGCGTTTACTTGCCGACATGGAGCGCTTGCTCGGCTTGAAGTCCGACTCACCCTATGCTGCCGAGTTCAGCCAGGCCTTGAGGGATTCGTTTACCAGATTGATCTCTCCCAGCGTTGAAAACGACGTGAGGGTTGAGTTGAAGATGAGGTCTGACCGTGCTGCAGTTGACGTCTTTGCACAAAACCTTCGCAATCTGCTTATGGCTCCACCCCTGGGGGGCAAGCCTGTCATAGGGGTGGATCCTGGGCTGCGCACCGGGTCAAAAGTTGCCGCGGTGGATGACACGGGAAAGGTTTTGCAGCTCACCACGCTGTATCTCAGCAGATCGGAAGCGGAGAGGGACAAGGCTGCAAAGCAGATTGCGAGGATGGTAGAGGAAGTTGCACCGGACGCGCTGGCTGTGGGAAATGGAACAGGGGGAAGGGAGACCGAGTCTTTTCTGAGGAAGGTTTTGGATGACTGGCGTCCGGCAAATGGAAAAAAGGCACCTGTGGTGGTACAGGTCAGCGAGGCTGGGGCCAGCGTGTATTCAGCCTCCGAGCTTGCAAGGGAGGAACTTCCGGATCTGGATGTCACTTTAAGGGGTGCTGTATCCATCGCGCGCAGGTTGCAGGACCCGCTGGCAGAGCTTGTGAAAATAGATCCCAAGGCCATAGGAGTTGGACAGTACCAGCATGATGTGTACCAGCCTTTGATGGCAGAGAAACTGGACGAGGTGGTGGAAGATTGTGTCAACCAGGTGGGTGTGGAGCTAAACACGGCTTCAGTTGCCTTGCTATCCCGAGTGGCCGGAGTCGGACCCAAACTGGCCAAGAGGATACTGCAATACCGGGATGAGGCAGGCGCATTCACATCGCGCAAGCAGCTTATGAAGGTACAGGGGCTGGGGCCAAAGACCTTTGAGCAGGCTGCAGGCTTTCTTAGAATCCGCGATGGGGAAAATCCCCTGGACGCCTCTGCGGTACACCCTGAGCGATATGCTCTCGTGAAGAAAATTGCCCGTGATTTGGGGGTATCCCTGGACGAGCTGGTGGGTCGATCGGATGTTGTATCCAGAATACAGATTCAGAAATATATATCCGACGAGGTTGGTGAGCTGACGCTGAAGGATATTCTTTCAGAGCTGGCCAAACCAGGCAGGGATCCGCGGGCTGTGTTCGAGCCGGTGCAGTTTCGTGATGATGTGCGGACCATAGAGGATCTGAAGACCGGCATGAGCCTGCAGGGAGTGGTGACCAACGTGACGCACTTCGGGGCCTTTGTGGACATAGGGGTCCATAGAGACGGGCTGGTGCATATCAGCGAACTTTCGGATTCCTTTGTGGACGATCCAAACAAGGTGGTCAAGGTAGGAGACAGGATAAAGGTCAGGGTCGTGGATGTTGACAAGAACAGAAATCGTATTTCATTGAGCGCCAGGACCGAGCCCACGTCTGCCAGGCCAATCAAGAAAAAGGCCGCACCTGCTGCGAACAGAAAATCAAAAGTACAGGTTCCCAACAGGACCAAGGGCAAGTCTGCTTCGTCTTCTTTTACGAACAATCCTTTTGCAGCCCTTCTCAAAGGCAAATAAGAGACGACCACGCTGCCGCGGCCCATCCGTAGGGGCAGGTTTCAAACCTGCCCTGAAGTGCGGGCCCACGAAGATCTCAAGGTACTGCTTCTCGGCAAGTTCGACAGGCTCGCATCACTCTCATCATTGTCGGTTGATGGTTAGTCGCGAAACCGGAATTACGGGCAGTAGTCGCGCTCGAGCACAGACTCCGCGATTCGCACCCCACTGACACGGGCTAGCCTGTTGGAGAGAATTGAAAGATTACGTTGTGGAATCACTTTTCAGGTCCTCACGATGGCATGAAGCTCGTCGGGAGCGATGTTCACGCGAAGCCGCCATTGAGCTTGATAAGGTCCTTCGGCTGGCATCATAGGGTCGAGCAGCGCATAAGTTGAGGTCAGGGTCGCACTCAATCGTTCGAGTTCGTTGACGGCTGGCACTTCGAAGGTCTCGAGCAGGAATCCGAGACGCCGTACGACCGCACCCACACCGATTTGCAGGGCATAGTCTGCAAGCTTACTTGGGGAAATAACCTCTCGCCGCATCCAGAATCCCTTGGCCACTTCGGTAAAGCCGCCACAGTGCTCGGGTTGTTTGAGACCGTCGATGACCGTACGTTCGATGTCGCTTACGCGAACGCGCTCCGTCTTTGTGGCCCAGTGCTCCATTATTCCAAACATATCCTTGGCCTTGCAACGCACGAAGCGAAACTCCATACCGAGCACAGTGCGCGGACGGATCGCCTTCGGCGATGTCACAAACACAGTGAGTTGTGGTTGTGTAACCATCTGGTGCAGGTCCATCGCAGATGCGTGTGACACGTAGTAGTCAGATGTTCCAGCAAGCTCACGTGCGACGACGTAGGGATTTCCAAGGTAGTCGCGTTCACTTCCAAGCTCGAAGGGGACGAGGATGAAGAGCCCCGGCTTGAGCCGAGTGGCCAGGCCTCGGTTCACGAGGCCCGCCACCAGGTTCCGGGTGGATTTTGCCGCCAGACCGGTAATCTCCTGCACATCGGCGTGCGTGAACAAGGTTCGGCCTTGATCATGAAGCGAGGAGACCAAGCGTGCGGTTTGTCGACCGAGAGTTTTCGTTGCTTCATGTTTTTCGTGCATAATGCCCATCTACAAGAGGCATATTGCACTAGAAAGGAAATAAAAGCAAGCAGCTTCTCCTGCTTAGCAGGAAATAGGTGCCGGAAACTGGTGTGAGTCGCGAAATCGGAATTACGGGCAGCTTGCATTGCGCGGGCCTACAA
>JALVPF010000454.1 GCA_027031935.1 Myxococcales bacterium | reverse complement strand
CTCCACTCATTTTGACAAATGGCATTACAATCTCAAAGACGCGAAAGGGAAGGACAAGTCCATCATGGATTTTTCCACCCCAATGCAAGACAGGCCCCAAGGAGAGTACGAGTCCCAAAATCATCAAGGCAAGCCAAGCCCATGGTCTTGTTTTTTTTGGACGAAGAAAGAAAGACAGTGAGGAAATAAAAATAAGCGAATAACCAAGGTACCAGGAATTTTCAGCAGTGTTGCCAGTCCATTTACTCCAGGTGCCTTCAAAGAAACCGGACCATGCAGAAATCCAGCCCGGTACGAAAAATCCCTGAAGGTCTGCCGAAAACCAGCGGGGATCGTGGGCCTTGACGAACTGCGTGTTTATCCAGGTGTAGATCATTGCGCCAACGAGAACGCCGCCTGTAACAAGCCAAATGCCTGCCCCGGCAGATACTGCCTTGATGATGGATCCTTCGAAAACCTTTTTGGGTTCACGTGCAACTTTTACAAGCGTGGCCATGAGCGCAATTGTAATGGAAAAAATCGCGTAGTACATCTCGGTAAAGGTTGTCAATACAAGTGCAACGCCCATCAGGACGCCGTCTTTGATGCGCCTGTAGCGCCATGTTCTAAGCAGGCCGAGTAAAAACAGTGGCACCCACTGCATGGAAGCCAGGTTGAGATGACCCTGGGCGTGAGCAAAGTGATAATGGGAAAAGGAAAAGGCTACACCTGCCAAGAACGCACCCCACCTACTTCCGAAAAGTTCGAATACCAGGAGATACATGGTGAATGCGCTGGCTACGAAGGTGAAAATGAAGATGATGTTGTAGGCCGCCGGCTGACCGAAGATCCATGACAGGGGGATTGCCAGAAGAGAGTTCAGGGGACTCAGGGTGTGGAAGAGCAAGGTCGTTCCGCCTGGTTGATGTAGCATGTTCGTATACCATGGATTGCTCCCTGTCTCCATTGCCCTTTCAAACCACCACATGTTCCAGAGGTTTTGATAAGCGTCACCACCATGGCCTGCGAGTTCAGCCCCAAAGTTTATGATCACCCGCCAGGCATAGACACAGGTCAGTAGCAGGTAGGAAAACACGGCAGTCAAATTTGCAAGTGCAGGTTTCAAAGGTCTCTATGATGAAAAGGCAGTTGGATGAGGTCAAAAAACATCCTGGCAGGATCTAACATGGGATTTACCCTTGAGTCATCGTCATTTATCCATGTGACCGGCACCTCACAGATCCTGTAGCCCAGTTTTTTTGCAATGAAGAGAATCTCCACATCGAAGGCGAAGCCATTGATGTGTAGTCGAGTGAAAAGATCCTGAGCCACATTGGACCTGTAAAGTTTGAAACCGCACTGAGTATCTGCCAGATCAATGCCTGTGATAGTCCTGGCCATCCTGTTGAAAATCCGGCCCATGAAAACCCGGTATAGGGGCTGCCTCTTGGCAATCATTGAGCCAGGAATGGAACGCGAACCGATTATGATCGAGCATGATCCAGTACGTTTCCACAAGGATTCCAACTCTTCTATTGGAGTGGAGAGATCAGCATCCGAACACAATATCCATCTGCCCTTGGCAGCCAATACTCCTGTTCGAGTCGCAAATCCTTTACCATGGTTCGACCTAAGAAAAATGGACTTTAGATTTTTCCATTTTTTTGCAGAGGTTCGGACAATATCCGCGGTCCGGTCCATGCTGCCGTCATCTACAATGATGACTTCGTAGGAGTCGAAATTTTTTTGAAGGAATGCTTTTAGCTTTTTCAGGGAAGGGCCAAGACGAAAGGCTTCATTGAACGCTGGAATGATGACTGAAAGTTCGAGAGCATCTCCTGGCATCTGTCGCGGAATCTCCTGAACGCACAAGAAAAATCATTTGACCTCAAGTGGTCCATCAAGGACATCGTGTGAAACTTCCAAATTATTCAGCCTTGCTTTTTCTTTTTTGCCTTGTGGGCCTTTACCAACTCCTGAGCCTGTTTTACTGCCGCCATCAGTTTCTTCTCCCGGGCCCTGAGCCTTTGTTCTTCGTTCTTGGCCTGCAGGAGCCTTTCTTTTTGCGCGTCGAGTTTCTTCTTGGCCTGCTCCATGGCATCCTGAACCCTGGCAAGTTTTTTGTCGTTGATGGACTTGAGCTTCTCAAGGGCAGATTTTTTGTCCTCTTCAGCCTTTTTCTTGATGTCCTCTATCTTTTTCTGCAGAGTTTTTATCTGTTTCTCGTAGCTTGTCTCCTGAGCTGCGATCTGTTTTTGGGATTTCGCCTTGGTCTCTTCGAGTTCCTTGCGTATGGCTGCGAGTTCCCCCTCCAGCTTGTTGATTCTTTCGGATTCTTTTTCCTCCAAGCTCTTTCGGTCTGAGTCCAGTTTGGACAAGGTCTTGTTGGCCTCCTCTAGGGCAGCCTGTGACTTGGCTGCTTCTTCCTGAGCTTGATCCGCCTCGCCCCTGAGCATGGCCACGTCGGTTTCAAGTCCATTGAGAATTTCATCTTTCGCATCCAGTGTCGCCTGGAGCTGCTTGATGATCTCATCCCTCTCAGCGATGGCCTGGTCTCTCTCCTCGATCATCTTTTCCTTGGCGGTAACAGTAGTCTCGAGCATTTGCTGACGTTCGGAGAGTTGCTCCTGCAGGTGGCTTAGTTCAGCATGGCTGGCAGAGAGGTTCTCCTCTGCCTTAGAAAGATTGTTCTTGAGCTCTTCGATTGTGGATCTGGATGATTCCAACTCAACCGAGGCGGACTGAAGTTGGCCTTCAAGTTCGCCAACGCGCTGTTCGAAACCTGCCGAACGATTTGATAGCTCGTCTCGCTCAGAGCTCAGCTGCTGTAGCTGTTGCTCGAGCTGCTGGACCCGGTTTTCATATTCGGAGATTTTTTCAGAGCTGCTGCGCTCCAGCTTGTTTTGTTTCAGCATAAGAGCTTCGAGCTTTTCCTCCAGGGCCTTTGTGGAAGCCTTGGATTTGCCCAGTCGTTCGTTAAGATCGGATAGAGTAGACTCGTAGTCGCTGCTCTGATCTTTCATTTGCTGCTTGAGTTGTTCGAGTTCCTTTTCCCTGTCTTCTATTCTTCCACGTAGTTCGGCCTCGGTTTGCGCATGCTCATCAGCAGCAGCATCTGCAGAGGTTCGCAAGGCCTGGTAACGATTTTCACCCTCTGCAACGTCGTGTTGCAGCCTCTCGATCTCTTCTTCATGGCTGGCTTTGAACTCTTCAAACTCGCGAGAGATCTTTCCAAACCTCTGAGTCCAGTCAGAGTTTTGCTCTTCGAAATTTGCACGTTCTTGCTCAAACGATGCCTGGAGCTGAGAAAGGCGTTCTTCCAACTCGGATCTTTGATCCTCGAGCTGCCGGTTTTCTTCGGTGAGACGCTGGGTGACTTCTTCAAGCTCGGCTTTCGTTTTCCCGAGGTTTTCCTCCAGCAGTCCTATGTTTCGTTCCCTGTCCTGAATTCTTGCGTTCAGTTCCTGTT
>JALVPF010000453.1 GCA_027031935.1 Myxococcales bacterium | reverse complement strand
AATAGCCCATGAGCCCTGCGCATGTGCTCTGAATAGGACCTCAGAGTGCCCCGGACCTCGTCGACCTCGTGGGCGTGGTTTGCCATGATGTTGTAGGCGTATATGACAAAGTCGTCTTCGGAGCACTTTTTCTTGTAGTCATCGCGCAGGCACTTGAGATAGGCGTGCTTTTCCGTGTGGGACTGTAAGAGGAATTCCTTGTTGTGACAGCGCCAGATCTTGTGAAAAGGAACGAATCGCTCGATGGTGTATTTTCTTGGAACTCGCATGCCATGAGAACAAGCACAAACGATGCCAAGAAGAATATTTGCTGTAACTGTCCGTAAAACAAGGGATCAGGATTTTGGCAGGGGTGTCGAAAATTGGCTGAGTGTACAAGAATCTTGTACACTCTTGAAGAAATCAGACCTCCGTCCCCGCCTTTCCGCCCGCCTTTCCGCCTTTTCCTCATGTTGATCGACACTCCCGCATAATTATAGTATATGATTATTCCAAAACAGTCTAAAAAGCCCCCAAGGAGTTTGTAACCGTGAACAAAATACGTTTATTCAAAACTCTTGCGTTGCTCACTGTGCTGGGCTCAGCATCTGCATGCAACAAGGGAAATATATCCGAATCCGGTCTGGATGCCAGTGACGGTACTGATGCCTTAAGTCAAGATGCTGGTATCGACGCAGGCTCAGACCATGGTCAGGATGCCATGCACGATGCCGGATTCGACGCTGGTACGGATGATGGATTTACGGGCGATTATGCTGATGAAGGCCTCCAGGACGCAGGTGGTGATGAGACTGGCGATACAGGAGGAGACGAGATCGGTGCCTGTTCTAACCTGCTCATCCAGACCATTGACCAAGCGACCAAAATACCCCCGCCATCTCAATCACTACCTCAAGCAGGCGAACCATTTGTCATACCTCAGACATCCATAACAATGACCCGGATCACCGACAGTTCCGATTCTGATGACTTTGCTTCTTTTTATACCAACGGTTACAGCCGTTGGAGCCCTGCGAACATCACCGGGCAATACGTAAACGCTTTCGCATCCAATGGTGGCGTTGCCATCTATCGGCTTTCGGACCGGGCAGTAGTGCGTACCCTCAGCGTGGGTGAACCCAACGAACTCAACTGGGATTCTTCTGGACTGGCAGGTACCGAGACCACCCTCTACTACAGGACCGGAGCCGAACTTCGAAAGGTAGAAGTTCTAAGCGGCAACGACAGCCTGGTGCACGACTTCACAAACGAATACCCACAAGCGCAGCAAGTGATAAACGGAGTGGAGGGGGCACCATCTGTGGACATGCGCTACTGGGCTTTCCAGGTGTGTCAGGGCATGACAGGAGGTGGACAATGTACCGGCATCCTGGACGTGATCGTCTACGACAAGGAGCAGGATACCATAATCGGACGTCTCAGTGACGTGCAGTCCAACTTCCCTACCCCCAATTTTGTAGACATCTCTCCGTCTGGCTCCAGGATCGTGGTAGGCACCTGTGCAGGTGATCCACCACCTTTCAACGGTCCCTATGCATGGTCACTGGACTTTTCGAGCCGCGTGCGCCTGAGTACTGGATGCACACACTCTGGCTGGGCTTGGGGCCAGGATGGCCAGGAGCTATACATCAACGACGATCCCTGTGGTGCCAACAACGACGAGATCACCTTTTCATGTGACTACATCATCGGAGTGGATATAAACGATCCTCAGGGATGGGAAAATCGCATGACCATCCTGTACCATGGCGACATGGGATGGGGAAACGGAACGCACTTTGGACGTATATATCAATCCAGCGTAAGAGGGTGGTTCTTTGTCTCCACCTATACTTCCGGTATAGACAACTGGGCAACAGACCAGCTTTTCTTCGTGGAGACAAAGGAGCACAGCCAAAACCCACGCCTGTTCAGAGTTGGACCAACGCTGAACGATTATGTAGATTACTGGAGCGAGGCATTTGCCTCCCTGGATTTCCAGGCCATGCACATATACTGGGGAGCAAACTGGTCGGGCCAGGACAACCTGGAACTCTACCAGGCCGAACTCTGCCCCCAGTGGTGGACCGAGTAGGACATGAAGGAGATGTTGATGAAAATATGCCTTTTTATGACCTTGTTCCTGTTGCCCCTGAAGACTTTTGCTGATCCTATCATCATAGATGACTTTTCCTATCAGGACAGCGCAGCAGCTCAGGCTGCATGGCAAGAAAGATCAGGCTCTCTTCCAGTGGAGATGGCAGACTCTGGGCCTTGGGGAGACGCGCGATTGATGAAGGCTCCCTGCAACTTTAGTGTGCAGCAGAGCAGGTCCTACTGGGACCGAAACGTGGCATTGGATCTTTCAGGATATCGTGAATTCGCCCTTGAATTATTCGCACCGGATCCTGGCTCAATCTCCCACCTTTCACTGTATTTTCATTCCGGAGATGGTTGGTACTCAGGCTCAAAAAATATCTCCTCACCTGGATGGCAGACCGTGTATTTTGCTGTCAACGAGTTCGGAACAGAAGGCACCGTGGCTGGTTGGAACAACATCGACATCATACGTATTTCGCCGTGGAAAGAATCAGACCAGGATACCTTTTTGGCGCTTCGCAGCCTGCGCGCATTTACCCCCCTTGTATTTCTGGTAAGGGATACGGGAAGTTCGGATCCCAAAACAGTTCGAAGGACCATTGAACTTCTTTCCAACTACCTGGGTGCCTACAATGTCTCATACGGTGTCATCGATGATGTGGACGTGGAAGAAGGTTACCTTGCTGGATCCAAGATGGCGGTGTTTCCCTTCAACTCCCTTTCCGACCAGGCCCTCACCGCCACCGAAAACTATGTAGCCAACGGTGGCAAGCTGATGGTTTACTACAACCTGGATAGCACCATTGCCGATCTCCTGGGCTTCGAACGAACTGGTTGGACCAGGGGAGACTTTGCCTCTTATACATTTGAAGATGATGTGATTCAGAATCTGCCAAGCAGGGTGCTTCAACATTCGTGGAACATAACCATCGCCCAAGCAAGCAATAACTATAACGCAAGGGCCATAGCTCAATGGGAAGATTCCCAGGGCACGCTCATGGGCTACCCTGCCTGGCTCGCGAGCGACCGAGGGCTTTTCATGTCTCACATCATCCTCGGAGAGGATGCACAGAACAAGCAGCTTATGCTCCTTGCGCTCATCGGTCACTATGTACCAGAAATATGGCCCACTGCAGCAGAAGCTGCTTTGGAAAAAATCGGAAGGATAGCAGACTATCTGACCTACGAAGATGCTGTCGCCGATATACGCGCCACAGGCTCACAGACTTCAAGAGTTCAGCAGGTAGAATCATCCCTGTCCCAAGCCGAGACCTTACGCAAAAACGCCTATTCCTTGTACTCCTCCGGAGAATATGCACAGACCATATTGGTGGCGCTAGATGCCCGCACGAGCTTGTTGCAAGCCTACTACCTGTCCAGATCTCCCGTAGAACCAGAATTTCGGGCTGTGTGGGAGCATGCGGGAACCGGCCCCTATCCGGGCGACTGGCAAACTGCCATTGACGTACTTGCCGAAAACAACTTCACTGCGGTGTTCACCAACATGCTCAGGGGCGGTCTTGCACACTATGACAGCGCCTATCTGCCGCACTCGGAAATATTCGACACCTATGGAGACCAGATAAGCCAGTGCATAGATGCCGCTCATAAAAAAGGCATTCAGGTGCATGTTTGGAAAGTCAACTGGAACCTATCCGCAGCCCCACAGTCATTCATCGACGAGATGCGCGCAGCAGGCCGCACACAGGTGGACCGCTATGGTGAGCCAGTTGATTGGCTGTGTCCTTCCAACCCGGACAATCAACAACTGGAACACGACTCAATGCTGGAAGTGGTTCAAAACTACGATGTAGATGGCATCCATTTTGATTACATCCGTTATCCCAACGCAGACAGTTGCTATTGCGATGCCTGTCGCGCAAGGTTCGAGGAACAAACCGGCAATACGGTCACCACTTGGCCTGACGACGTTCTCAACGGAGGCGCGCTGGAGTCAGACTTCCAGGACTGGCGCAGGCAGCAAATCACCAACCTGGTGTCCTGGGTCTACCAGGACGTCAAGGCCATCAAGCCACAGGTGCAGGTCTCTGCTGCTGTCTTTTCCAGGTATCCATCATGCCGCGAAAGCGTGGGACAGGACTGGGTTGAATGGATCAACGAGGGTATCGTGGATTTCTTGTGCCCCATGGACTACACGGAAGACTTCGACTATTTTGAAAACATTGTCGGCGGCCAGCTAGCATTTGCTGAAAATCGTATCCCCATCTATCCTGGCATTGGCGCGAGCTCTTCCAGTTCCACCATGGGCCCGGATGGGGTCATTGTGCAAATCCAGACCACAAGAGATCTTCAGACAGGCGGATTCATAATCTTCAATTATGATCGAGATCTTGCCGAATCCACTCTGCCAGCGCTGGGAATGGGAGTCACTTCAGACCTGTCTCAAGATGGTGGAACGGACGGTGGAACCGACGCCGGTCATGAAGAACCTGCTACAGAAGAACCCTCCATTGATGCAGGCTTGGATGCAGGGATAGACGGAAGCACCACGGACGTGGGATCAGACAAGTCCCATGCAACAGATGAATCTCTGGACAAGGTGGGAGGTGGTTGCGGTTGTCACCTTACCGACACGACCAAGGGTAACAACAATCATGCTTTGCTTCTGTTTATCGGATTATGTTTTGCCTTGGCCTTGAAAAGAAAAAGCTAAGCATCTACACAAGTTTTTTCAGCTGATCCAGCAGCAGTCCCTTGAACCTGTCCAGGGTAAGGTTGTAGGCCTGCATGGGAATGCCCATCCAGTCGCAGTATTCCAAAAACTCTTCCGGTTTTTCGGCCATGTAGTTATCAAGGTACCCGACCCCATCCAGCACTATTGCACCACCTGTGTGCCTGGGAAAATTTTCATTGGCGATGGCCTTGTCCCAGTCCTTGAAAACCAGCTTTCGATACTTCACCCACCCGGGGGTCATCCACCAAACTGGCTCATCCCCCACCAGTTCTTGCTGTATCTTCTTTCGCTGTTCATCGTCGGCGATCATGTCCATGCAATGTGTCGCCTCGATGCGCGCCACATCGGGTCCCATCTCGTCTATGATGACGCTCATGGTTCGCATGGGATTGTCCACGTTGACGTAACAGAACTTTCCACCGAAAACCACTATAACCTTTCCTGCCCTCTCCTTGGCCTTGTTGACCTGCTTGACCAGCTGACTCTCCAACTCGTTCATGTCCTGGTGCAAACCTGGAGTTGTATAAAGAAGATGCTCTGTATCCAAAAAACCCTCTTCCCGAAGCTTGTTAAGCTCCAGGCTCATGGTACCACAGGCAACTATTGCCACGTTTTTGAAGGAATATTCGCTCATTAGTCAGTCCTTTCTGTTTCAAGGAGATTTCAAACATTACATGCCAAATAATGCATAAATCATCCCGGCAGATCAAGGGCTAAGTCTGCAATGTGGTGCCAGATCCTGTTTGTCCATATCCATTATACCGTGAATTCTTCAGTTGATACTTTCTTTGACACCAGATAACAATTGATCAGTTCTAATCATTTTAAAAAGCAGGAGATCCTTATGCCCAAAACCAAGCCGTTTGACCATAATCTGCAACAGTACGAATCCTGGTTCGAAAAGCACAAGGATCTTTACGATGCGGAATTAAGGGCGATACGCAACATATTACCATCATTTGAAAACGGCATTGAAGTAGGCGTAGGAAGTGGGCTTTTCGCAGCGCCACTGGGAATCTGGAAAGGTGTCGAGCCCAGCGAGGTCATGGCAGAAAAAGCGCGGACCCGTGGAATAGACGTGGTCCCGGGGACAGCAGAAGATCTTGAATTCAAAACCAGGTCCTTGGACATGGTCCTCATGGTCACCACCATCTGCTTCGTAGACGACGCGCTCAAAAGCCTCTCGGAAGCATATCGTGTATTGAAACCCGGGGGTTCTTTGATTCTCGCTTTCATTGATGCAAACAGCAGCCTGGGTCAAGAGTACGAGAAAAAGAAAACTTCGAGCCTTTTCTATGAACAAGCCAACTTCTTCTCCACAGATCAGCTGATCACCCTCTGCAGACAGGCGGGATTTGGAGATTTTGCTTTTGTCCAGACTATGCTGGGTGGTGATACCCAAGATCAGGATCTTCAAATCAAGGAAGGCTATGGTCAAGGTGGATTCGTGGTCATTAGGGCCCAAAAACCGCGTTGATATTTTCACGGCATTCGAGTAGCTTTGCCCATAGAAAACCATGAAATCCAGGACACAGGAGCAAAGAATGTTTGGACATAAATCCATCCCCTATGCCCTATCTCTTGCGATGATTGCATGGATGTCTGTAAGCCCTTGCCTGGCAATACCTGCATTTTCGCGCAAGCACGGGCTCTCATGCTCCATGTGTCACAGTTCTTTTCCGCAACTCAATAAATACGGCAGAGATTTTGCGACTAATTCCTTCAAATCCGATGAAGAAAATTTCAAACATAAAACCTATAAAGATATTGGTGATGACAATCTTTTTCTTCTCAAAGACCTTCCCCTGGCCATTCGAACGGAGATGTATTTTGATTTCGCAACCAGGAGCAGTGATGAAACCTCCGACGAGTTCAAGGTCCCGTGGGCGCTCAAGCTGCTTTCCGGTGGCGACCTGGGCTATGACATAGCCTACTATGTGAGTTTCTTTGTGGGGGAGTTTGACCAGCAGACGGGTATCGAACAAGCACTCCTCAGGTTCAACAATCTTTTCGGTTCAAATCTGGATTTGATCGTGGGGCAGTTTCAGATGCCCTTCGGTATATTCAGACACAACCTGAGGCCCACTTTTCAGGATTATCTTTTTTACAAAGTCAAACCAGGTGAAAGTTCGACAGCCCTTTCCTACGACAGAGGGATTGCCTTTCAATACTGGTTTGACATGGGACTGGAGTTGACAGCAAGCATCTCCAATGGATCAGGACTGGGTGAAGGCGAGCTTGCAGAAAACTTCGATATCGACAGGTTCAAGCATTTTTCTGTTCACCTTACCCAAAGGCTTGGACCAGTCAGGTTAGGACTGTTCGCCTATTACGGCAAGGAGGAACTGACCCGCGCTTCGGATGGACAAAAATGGAACAACGAACTGAACCTGTGGGGTCCCGATATATCCCTGGCCATGGGAAAGGCCGAGCTGAACCTGCAATATATACAGCGCCGCGATATCAAACCCACCTATGGCACAACTAGGGAGACCAGCCCACTTTTCAGCCAGGGATTCATAGCCCAGGCCATCGCCAATGTCCTCAATGACCCGGCGCAGATGCAGGTGGTATTGTTGTTCAACTATGTGGATTCGGACGATCCAAAAATTCGGCAGGAAGCCTACAGCGCAAACATCAGCTATCTGCTGCTGACCAACCTGAAACTCGTAGCCGAATACACCTTCGCCCGTGTAAGAGATGGCCTGGAAGCGAATGAACACAGGATCACTGTGGGCGTTTTGAGCGGCATTTGAAAGGTACATCAACAGAGCACATGAAAATCTTCCATGCTCTTATCTTAAAAATGCTTTTGATCATTTCTTTGCTTCGGTCTAGTATCCACCCGCCATGGACAGAAGAATACAAAACAAGTCCTCCAGTGAAGCGATAAACCAACGAGCCATCGAGTTGGCTGACCGAGGTTGGCTAGATGAAGCAATACGCGAGTTTTCCAAGGCCATAGACCTTGACAAGGACGCAGCCTTCCCTCGAATCAACCGGGCCTCGGTACTGATGGAACAGGGTCGGACCCTTGAAGCACTGGAAGACCTTATCTCAGCGGTAAAGTTGGCCCCGGAAAACTCCACCACTCACCTCCACCTGGGAATATTCCTGACGAAATTTGCACCTGATCTGGGCATCAAGCAGTTGCATTCCACCCTTGAACTGGATCCCAGGCAGCTTGAAGCCTTGCTTCAGCTGGGTTCAACCTATGCCGAACAAGGTAAAATGACCGAAGCCAGGAAGGCGCTGGATGCCGCCTTTGAGCTGTCTCCGGATGATCCCATCGTAAACAGGGAGTGTGGAGCCCTTGCCATGGATCAAGGCAGGGTCCACGACGCCATCACCTACTTCAAAAGTGCTCTCAAGGAACTCCCCGGAGATCCGGAAATCACCATGGACCTGGGTCTGGCTTACGTCCATGCAGGCTTTCCAGAGGTCGGAACAAAACTCCTCTCGGAACTGCTCGACCGCTTTCCTGATCACATCTATGCCTTGTATAACCTGTCAGCCATCAACGCTGAATCCGGCAACAAGGCTGAAGCGCTCAAATATCTCCGCAAGGCCCTGAACCTGGACGAAAATAAAGTCAGGTCCTGGCTCATGGATGATCCTGTTTTCAGAGAATTTGCAGACATTTTTCATACTGAAGACAATTCAAGGGAAAAAACACCAGATATTGAGTAGACTTTTCAGCCCCCTACATCCTGCTGTGGTTTTTGCTTTACACCCCATGCTTACTATGATATTTTGGCTCGTTACTAAATGATAAGAATATCAAGGAGTTAATAAACCACGTAAGGCATTACGTCATAATACGTTGCCATACATAGATATTTGGAGCACTAGGTTGAAAATACGAAGACTTGAAATATTCGGATTCAAATCCTTTCTCGAAAGAACAAAGCTAAAATTCGATGATGGGATAACAGGCGTGGTAGGCCCCAACGGTTGTGGCAAGTCCAACATCGTGGATGCCATCAGATGGGTCATGGGTGAACAGAGCACTCGAATGTTGCGAGGCAAGGCCATGGAAGATGTGATATTCGCAGGCAGCGAGACAAAACCCCCCATGGGCATGGCCGAGGTGGAGATCACCTTTGAAAACGACGGTCGCAATGTTCCTCCTGAATATGCTCACTACAAGGACATCAGCGTGGGAAGGAGGCTGTTCAGGTCTGGTGAGAGCGAGTACCTGATTAATCGCACTCCATGCAGGCTGTTGGACGTACAAGAGCTGTTCATGGGTACAGGTGTGGGCACCAGGGCATATTCAATCATCGGCCAGGGACAGATAGGGCTCTTGGTTACCCAGAAGCCAACGGAGCGCAGACATGTCATCGAAGAGGCCGCTGGAATAAGCAAATACCGCGCGCGAAAAAAGACAGCAGAACGCAAGATGGACCAAACCCGGCAGAACCTCCTGCGAGTGGCTGACGTGGTGCAGGAGATAAAGCGCAACATGGGGTCACTCAAGCGCCAGGCCCGCAAGGCTGCCCGCTTCAACAAACTCCGAGACAAACTGCGTGACATAGAACTCCACACGGCCACTCACGCCTACCTGGCAAATCAAGCGATCATCAGGCATCTGAGAAACAAGGAGAACAAGCTCAGAGCTGATGAAGCCAAACTTCAGAGCGAACTCTCACGTATAGATTCCGAGGTGGAGCAGAACAGGACCAGACTGCTGGACGATGACCGTCATCTTTCCGACCTGCAGGAAGCCCTGTTGTCCACGGACAATCAGATCAAACTAAACGAACAGAACATCGAGTTTCTCAACCGTGAGGTCAAGACCCTTTCCGACAGGAGCCAGGAATCTGCAGCGGAGATAGAGGCGCTGCAGGCACAGCAGAAGCAACTGCTAAAGGAGATCCAGCTGGCCGAGCAGCAGTTGGAGGAAATGGACGAGTTGAACTCGAATGCAGCAAGCAGGCTTTCGGAAAGAGAAGATGTACACAGAAGCCAGTCGATGAAAGTACGCTCCATGGAAGAAGAGATAGACCGGCGGCGTCAGGCTCAGCTTCGCTCAAGGGAAGAGACCGCCGAACTCAGATCCAGACTGGCTACCTTGAATCAACACCTGCTGGATCTTGAAGGTAGATTGGGTCAATCAAAGGCCGAGCGAGAGGAACTCGGGCAGCAACGAAAAAGATTTGAAAAACAACAGCAGGAGCAAACGGAACGTCTCAGCGGACTTCGCCAAATGCACCTGGAACTCATCGAGCGAAGGGAATTCGAGGAAAACAACCTGGCGGAAATCCAGTCGCAGATCGCCCAGGGCGATGCAAAGGTCATGGCCCTTAGAGAAGAGATCGGAAACCGGCGTTCCCGCCTCGAATCACTGAAAGAAATAGAGCGTAACTACGAAGGATGCCTCAGCGGTGTGCAACAGGTGATGAAACATGCCCGAAGCGAAGGTGAGCAGAGCCAGGTGGTTGGTCTGGTGGCCGACATCCTTCAGGCTCCCCCCAGA
>JALVPF010000452.1 GCA_027031935.1 Myxococcales bacterium | reverse complement strand
GTTTGAAATCACCCAGCGTAACTTGAAGAAATGGTAGTTCCACTTCCAGGCCATGTTCACCAAAAAATTTTTCCCGATCGATATATCCTGCGCCCATGGATTGGAGTTTGGCCACTGCTTTTTTGTCGATGGCAATTTTTCCAAGGGGGGTGGCATAAGCGTCTGCATCCAGCAGGGCAGGGGACGAGAAAGCGCGATGGTGGGCCGGTCCCAGCACCACCACGCGGGTGAACTTGCGTTTTTTTAGCAATGCAAATGAGTGGGCTGCCACAGGACCTGAGTATGGGTATCCTGCATGAGGGACGATGATGCCCAGAAGATCTCCTGCTAGCTTCGGGTTGTCCTTTGTTGCCATGGATAGATATTTTTCGATTTGATCCCTGAGCCTGTCGGGATTGGAGTCATAAAACCTTCCGGCAACCTGGGGCTGAAAAACGTCAAGTGGCGAGTTCGCTGTGTTTTCTTTCATATTGCGACCCTCCCCTGGGTTGGACGTGTTTGCGGAAACGGGCGCGCCCGGTTTCTTGTTTTGGTCACAGCTTGCAGCCATAAGTGGTGTGGCCAGGAGTATCACTGCTATGGAGCACAGGCGCAATTGTCCCAAGGTCATTTTGTGTATCCTCCCTGGATCGTAATGTCCTATGGATTACAGGATGCTGTGTAATGAACTTCTATGGTGTCGCCCCTGTCAGGCACCACGTTGTCGCCAAAGAAGATGCTGTTGGTGTCAGAGTAATATGTCCAGCCGTCTGCACAACCTTCGCAGGATGCCCTGGACACGGTGGATCCATTGACCGTTACGGTGATGGTGCTTGCGTCGGCAGGGCGCGACAGGGGGAATTCACGGATGGCGGCGAATGCGTCTATTCCCAGGTTGTTCAGCGCCTGAGCCCAGTCGCTGGTGCAGATGGATTCCACTATGCCGCCTGTGCGGTTTGCAACCTCTATGTAGCGGCTACCGTTATCGGCAGAGCCACCACTACCCTGGCAGCCATCAGGTGATGGGCCGACAATGGCAGATACTGCCATGCGTTCCGGGTTTCTGAATCCCTTAATGGAAGAGAAAAAGTCCACGTAAAAGTCAGGGTCGCCCCTGGACTGATCCTGTTCATCCGACAGGCAGATGATGTAAAGCTTAGCATCCTCACGTAAAAATCCTGCGTTTGCTCCAGGATCGTTCACCAGGGGTTCACTCAGGGCCATCCAGGCTGCCTCCAGACCTGCTTCCTGTTCGTCCGAGCAGCATGTGCCGATACGGGCGTTGTCATCAAATGCGTTTTGTAAATCGCTGGTGGTGTTGATTATGATCTTTGGTCTTCCAGGAGCCTGTATCAGAACTCCTGGTATGATATCGCGTCCAGGATCGCCGACATTTGTCTCAGGATCGTTTACCTCTGTTGCGATGACTCCAATGTGAAAGTCCACGCTCATGCTGATGGCAGAGCTGATAAAGGAGCTGAAGTTCGCTGCCAGGGCATTTTGCTCTTCCTGCATGGAGCCGGAGTTGTCTACCACGAACAGGACGTCGGACTTGACTTCTGTGGGTTGATGGAAAACATCCGTCTGGTCGGAGATGTTAGTTCCTCTTCCGAAGAGGGGAACCACCAGCATGTCATCGTTGGACGCATCGGACACTATGTAAAGTGCAGACCTGTGCACGTTGGTGTCCTGTGGGTGGTACCTCAGCTTTACCTGGAAGCTTTGACCGCCATTGAGGGAAAAGGGTACTGCCGGAGCCTGTCGTATTTCGAAATTGGGATCAGCGGGATCTTCCAGGTAGATATCAGCCACGTTCAGGGCTATGGTGCCCAGGTTGTATACCGTGACCTGCAGTTCCGGGGAGTTGCAGCCTACTGTGACAACTCCAAAGTCCAGGTCGCTCGGTACCACCTCTATATCGGACGCCGCCGATCTCCCAGAGAGATTTATACATGCGTCTCCCTGCATGGGGCTTTGCATGCCAGGTCCTATGCACGCCAGGCCCTGCATCATGAAGTCGGGATCGTCGTCAGTGTGAAGCCACAGCTGGCCTATTTCCAGTCCTTCTGTGGTGGGGGAGAATGTTATCTCTATGTCGTGCTGGCTGTTGGGCTGTCCTTTGGGGTTTAGCACGAAGGACCCCCCTTGAGCCCCTGCGGTTATCTCGAACTCGCTTCCTACGGCAAAACCGGGCATGAAGTTGTGTGATACTGCCACCTCTGTGACGTTACATGGGCCAAGGCCCTTGTTGGTGGCTGTGACCACCAGGGCTCTCGTCTGGTTGGTCTTTGTGGTTCCGAATTGCACCGCGCTTGGTGTAACTACAAGATCGCAGCTTACGGCGTCCACACCTTCTCCGTTGAGATCGACCCTGATCTCGCTACCGTCCTTGTCGTTTCCAAACAGGCTAAGCACACCGGTATCGTGTCCCAGGTTGGCAGGAGTGTAGTTGACCGTGACGATAAGCGTATCGCCGGGTTCGAAGTCGGTGTTCTGGCTTGGTACCTGACCGAGGCCGAATTCGTTGTCTGCCGTGTTTGTGCTTATCTGTACATCGTTCAGGGTGCAGGTGTCTGTACCCTGGTTGGATACCACGAGGTTCACCGTTCCGGTTGTGCCCTGTACCACCGAACCAAAGGTCACGGCAAATGGTGTTGCCTGGATGTCGCAGGCCTTGGGTATGGATTTGCCCAGGAGCGCGACCGTGCCGGTAAGACCGGAGTTGGGATCGGAAGCTGGATCCGAGGAGAATATATCCACTCCACCAGAATCACTTCCTGATTCCATGGGTGAGTACCTGACTGTAACCTCCACAGAGTTGCCGGGGGTAAGGGTTACAGGAGCAGGATTTGACACCAGGGTAAAGTCGCTCGAAGTGTTGGAAGCCAGGGCCAGGTCGTTCAGATCGAGGTCCAAAAGACCACAATTGGTGACAGTAAAGCTTTTTTCAAGGGACTGGCCCGTGGAGACATTTCCAAAATCCAGGGCCATGGGATCAGGGCAAACTCTTGGAGCCATGCCTCGACCTGTAAGGACTATCTTGATCTCGCGCTCGTTTACATCGTTGGACACCAGTTGCAAAAATGCAGTGTGCTCTCCTCCTGTACCTGGATCGTAATACACCTGTATGGTTGCTTGCTGGCCCGCCGGTAGCACGCCTGGTATTTCGGTTCCCGAGGTGTCGAAGCCGAACTGGTTGTAGTCACCTGACGAAAACGAAAGCCCTGTAATCTGAAGCGGACGATCTCCAAGGTTTTTGATTACCACGTTCCTGTTGATCCTGGTGTCCATGTCCGCGTCACCAAAAGGAAGGTTCAGGTCGGCTGGTGCAACTTCATCATTGCATATGGGAGATTTGCTCTGGCAGTCCGCTCCTGTCTCGTCACCCGTGCAATCCGTAACGCACACCTGTATTTCCGGTGTGACCCCTTCACCTGTCATGTTGATGGTCAGGCTCTTGTGTACGGCGCCATTC
>JALVPF010000451.1 GCA_027031935.1 Myxococcales bacterium | reverse complement strand
ACATGAGCCAGTCGTAGCAAGTGGTAGAGACATCACCCAACATCAGTTCACATGGAGCCATGGCGTCCAGGATGTTCAAACAATGTGCAATTGTAAAATGAGAATGTCGTATAACCAAGGCTTGTGCACGCTGAACCAGGTGTGCTTCTCTTTCGTAACTGTATGGGTGAAAATGGAGTACACATTTTAACCCCAGATTTCCAGTGCTTTCCACGACCTGCTCTAACCAAGCGTCTACTGAACTATGGCGTCCCCAACTCGGTGCCCAAAGAACCCATCCAGGATTCTTGGGACGAGATGAATACTTTTGTTTCAAGAACAGGTCATGCTTTAGATATCCGGTCAGGACGCTGGACTGAGTGTTATAGCGCGCCATGTGAAAATGTGAAGCCACGGTCAGAAGATCGAACGAGCGGTTGATCTTGTGGTGTACGAAACTTGGTTTGGGTTTTGGTCCTTGCCCGTATGACTTGTCTGAATCTCCGTGACCTATGAAGACGATTTTCCGTCTAGAGCTAGCGCGGAGCATATCTGGCGCGATGCGTTGACTGGTTGAGAGAATCACATCAATACCGTGTTCGCTCAAAGCCATAGCCAGGTGCTTTTCTTCTACCTGGATTACTTCTGCCTTTTTAGATAAACGATCAGCTACCCTTGTGCCGGTGGTGAAAACTGGTCCTGGAAGAACGTCCAACATGGCTAGCACAGGAAAGACATGTTGGAAGCCAGATTCTATTACATAGGCGCAAAGTGGATGCTGCGTCAGGAATTTTTCGCTTCGCCCGGTTCCACCTTTGGATTCAGCGAACGATACTGCTTTTTCTATCAAGGCCTTAGCCCAGACTGGAACTATAACACCGGTGCTCAGGACAAAATCGACAAGATCCTCTTTGAAATCATTTTCAAGATCTTGAAAAGAACAAGGCTTGCGACATCTATCAACAATTTTTTCCAAGGACTCACCGGATACGTCAATACGGACATCACTGGTGGACCAAGTAGTCGAGGTAGACCGTAGAGTCGGGTTTACGATGAACTTCAAAGCACCGTCGCTTGGCCATCGAGTCATCGATTTTTTCAAAAGCTTTTCTACTGCTTCCACCACCTGCCCTATGGAGATGAACCTCATGTCGGTTTGTCGTTTTCCTTCGCTGTCCTTTGCTGCCACCAATTCGAAAAGTGGATGTACCGGGGCCCATTTGGATGGCGCAGTAGGTCCATAGAGCCCTATTGTTGGTACATCGCAAGCACTAGCCACATGGGTGAAACCAGAATCGTTTCCCAGAAACAATGTACTGGAAGCTATTACACCGGCCAATTCCAGTGCAGGCAGTTGACGCAGGACCAGTTCACAATTCGGTTCCTCGTCCAGAACAGCATCTATGAGATCGTCCTCATTCAAACCGCCAAGAAGTACAATTTTTGCATTGAGTTCTTCCCTGATGCGATTACACAATTTACCGAATCGTTCAGCCGGCCATCGTTTGAAATTTCGCCCGGCTCCTGGCTGAATACTGACCACCAAATCCCTGCCGCCATCTATCCCTGCTTCTGCCAATCTCCTCCGGGATGACACGAGGAGTTTTCGCGAAAGTTTCAACTGTGGTCCATTGACGGCAACATCAAGCTTTGCCCTGGAAAAAAAAGACAGCAGGTTTTCGAAGACTGATTGGTATGCATTTGCCTGTTCCGCCAAGTCAATCCTGATCCACCTTTCACCACAGATATCGCCCTTATAAAATCTCTCATGATGATTTTTCATGGCGACCGAGACTTCTATGACAAGATCGTGTTCTCCATGATCCGATGCGATGTCAAAGTCGCCATCAGCAATTACTTTTGCATCCACCTGGGACGAAAGAATTCGAAGGTGGTTATCGGGAACGACACACGTAAAATCTGCCAGGGATGCAAGTGCCTTGGCTGTTGGCAATATGTTTATCGAGTCCCCCAGCCCCATGCTGTGGCACCACAGCAATGGCCGCTCAAAGTTTGGCTCATGAGGTGGATTTGTATTCCTAGTGTTATTTGACGAAAGTTTTTTCAGTTCTTCCTCGATAAGACCCCAGGAGGTTTCAACTTCATTTGCATAGACTTCAGGCATGCTTAGATCCACCGGATAGGACTTGAAGCCCACCAGTCTATTTGTGTAGGATTTTTTTCCTGCATGTAGCATGGCCAAGGCATCGGCACCGAAGGGCATGGGCCTGGAAGGAAGGCACACTATACCAGAAGCTCTATTCAATATCTCGTTACGTTGCTCGCCTATGGGGAGGTATCGTTCAAAAATCAATTTTTCTGTATTCGAAGCCTCGTAATCTTGGACATCGCTACCATAGGCAATCACCCGGTCAGCGATCTTTGGATGTGAATACTGAATATATAAAGCATGGGCTTTGATGTTCAGCAATTCACCATGATCGTTACCGGAAAGAAAGGCAACGTGATCTTTCTCTTCCGGATCAGTCCTAGCCGCTTGCATATTGACAGAAGGCAGTACCGGAGGAGGTGCTAAGATCGTCTTTTCTGGATAAGCACCGACAAAGGATTCACTGACACCACGCTGAAGAGGAGAACAATATATGATCAACGAAGCGGAACGAGCCAACTGTTTGTATATGACGAGACGATCAGAATGATCGCAGACATGGCTTATCCCGCATTCATGACAATCCACAGTGCCAGGACCACAAAAACCGTATTCGTATGGAATGTAGACCATGGGAATACTGCTATTTGCCAACATGCCCGCCAAAGCCAGGTCAAAACCCGGCCTCAAGTTACCAAGGCAGAGAACATCGGTTTTGGTCAACAGTTTTCGTAACCTGGTCGTTTCACTTGCAAGTACTAACTCGACGTTGTTACCAGCTTGTTCTATACGCCCGGCCAGGTAAGCCAGTGTCCGTTCGGAAAAGCCTCTTAGCCCTAATGGAGTTGCGTTTACAATGGTTACGTGCAAAAGCAGATTCTTCCAGCTCAGGTCTCAACTGGAGAGAACGCTCGGGATGAAAGAGTCTTGGCAGATGCCAGGTCATATCCGGCGTCTGTTCCGTCAGACATTCCTCCATCATCCATGTTACCGTTGGTGTCACCACAGTTCGAAAGCGAGGTAGCTGTGACAACCCCGGTTCCAATTGCCAAGGTAATCCTGCCTGTGAGTTTGAAGATTTCTCTCCTGGAATATTTCTTTTCCTTCATTTTTTTCCCCTGTCATGACCTATTACGAAACACATAGTAAACAGGACTCTCGCTGTCAATAACAAAGACAATCCCTGATTTTGCCTCTGGTTCATCTATGTCCACAGGATAGCGACATCGTATTTTTCGAGCTTACTATCGTGAGATACGAGGAGAAGATTCTCGACTTTGGCTTGTGCGATGAGCATGCGATCGAAAGGATCCATCGATGAAATACTACGCCCCCAAGGATACTGGGAAAACAAGCATACGGGAAA
>JALVPF010000450.1 GCA_027031935.1 Myxococcales bacterium | reverse complement strand
GGCGTACCGGTTCTGAAGAAGATTCTGTTTGAGGTTGCTGGATCTCCTCCTTTCCAACTCAACATCGAACGCCTGTCTGCCGACCTGGGGATTTCCAAGCCCACTCTTTACAGTTACCTGTCCCATCTCGATATGGCGGGTCTGTTGGTCGGTGTCATGCCGGAAGGCTCGGGAGCCACCCTGACCCGAAAACCAGCCAAGCTGTTTCCGGACAACGCCGGGCTGCTGCCTGTGATGGGTTGGCCACTGGCCCTCGACGACCATATAGGCACCCTGCGGGAGACCTTCTTCGCGAGCCAATTGCGAGCTGCTGGATACGACGTCAGGGCTGCCAAGGAGGGTGACTTCGTCGTCGATGGCCGCCATCGCTTCGAGATTGGCGGTCGGCGCAAGAGTCGAAAACAGCTGGCCGGGCACCAAGATGGTTTTGTGGTACGTGATGACATTGAGATGGGGCAGGCAAGGGTGGTGCCTCTGTGGTTGTTCGGATTTCTCTATTGAATTTAGTGTCGAGACAGCTGCAAAGAAGTCATCAAACAAAGTCTACGAAGCATCGAATGGTGAAATAGCACCAGCGCGCTGAATCAGCTCTTTGTCCCAACTGATGAGTTCTACGGATAGCTTTCTCGCTACAGCAAGGTATATGGCGTCTGCGGCACGAAGGAAATATTCGCTGCCTATCCGGACTGCGTCGGCAAGAAGCTTCGTATCCAGTGCAATCTCCCGGATGGACGGGATGTCGAACACCATCCCGGCAAGTTGCTGTCCCTTGTGTGAATCGCGCAGCCTGCGCGACAGCGCACAGGCTATCTCCACGTGCGCAAAGGTAGGCAAATGGATTTTCTTGTTCTCATCAAGCGTGCGAGTGATGAATTTGCGGCTTTCTTTACAGAAGCGATCCGCAGGATCTGCAGCGGCAACCCAAACGTTGGCATCGATTACCAATGGCTAATCTCCGGGTTCCAGGCGGTCGCGTTGTCGATTGAGTATCTTTCGTGCTGTCGAACCCTCAGGTGCCTTGTCGAAGGAGTCGTCCGCTGCCTGGAACCATGCTTGCAAAGACTCGTGGGTGCCTGGCTGCACGGGCTCGGATTGTTGATCCTCGAGCCACTTCTCGTACAATTCTATGGTCAGTTCCCGCACCTTCTTACCCAGAAGAGCGCTTCTGGCCTTGACCTGTCTGTAAAGATTGTCAGGTATATCAATGGAAGTCTTCATGGTAATAATGTTATACCGTTATATATTTTTATGTCAATTTGTTTTGCAATTATCTGTGGCGCCTGGTGATGATCTGATGCTTGAGATCTTCGAACAGTTTGTATCTTCCTGCGCACACCGTGACTGTGCTTCACCCTTTGTGAATTCAAAGAACTCTTTGTTATCAATTGGCTATCAAAAAATACTTGCTGGTCGTTTTGGCACTGTGTTTGCTTGTATTCCGAGTGAAAAGCAAAAGGAGGCTGTAATGCTCGCAAAAGTTATCAAGAGTTCTTCCATGCCAAAGTTATTCGCTGTTACATTGAGTTTTGCGCTGCTAGCTACACAACTGCCCTCTCAAAAGTGCAGTGCAGATGGTTATGGAAATGCTGCAGTTGTTGTTGTAGTCCTCACTCTTGTCACCGAGGGCCCGGTCCTGGTCAACGGTGCCATCAGCACGATAGGAAACTTCAGCTATGCCGTTCGTGGCAGAAAATCTCCTTCAGCATGGAGAACCTATGGGTATGTTTTTGGAGCCTTGAATATGGCCTTTGGCGGCCTTGTCATGGCTTCAGAATGGCATAGTAGAGATCCTGGTTTTCGAAACTTTGGAATATTCCAGGCGGGACTGGGAGCGGCCGGACTTGGATTCACCATCTGGAGTAGTGTGCTCGATGACGGGACCGAGCAGAGCTTGAGCGTGGCGCCATTCGTAATGCCTGACAAGGAAGGCGGCGTGACAGTGGGCGCAGGTATAAAACTTGCCGGTTGGTAGGTGATATTTTGTTGCATGGCATCATTGTAGCAGCTACAAACAAGTCAACGAAGTCTGCGAAGCATCGAATGGTGAAAGAGCACCAGTGCTTTGAACCCGTATTCCATTCATTTCAGCCTTCTGGAAAAGGAGGAAAGCATGATATTCGGAAATAGTTTGAATCTCCGGACCTTGCTTTTAGGATTTTTTCTGTTCGTGTCGGCATGCTGCAGCAACGTACAGACCGGCGATCCTTGCGATCCCGATCCGTGTACCACCACACATGCCATATCCGGCACCTGCGTGCAGAGCGGGGCCTCCGATTTTCGGTGCGACTGCGAGTCTGGTTACGAGTGGTCGCAAAACCATTGTGCCGGCGTCTGCGACGATGAGGACGGTGACGAATACGGAGATGGTGACACGTGCCTCGGCCAGGACTGTGACGACGGCAATCCCGACGTACATCCCGGTGCACAAGAGATCAGCAACGGAGTGGACGACGACTGCGACGGATTGACCGATTCTGAGGATTCCGACTGCACCAACTGTTTGCTTTTTTCTGAGGGGCCCTATTACGACCCCAGGTGTTCAAATGCAATTGATGATGACTTTGACGGAGCAACCGATGGTAAGGACACCGACTGTGTTCCCATATGCAGCACCGACAACTGGTGCTGGTACAATCCGCTTCCTCAGGAACACATTCTGGAAGCCGTATGGGGAACCTCTTCTTCGGATTTCTGGGAAGTGGGTGAAAATGGTACCATCCTTCATTGGGACGGTACTGGCTGGATGCAGGTTGCGAGCGGGACCACGGAGTGGCTCTCAGGCATCTGGGGAGTCTCTTCTTCAGATGTCTGGGCGGTGGGTAATGATGGAACCATCCTCCACTGGGACGGTGTTGCTTGGTTGCCGGTTGCAAGCGGGACCACTGACTCGCTCGTAGGCATCTGGGGAAGTACTTTTTCGGATGTATGGGCGGTGGGTGAAGATGGAAGCATCCTCCACTGGGATGGTGTGGCCTGGTCGCAATTTGAGAGCAGGACTAACGATTATCTTCGTAGTATCTGGGGAATCTCTTCTACAGATGCCTGGGCGGTGGGTGAAGATGGAAGCATCCTCCACTGGGACGGTGTAGTCTGGTCGCAGGTCGAGAGCGGGACCACGGAGTGGCTCTCAGGCATCTGGGGAGTCTCTTCTTCGGATGTATGGGCGGTGGGTAATGATGGAACCATTCTCCACTGGGATGGTGCGGTCTGGTCACAGGTCGAGAGCGGGACCACGGAGCATCTCGTTGGCATCTGGGGAAGCACTTCTTCAGATGTCTGGGCAGTGGGCTGGACTGGAACCTTCTTTCACTGGGATGGTCAAACCTGGTCACAGGTCGAGAGCGGGACGAACGAATATCTCAGCGGCATCTGGGGAAGCGCTTCTTCGGATGTGTGGGCGGTGGGCTGGAGTGGAATCATCCTCCACTGGGGAGGTGCGGTCTGGTCGCAGGTTTCG
>JALVPF010000449.1:3679-10273 GCA_027031935.1 Myxococcales bacterium | reverse complement strand
CTCCTGCTCACCTTCGGCCTGTGGTTCCTGTCCCCCCTCGGCCTGTGGCTCCTGTTCACCTTCGGCCTGTGGCTCCTGTTCACCTTCGGCCTGTGGCTCCTGTTCACCTTCGGCCTGTGGCTCCTGCTCCAGGTTCAAATCCGATTCATCCACATCCTGCAAGGCACCCACATCCTGCGCTTGCTCCGTCGCTTCCGGCTCGGAGATATCCGGGGGGTGTTCCCCCATCAACTCGAAAGCCTTCAGTCTAAATTCCTCCATGTCGAAGGGGATCATGAAATACACGTCAGCAGCATGCTTGCCCTCGCGATGCCGCTGTATTGCTTCTTCCGTCGCTTCAGAGGACATGAAGATGATGGGCACACTATGCAGAGTCTCGTGTTTTCTCAAGCGTGTGCAAAAATTGTATACAGACATGCCTGGAGTCTCGGCCCTGAGAATAACCAGGTCCGGCTGCATCTCCTTTGCCTCACGCATGGCCTTCTTGCTTCGATCTACAGTTGAAAAGCGGTGCTCGGCTCCACCCTGGTTCAACACAGCTGCCAACGAAAGAGCGAACTCCTTGTCATGCTCCACTATCAGGATCTTCTTGGGTGCCATTTATTCAAGAAACCTCGTTCTGCGGACAAAAGCCGTGCTCCACAAGCCAAATGAAAATCAGTCCATGCAACAGAGCCCAAGCCCGTGATCAAGATAAAACTTCGTTATAAAACAACACGATGGATATACAGTGGAACTCCCGGTCGCTTGACTGAACCACCTTCATGTCAACGATCTTGCAGTTGGGATTTCTCTGCAACCACTGTGTAACCTTTTCCCCCAGTTCCTCCCGATTCCGGGCCAGGGTGGCTGAAAAAACTTTTACGCCATTGAACTGCTCCATCGCCCGTCTCCTCCCTTGCAATTTGCATCACATAGCTGTAACTCATCATGCACCGAGCAATTTCTTCGACATTTCAGCCCGTCAAGGCCCACAAATATCGAGGTTTTCCCGGTCCTTTCACCGAAAGCCAATGTACTCGGGATACCTTGAGCTAGTCAAGGCATAATAACTCTTTCCACAGAAAGCTGATAGCAGAAGCCCGGATGATTTCAGACCTCATCCATCTCGTGATCATTTTTCTTTTTGCCTGGAAGAAGCCCTTACCCCAGGAAGAAGCTGTATCATGAACTTTCCATTGTGCAACTCTTCCAGCCTGGAGCTGGCCCGTTGTCTGTCCTTGCCGGAGAGTCCAATGTCCAGAGCTTTTTCATAGCCCCTGATGGCCTCCAGACGATTTTGAACATAAAAAGCAACATCACCCAACTCCAGCCAAGCCTTGGCAAGTTGAGGTTCTATTGCCACAGCCCTTCTAAGGGCCCTGATGGACAGGTCCCAGTGACGCAACTGGCGGAACAAGGTCCCCATTTCGAAATAGCATGGGTAGCAATGCCTGTCCTTTTCAACCGCTATCTGGTATTCATTTACCGCCATTATGGTATTTCCAAGTTTTCTGTAATTGCGCGCCAGTTTAAGATGAATGGAAGCGTCGGAGGGCACCTGCCGACTGGACATTTTCAGCATTTCAACGTCTTTCTCCACCGCCGCAACCCGATCTACCACCCGGGATGGATACCGATGAAGATAAGCTCTCAACACGGGACCTTCCGGCTTTTTCAGCCCATCAGCGGTGAGGATTACTGCCATCTCGTCGGAATACCAGCTGAGCACCAGCTCCTTGGACGAAGTATCCTGTTTTACAAACACCATCTGTTTTTCAAATTCCACAGGCACTCCCGAATCTTCAAACATGCCCGCCTTGTATTGCCTGACGAAGACCCTGGCCACGGCACCAGAACGGGAGGAATACGTCGCCCTGCAACCTGGCTTGTCCTTTTCCAAAGCGGAGATGGAGCGAAGTGAATAACGTCCCAAGTCACCGTCAATGCACCACTTGCTGCCAGGAGTAGACGAACAGGCTGTCAGAAAAACAAACACCATCCCAAGCGCCACAAGGAGACTGAATGTCCAGTACTGGGGAATCAATAAAATTTTTGCATTGTTATTCATTGACGTATTCATCCTGGTTTGGTAGTAACCAACGTCTATTCGCAGGAGGTTCTACCTGTCGAATACGTTCAACCTAACACCTGCCCGGCAAAAGGATCAACCGAACAAGATGTCGGTTTCGCCAGGGCATCCAAGAAGGAGTTGACATCATGAGCCTAAAAGGAAAACACATGTTGTGCACCCAGGACTGGAGTATTGACGAACTCATTCAGGTGCTGGAACTGGCACAAGACATGAAAAAGGAACGTTGGACTGAAAAGTATGCCCGAATACTGGATCGAAGAACATTTTTCATGTTTTTCTATAACCCTTCGGTTCGAACCCGTCAAAGCTTCGAGGCTGCAGCCACCGAGTTGGGTGGACATGCTCAATTTCTCGAGCCTAAATCCATGCGCCTGAAGACGGCAAAGACAGCCGGCGAGACCGTCGAGGATGCCGCCAATGTGATGAGCAGGTACGCATGCGGTATCGGCATTCGAATCCTGGAAGACAAGATACCTGCTTATGGAGAAGGTCAAAAACTATGTGAGGAATATGCCAAATATTCCAAGGTCCCCATAGTCTCCATGGCTCATGACAAGTTCCACCCGTGCCAGGGTTTGGCAGACATGCAAGGTCTGTGGCAGCACATGGGTCGCGAGAACGTCAAGGGTAAAAAATTGTTGCAGGTTTGGGGCCACGGCGCTCTGGCGCGATCCTGGTGTTCGGTGCAGGAGAGCATTCTCATCTCATCCCGTTTCGGCATGGACGTGACACTGGCCTATCCAGAGGGTTACGACCTGGATCCGGAAGTCATAGAGATGACGAAGAAAAACTGCAGGGACAACGGGGCAAACTTCGAAATCTCCCATGACCCGGTGGAGTGCTATGATGGTGCCCATGTCGTGTATTCACGCAACTGGATGCACCCGGATGCATACCACGATGGCGAATTGCACAAGGCGGAAGAGATCGAGCGGGCGATGAAATACACGGATTGGATCTGCGATGAAGAAAAAATGAAACGAACCGAGAACGCATTGTTCACTCATCCCATGCCCATCGACCGAGGGCACGAAGTCACCGATGCGGTGGCATCCGGACCCAGGTCCATCATCTATGACGTTGCTGAAAACCGACTTCACGTGCAAAAGGCGCTCATGGCCTTGACCATGGGTAACATGTAGGAGATCTGTCATCATGACCAGCAAAAGAAAGCTTGCGGTCCTCGCCATAGGCGGCAACTCCTTGATAAAGGACAAGGACCATCAACGAGTCAGCGATCAGTTCGCGGTAACCAGAGAGACATGCAATCACATCAGGGAAATGATCGAGGATGGGTGGAACGTGGTGGTAACCCACGGGAATGGACCCCAGGTCGGATTCATACTGCGACGGACAGAGCTGAGCCAGAAGGAATTGCATCCGGTTCCCTTGGACAGCATTGGTGCAGACACGCAAGGATCCATCGGGTACATGATACAACAGTCACTGAGAAACGAGTTTGTTCGCAAGGGACTGAGCAACCAGGTCGCCACGATTGTAACCCAGGTACTCGTGGACCCCGAAGACAAGGCTTTCAAGGAACCATCCAAGCCCATTGGTTCATTCATGGACGAACAGACGGCAAAAAAGATGGCTGAACAGGAAGGATGGGATGTGAAGGAAGATGCTGGCAGGGGTTGGCGCAGGGTCGTCGCATCACCTTTGCCCAAGGAGATCGTCGAGAGGGATGCCATAGGTTCCCTGGTGGACTCGGGCTTCGTGGTCATCGCGGTTGGTGGCGGCGGCATCCCGGTCATACGCAAGGCTGACGGGGATCTTCAGGGAGTTGCGGCTGTCATAGACAAGGACTATGCTTCGGCTCTTTTGGCCTCCCGCCTGAGTGCTGAAAAGTTCATCATCTCTACAGCGGTGGACAAGGTTTACCTGGACTTCAACAAGCCAAGCCAAAAGGCACTTGATCACCTGACCGTCAGCGAAGCCAAGAAGCTCATGGAAGAAGGACATTTTCCTGCTGGATCCATGGGGCCAAAGATGCAGGCCTGTATCAACTTCCTGGTTGGAGGAGGTACTCAGGCGATCATCACCTCACCTGAAAACCTTGCACCTGCCATAAGAGGTGAGGCCGGGACCATCATAGAAGGGGACTAGATCCCCTGTGGGGCTGGAACACCTGCTGGCTCAGGGAGAGATTCGGCCTTTTGCGGATCATCGGGCTGAGCAGGTGTCTTTTGCTCTGGATCCAGCTCCTGAAGTGGCTGAATCTGCGACTTGGGAGCCACCGGCTTTGTGATGACACCAGCCTTTGTGGCTCGTATGATCTCCAGCAATTTTTCAACCTTGGCGATCCACTTGGGAGCATCGGCAAAGCGCCCCGTTCCATAGGTCTCGGCCTGTTTGAACTTCTTCAGGGCTTTTTCCAGGGTCATCTCCACACCCTGGTAAGAGCGTTTCGCCTCGATATAGTCCACGTCTGCATTCAAGGCCATGATCAACTTTACCTGCTCTGGCTTCAATCCCTCGAGTTCACCCAATCTCTTGAGATAGCCCAAGCCTTTTCTGTACTCGTCTTCCTTTGAAGAAAAGATGAGTTTCTTTGATTCAGCTATGAGCACAGCGGCAAATGAGTGATTCAGCTCCGCGAGAGAACTGAAGACTCGCTGCTCGGCACCAAAGCCATCTGGCAGATCGATGGGAGAATAAATCCACTTGTCATCAGGATCGGCAGGAACATAGGGCTCGTTACCTGAAAGAAACAAGATCCCCTTCTTGACCACCAATTTATCAGCCTCTGGTACCAGAAAAAACTTCATGGAATTGATGACGCTGAAGTGGTAAATCACGAATCCCACGAGCGCCAAAATCACGAGTAACATGAACAAAAACCTGAACCCGCCTCCCTTGCGCTTATGCTTCTCAGGAGCCGGCAGGACCTCGCTGGATGTCTCGGCCATGTGATTCTCCCTTGCTACTTGGTTTTCATATTATTATGTATACTTCAGACCGCGACTGTAATCAAAATTCCTGCCTCTATCGATCGTCTTGTGTCTTGATCCCTATGAAGCGCAGGTTTCTGTACCGGTTTTGAAAATCCAGGCCATAACCGATGACAAACACGTCATCTATGGAAAACCCCAGGTAGTCTATTGGGGTGGAGACCATCTGACGAGCCGGTTTGTGTAACAATGTACAAACCTTGATACTTTTAGGTTTTCTCGTCGAGAGGTTTTCCAGAAGGTAATTCATGGTCAGGCCAGTATCAACGATATCCTCCACAACCAGGACATCTTTTCCTTCTATGGGGCGGGTAAGATCCGAGGTGATTCTTATCACACCAGATGTGGAGGTCCTGTTCCCATAGGATGAGACACCAAGAAAATCACAGGAAAGAGGAAGGGAGATGTTACGACACAAATCAGCCATGAATAAAAAGCAGCCTTTGAGTACTCCTATCAAAATCAGGTCCTTGCCCTTGTAATCTGACGTGATCTCGTGTCCCAGCTGTGCAACTCTTTCAAGTATCTTCTCTTCCGGGATGAGTTCGGTAACGCCACTGAGGCCCATCGCATCCATTTTATCCATCCTTACTCCATGTATCATCGCTCGGCGTTGTTCAAATATTCACCCAGGCCTCCAAGGCCCGGGATGACATAACCATTTTCATTTAGTCCTGATTCCAGTTTGGGGAAAGCTCCAGGAAGGGATGCCAAAGCCTTTGCGTGGCTCCTGCCTCTATCCAGCCTCCCGGCGTAAACCACCACGTCCGGATGATCAGATGTTATCCGCCTTATGAACTCTGGGGTGATGACCAGCATGAGCAGTATCAGTTTTTTGATCTTCTTGCCGCCAGCGCGTCTCCTTACAAATTTTATGGCCAGGTCCAGGGAACCACCAGTGGCACCCATTGGATCTGGAAAGATGACGACCCTGTCAGCGTAAGAACCACCGACCTTTGCACCGAAAGCATCCGCACCCAGGACCTTTCCTGTCTTGGAAATTTTCCTCTCGACCATCAAAAAATCCTGCCTTACATTCTGCGGACGCAGCAGGGTTCCCATCTCCTCGTAACAGATCTGTGATGATATCAAACCAGCCCTAGCCAGGGCCACAGACACTGCCTTTGTATCAGGGTCTATGACTTCCCCTTCCCAGATCCCATCCGGCTCCACCAGGCCCATCCTGGTCAACTCAGCCACTTTGCACCTTGGAAACTCAGCGGCCATGGTCACCCGGATCAAATCCCGATAAACAGAACGCAACAGCAGGTTGCCTTCAACCGCTGCGGTGGAAGGGAGGGAGAGTTTCAAAACACGAGACACCAGGACGGGATCGCTCAACACATGTACGTTGGCGCCATAACGGTGACGTATTTCGTTTGGACGATACTTCAGCTTGCTATATGCCCTGTCACTCATCTTTTTCTCCAACAGGCAAGTCAGGCTCAGGTTTCCAGCAATGCCTGCATCTGGCCTCATAGGAATCGGCTGCCCCCACAAGAAGTTTTTCTTTGGACTTGGCTATACGTTGAGACCGATTGGCAGGAGCTCCACAGACGACACATA
>JALVPF010000449.1:0-3669 GCA_027031935.1 Myxococcales bacterium | reverse complement strand
CGACACATATGGCCAGGTTTTTCGTAATGTATTCAGCCACCGCCAAAAGCTGTGGCATGGGAGAAAACGGTTTGCCTCTAAAGTCCTGATCCAGGCCAGCGACTATGATCCGCACCCCGGAATTTGCCAGTTGCTCGCATACATCCACCAGATCGTCATTGAAAAACTGTGCCTCGTCAATTCCCACTACGTCCACATCCTTATCCACCCTCTCCAGTATTTCCTTGGAGTCTTTGACCGGAATGGACTCCATCCGCTGGTCGCTGTGGCTAACGATCTGTTGCTTATCATAACGCACATCCATGGCTGGTTTGAATATCTGCACCTTCTGACGTGCGATCTCGGCGCGCCTGAGCCTGCGAATCAGCTCCTCGGTCTTGCCTGAAAACATGGACCCACAAACTACCTCTATCCATCCGGTGCGGGTTGGGTGGATCAGCACGACGTCACCTCCAAAATGCTATTTCATGCTCAAAGAACCAGACACCACCAAGACCTTGTCCTTAAAGACGGCGTTAGTCACCAACATGTCCAGTTTTCCAACTCCAGCCAAAGTCATCATGATCATGTTCTTCATCATCAGGCCGGATGCATTTTTTGCTGATGGCTCAAAAGCTTCTATGTCCTTGCGCAGTTGAAGAAGGTCCATGCCCCAAACCTGGTATTCCGGTTTGTCCATGGTCTCGGGCCATCGAGCATCCGGTTTCTGTGGCTTTGCCAAGCGAGCCAGACTTGCCTTTACCTCAGCCTCTGAGCTTGCAAGTACAGCCATGGAGTCCGCCTTTGACAGGACTATACCAAGTTCCTTGGGACCGACGCCCCAGAGACGCGCTCCCTTTTGTGGCATTGGCCTGATGCTCTCACTCATGCCCTCCACATGACTAAGGGCATCTATGGCAGTGAAGAAGCGCCTGGAATCCTTTAGCTGGACCAACATGGAGGCGTCCACGTAATCATCCAGAGATCGTTTCTTTTCGCCCTGGCCAGCCAGGCCCAAGATTCCGGCAATTTTCAACCTTCCCGCCAACATGACACTGTCACCCAGGTTATCGAGCAGATCAGCTCTTGCATCGATACCTGTGGCAGCCTTGAACTGGTCTATGGCAGCCAGAGTCTGCTGCCACTCCTCCTTTTCTCCTGAAATGTCTGCTATGGCTTCAATCAAGCCCGGTAGATTCATGGACCACTTAAAGGCCACGTGATCCTGCTTGGCCATGGTAGACCTGAAAGCCGGCACTGCATTTCGTGCGCGCATGACCGCAGCCAAGCGGCCAGCTTCCTTTCCGACAAAGCCCATGCGTAGCTCCGCCTTTATAGTCTCGGGCAACAGGTTCAGGTCCACCCTCACAAAATTCAGTTTTTCAATAAAGGCCTTGTCCTCTGCAAGTTCTTGCTGACTTGATACCTCTTCCTTGTTGGAAAATTCCATAAACTCCCTGGACATGAAAAGTTCAGCCGCACCTTCTTGCTTTCTGGATGCCATGGCAGAGGCGAACCAGCCCTTGTTGTCATCCAGTCCCTGCTGCAGGCCGGCAGATCGTAACTCGGCAAGCACCTGTACGGGGCCCTTCTGGGGAGCCGATGGTTTCGGGTCTTGTTTTTTATCGGCAAATGACACCCAAATATGACCACGGAAATCCATATAGGCGAGTTCCACTGCCTTGGGATCACCCTTTTTGGCCACGACTGTAATATAAGAGTCCTTTTCAGCAGGTTTTTCTTCCAACTGCTTGTCTTCCAAGAAAAGTCGCTCGATGGTCTTTCTGGCACGGTCACCCGGGAGCAAGCCAGCCACAAGCACCACATCCCTTCCACCATTGAGGCCTGCGAAGGCGACGCCACCAGTGGGATCGACACCAGCATTTCTCCATCCATCAGAGCTGAAGGGATCGAAGCCAAGCATCTCCCTGATCTTGGCTAAGGTAGAATTGACCTCTGCACTCGATGAAAACAGGTGTTCCATCAACACGGGCACATTCTTCAGCTTTTCGCCAGGAGTCTTGAACAGGAGGACAAAACCGGCCGAACCAGGAATCACCGAGAGCAACGCAGGTCTCGTCACCTCTATGGTCGACGAATCCTTTCGAGTCTGTCCATCCGGGTCAGTGACCGTAACAAGCACCTGGTACTTGCCTGGTCTATGCCAGGCATGACGTATTTGCGAGCCCTTGTATTTGAAGCCATCCCCCATGCTCCAGACTACACTGCCGCCCTCTGGAATCTTTTCCGGAGAACCGAAGCTCATCTCGTGCCCGGCCACTACCTTTTTGTCTCCCCCGGAAACAGCGGGCAGGCGCTTGACACAAGCCTGTGTCAGAAAAAAAACAGCCACCGACAACAGTGGAACGATTTTCCTAATCATGTGATCACCTCTTTGAAAAAGGTTGCAGGTGATGCACAAGCTAACGAGCCAAGCGATGCAAGTCAACCTGAAATCCCATCTGCCTACCAGGCAACCCAGTACCCGTCCTTTCCATCTTCGAACCATGCGTAAAGGAACATACAAGTGGGTCGCATTCTACCCAGGGGCCGACAATACCCCTTTTCAGAGCATGTAAAAACAGCGCAACACATTGAAATACCTCAAGCCCTTCTTTGGCACAAATCTTGTGTCAGCTATTGCTTGGCCGGAGGAAAACATGAAGCCAAGTATGCAAATACCATGGACCTTCGCTCTGCTTCCTTCCCTGCTCCTGGTAACCTCTCCCACCCTGGGCCAGGAGTTGGACGAGGGAGAGTTCGAGATGTGGACCAATGTCGAACAGCCCTCCCACCCCGAAAAAAACCTCCACCAGGGCACCTCTGGATCATCCAGTCTGGCTTCCCATGCCGGCCAAATTGAAAGAAAACCTCTTTCAGGCGCTCTCAGTTTTCATCACGAAAAAAAAGACCTGCAAAAACAGGCTATTAAAAAAGCGGAAGCTGACAAGAAGCGCAAGGAAAAGGTCTCGCCTTTAATTGGATCTGTAAGCGACCAGTTTGAAAAACACTATTTCATCAGGTTTGGAGCAGGCGCTTCGTGGATGATGCCATTGAGACTTGCAGATATGGCCAACGGAGAAAGGCTAATGAGCGAGTTCTCCGTAAGTTGGTCACCCGTTGGCATGATCGCTGAAATCGGCATGGACTTGGGCATAGCCCGTGACAACGTGTTCGACCTGAAACCCAATCTCAAATTCTTCTTCCTCAACAATCGTTGGTTTTCAGTATACCTAGAGGGTGGATGCGACCTTATGTTTCTTGCGGAGGGAAGGGAAGTGGGTATAGGCACCGGGCTTGGCTTTGTCCTGGGCATCCTTGAGAACCTGGCGCTTGAAATCAAAGCCTCTGCAGAAGTTTTCTACCTGTCGGAAGACAGCGCCAAACATCTTTTGGACCTTGGCGATGAGCTTTCAATTGCTCAAGTGTCGAACTTCACCGTATTTCCTTCCCTCACTGCTCGCATAGTTGCAAGGTTCTGAAGATTGACATTCAGACTGCGATTACCCATCATCTAAACCATAGGCTTGTCGAATAGGCTCCTATCTATACTTTTTATTTTGGCACATGCTTGGGGAAAGCAGGGACGGAGGTCTGATTTTTTCAAGAGTGTACAAGATTCTTGTACACTCAGCCAATTTTCGACACCCCTGCCAAAATCCTGACTCTTTGTTTTACGGACAGTTACAT
>JALVPF010000448.1 GCA_027031935.1 Myxococcales bacterium | reverse complement strand
GCATGGGCAAGTATCGCTTGGCAACACGCTCCATCAAACTCAAATCTCCCATACTCCGAAACCAGGAACAAGTAATAAACAAATCCGCAGTCCTTGACAAGATTGCAGACAGGCCTGAGGATTGTAAGAAAGTTTTGAAAAGGAGAAAGGATATGACCATGGAAAAAGACGAGGGACTGAAAAAAATCTCCTGGTGGAAATGCTCTGGCTGTGGACACACTCTTCAGGACCTTACACCACCGGAAAAATGCCCTTCCTGCAATGAAAAATGCACTTTTGTGGATGTGAGCTGTTATCATCCCGAGTGCCAGGAGGATGGACCGGACCCTCAACTACTGTAAAAAAGCTCTTGATGGGATTTCGAATCACAGAGAGGTCGCCCGTATGGAATTTTCGCGAGTCTGTGTTTTCTTTCTAATGATTTTGACGTCATCTTGTGGCACGCCCGGTACGGTTGGAAAAAGCCATACCGTGGGGACTGTAGGTGAGCCCTGTCGGGAAGATGGTTCCTGCGACAGTGGACTCGCGTGTGTGGCTGATCGTTGTGCGGTTGCAAATTCCTGTGAGGGAGTCACTTGTTCGGGACATGGAACTTGCAACGATGAAAACGGGCCTGTTTGCATGTGTGATGAAGGTTTTCATGCAGATGGCTTGAGCTGCTTAGAAGATGATCCTTGTACCGGAATCGACTGCTCGCTCCATGGTACATGCGATGCCACCTCCGGTTTAGCCAAATGCAATTGTGATGATGGTTACCATGCAGATGGCTTGAGCTGCGTGGCAGATGATGCTTGTGCTGGTATCGATTGCTCGCTCCATGGTACATGCGATGCCACCTCCGGTACAGCCAAATGCAATTGCGATGATGGATACCATGCTCTCGGGCTTACCTGCGTGCAGGATGTTCAGGACGACCGGATAGATATCGGTTTTACAAGCTCGTTGAACAAGGTCTATTTCGAAGAACCGACCGAGTTTGCCGGAGACATGATAAACCAGGGGAGCATAGAGCTTGCCAAAAACGAATTCGAGGCTATCCAACTCGTGCTTTTCCCGAAAGCCGACATGGACCAGGTGCAAGTGCAGGTCAGCGATCTCGTCAAGCAGTCCAACACAGCAACCATTGGGCAAGAGGACATACAAATCAATGTCATTGGCTACGTCAATCAGCTTGAACCCAAGGTGCAAGGCGATCGAATCGGTTGGATACCAGACCCGCTGCTACCTGCTCAGCCCCTTGATTTATCCGATGGTATGTTACAGGCATACCTGATCACGGTACACACTCATGATGACACGGAGGCAGGCACCTACCAGGGACAAATCATCATTTCATCGCAAGGACAAGATATAGCGACCGCAGGCCTCAGTGTGACGGTCTGGAACTTCACCCTTCCCTTAGTCCCGAAATTCAAGACAGCCAATTTTGCTGGTTGGGGTTCTGCCAGAAGCATGTGGCCTGGCGATAGTTTCACCGATGAGCAAAAACGCTCCGTCATGGAGGCGCTAGCTGAGCTTGGGTTTAGAAATCGCCTTCCACCCACCATCTTTTTCGCAAGCGGTCTTTCCAGCTGGAACTGGAACGGTGATGGCAACACCACATATGGTTATCCCACCCACGACGGGACCACCTTCAACGCCCAACGTACCGATGAGCTTATCGACTTCATGCTCGCCCACGGAGCCAACCATTTCTTTCTCGGCATAACCTCGGACATATACAAGATTCCCTCCATTACGGACAGGCGAAAGGCTGCCCTCGTGGCCTACCTGCAGGACTATTATGATCACCTGGTTTCCAGGGACCTGGTGGACATGGTGTATATCTACAACGTTGATGAGGCATGGGGGGCCGAGGCTGCCCAACACGCCCGTGACACCTATACCTTGATCAAGACCGAGGTAAGTCCCGATCTGAAAGTTCTGCAGAATTCAAATGAAAACACCTCCACCATGTTCGACAGGTTTCTCGGTTTCTTCGATGCCTTCGATATCAACCTGGGCTTTTACTATGTTAACGACTCCGACACCTACCGGGAAAACCATCCTGATGATTTCAAAGACTTCTGGTGGAACGTGAATATCTGGCCGGATGTCCACCCCAACCTGTTCCTCGAATACCCGTTGTTCGATGCCAGGATCATCGGACCCTTGAGTTATCGGTATAACATGCAGGGCTTCGAGTACTGGCAGATCATCAGCACCTCCAACAGGGGCAATTACCACCCGGTGGCACCCGACGAAATCCGCGTCAACTGGGATGTTGCCAAGCAGTCCCTGGACGGATGCCTGATCTACCCAAGCAGCGATGGACGCATCTTCAGCTCTCTTCGCTACGAGAGCTTTAGAGATGGCATGGAAGACCTGGACTACCTCTACCTGTTGCAGGACCTGGACCCTGGAAATGCTCTCCTCGGTGTCCCCATTATTTCCGGGCTCTCCGATTTCAGCAACGACCAGGATGAGGTACTCGATTTCCGCAGGCAACTCGCCGCTGCCATAGAGGAGGCTCAGTAAGCCAGCCCGAGGACAATCGGATGGTTTTTCGTCTGTATCAAGGCAATTTCCATCCACAAACCAAGCAATTTTGCTTGACATGGCAGCAAGAAGACAGTATTAATCGCGCCTCGTATCGCGCGCGAAGTGCAACTTGTGTTCACTTCGGGGCAGCAAGGAGGAAACAAGAAGTGGCAAATCACAAATCAGCGAAAAAACGTTACCGTCAAGACCTGCGCCGAAAGGTACGTAATGCAGCACGCAAGTCCAGGGTGTTGACCATCACGAGAAAACTGGAGAAAGCCATCAAGGACAAGGATCAGGCTGCGGCAAACAAACTCTTGCCCCAAGTGGTCTCCACCATAATGCGAGTTCGTTCCAAAGGGACATTCAAGAAAAACACTGCTTCTCGCAAGGTCTCCAGGTTGAGCAAGCTGGTCCACAGAACGTTCGCAAACTCCTGAGCAATTTCGAATCATCCCTGATGCACCAAATCTCCCGCCCCCTGGAACCGGATTTTCCAGATCGCTTGTGAGGCAACGGAAACGCAAAGAATCGTCCGCAGTCGTGGATTGCCCACGTCGAGGCCTCATATTAGCAAAACAGATTCTGCAGCATGGACACAGAGATGGCAAGCGAGGTGAAAAATCATGGATACTTGCCTTTGATTGACCTTACCTCACACAGGGAACTTATCAATAATTCGAGTTGCAGATTCGCTCCCACGGGCCCGCCTTTTAGTTTTCTGTCATTTTCTGCGAGCAGTTTCAGCCTTTGGGCAAGCTGTTGTGTGGTGAATCTGCGGGACTGTTGAAGGGCCTTTTTCACCACGAAGGGATGCAAACCCAGGGCCGTCTGTATGGATTTCTGAGACTCACCCCTTTTTGAAAGGGCTTGGACCTGGGCCATGTTTCTAAAATGCCGGGTCAGATGGCTCAACAGGGCCAATGGGCTCTGTCCATCTCTCAACATCC
>JALVPF010000447.1 GCA_027031935.1 Myxococcales bacterium | reverse complement strand
GTAGATCACAGATCTGCGTCTGTCAGCGAAATTGTTACCATGGCGTTCAGGGATTACAAGAGGGCGAGGATCGTAGGAACGAAGACCTTGGGTAAAGGTACGGTGCAGGTAATTTTGGAACTCATGGATGGTTCAGCCTTGAAACTCTCCACTGGACGTTATTATTCTCCTGCCGGAACGCCCATATATGATGGAATCGAACCAGATCTTGTAGTACCTTGGGATGGAAATGGACAGGACATACAGTTACAGAAGGCGGTGGATTTGCTAACGCAAATGACTTGAGTGACCGGATAAACAGTAAAAAGGCCGGTGTGCTCGCCTGGTTTTCGTGGAGGAAAGATGAAAACAATCAAAGTGACAGGGGTGTTGGCAACGATGTTTTTCATCTCAGGCCTTTGGTCCTTGCCTGCCATGGCTCTGAGTGGAAAGGAAATTTTGGAGAAGGTCGATGCCAATGAATACGGTGCAAAGGATACTGTTGCCGTTACCAGTATGGAACTGCAGGACAAGGATGGCACCATCTCCAAGAGAAAACTGAAGATCTACCAAAAAGGTACTGACAAGAGATTGATAAAATTTCTTGAACCTGCCGACGTAAAAGGGATGGCTTTTCTGGACGCAGGTGATGACAAGATGTACCTGTACTTGCCTGCCATGCACAAGATACGAAGAATTGCCGGTCATGTGAAAAACGACAATTTTGCCGGGACGGACTTTTCTTTTGAGGATCTCTCTTCAGAGAGATTTTCCGACAGGATGCTGGTCAATGGCATGAGCGAAGATGCAGAGCATTATATCCTGGATGTCAAAGCCAAACCGGGAAAAGAGACACAATACGGCAAGCTGGTGTTACATGTCAGGAAAGCGGATTTCATGTTTGACAAGATGGAGTTTTTCGACAAGTCCGGAAAAAAATGGAAAGTTCTGAGGAGACGCGACTTCAGGAAGGTCGGCAAGTACATGCAGAGCTATTGGTCCGAGATTGAAGATTTGATGAAAAAGCACAAGACGCGCACCATGCTTGAGAGTATCGAATGTGATACAGGATTGAAGGACAGGTTTTTTTCCAAAAGACAGTTGAAGCGTTGAAGCAAAATGAGCTTGTTTTTATGGGGTGGTGAGAATCACCGGATGGAAGCTGATAAAAGATCATGACAGATTCTGATCAAGGAATATCCATGAAAAGCCTGCTGGAGTTTTTGGTAATGACTTCCATCGTCATGTCCCTTACAGGTGTCCATGTATCCCATGCCATGGAGCTCAACGGAGTTCTCGCCACTGAAAACAACATGGGAATCAAGGATTGGGAGTTTTTCAATTTCAGAAACGCCAACTGGTTTCAACTGAAGATAAGCGCGGCTCCTCATGAAAATGTTTCGGTAAAAGCAAACCTGGAGCTGAGAAATACCAACTTCACGCGTGTACAGACCATCGATGAACTTTGGGATCGAGGAACTCTCGAGCCCATCTCCTGGCGGATCAACGAAGCCTATATGGATATATTCGGATTCCTGTTGGATAACGACTGGGTCGTATTGGACCTGAGGGTCGGCAAGCAGGTCTTGGCCTGGGGAGAAGGTGACGGGTTCAACCCCTCCAACAAATTCGACCCCATCAATCTCGAAAACCCCATGGACTTTGAAAATCCTTTGGGGAATGTGTCTCTCAAGGCTGTACTCAGTTTCGGTGATGACTTGATGTCCCTGGAGGGGGTGGTGATTCCAAGATTTCTGCCTGGTTTGATCCCGGTGGACCTGTTTTTAGGAGACGATCCTCTCGACAACCCTCTCATGCCCTCTTTGGGTGAAGAACAGATCCGGGCGAATCTGCCACCTGGAATGGAAGGGCTGCAGGTATCCATGGTGCAACCTGCATACGATGTCATGTATACACGAACTCCTGATGCAACTGCTTCAAACATCATGGGCGGTTTGAGATTGATCTGGTCACTTTGGGGATTCGACTGGTCTGTGAGTTGGGCACACGCGCGGGAGAATATTCCATATCCGTACAAGTTCATTGCCAGCACTACCATAGAGGCACCAGGACAGGAGCATTGTTCTGGTGATGTCTCATGTCTGGTGATGAATCTAGATAGCCTGGATCTCATCTATCCAGAGGTAGATACCATCGGGTTCAATTTTCGCGGTTCTCTGGGCGACGTGGGGCTTTGGGGCGAGTTGGCAGTCAATTTTCCCGAGAAGGTAGACCTACATATTCAGGCTAGCGACCCTTTGGGAAATGAACAGCCAGAGATGGTTCTGCCAGGCCTGGACGGTGAGCCGTATACAAAATGGGTTCTCGGCGGCGAGTATACCTTTTCAGGTGGATACTACATGAACCTTCAGTGGATTCACGGTTTTTTTACGGAGATGAGCGGTCACAAGGTTCATGATTATTTGTTCGTGGTTTTTCGTAAATCCTTGCTCTCCGAGAGATTGCTGATGGAACTTAGCCTTGGCGGTGAGCTGGACCATAACCTGGGTAACGATGCCATTGGCGCAATGGGAGATGCCAGGCTGACCTACAAGCCTTATGATGGTGCTGAAATAGCCATAGGCTATCTGATGTCCAGAGGAGAAGATGGTACGACTTTGGACAGTTTTGAACAACTCGACCAGGTCTATCTCAGATTTCGTTCTGATTTCTAACGGGGATGTACATGGACACCTTTGCTCGATGGGTGGTAAAGCTCCGATTGTGGATAATTGTGACCACGGTGCTTCTGACCGCAGCGTCAGCTTTCGCCATATATAAATGGTCTTATATCGAGGCGGATTTCAGCAAGTACCTTCCGGCAGACGACCCGGTGGTAAAACGTTTCAATGAGGCAGGGGACAGGTTCGGCGGAGTGGCAGTAGCCATGGTGGGCGTTGAATTCGATGATGTATTTTCTACCCAAGCCCTGAAGAAAATCGCAGAGGTGAGTTCCGAGGTCAAGAAGATCAAGGGAGTCACTTGGGTAGTCAGCATGACCGAGATGGACGATGTGCAGAGTGAAGAGATAGATGGTGAGCAGAGTGTATCACTGAGCCCTGTGGTCGATGCAGACAATATCCCCGGGACAAGACAGGAGCTTTCAAGGCTGCGCGAGTATGTTTTGAACAAGGAGGGGCTTGTTGGAGTCATCGTCAGCAAGGACGGCAAGCTCGCAAACATCACCTTTGGAATCGACAGGCAGGCAGACAGAGTGGAGGTGGCAAAAGCAGTACAGAATCGAGTCAGGAAAATGCTAGCTGGCGCGACCCTGTATTTTGCGGGGTTTCCTTACTGGATGAAGAGCATGTCAGAGATCATTCTCTCGGACATGATGACCTTGGTGCCCATTGTCACTATTTTGGTGATCCTGATCCTGTTTCTCTCTTTCATGTCCATAAGAGGAGTCCTGCTGCCCATGTTGACGGTGCTTGTAAGTTCAACCTGGGCCATGGGGCTAATGGCTGTCCTCCATATTCCCATCACGATGCTGTC
>JALVPF010000446.1 GCA_027031935.1 Myxococcales bacterium | reverse complement strand
AAGGTTGGAGTTTTCCGAAAGGCCTTTATCGAACCAAGTACGGATTTTTCGACACTGGAAGAGGTCCTGGTTCTCAGGCGTAAAGGCTCATTTGAACCAGGTGAAGAGCAGGGTGGCGTAAATCATGCGCAGGAGCAGAGATGAGGCATGTATGGCTGACGCTCTTTGCCCTGGTTTTGCTCACTGTAGAAGGGGCTTTACTGTCGCTGTTTCACGTAGAATTTTTCAGACCTGACCTGATTCTGGTCTTTGTGGTTTTCATCTCCTTGAACAGTGATCCCCTCCCTGGATCTGCCACCGTCTTCTTCCTGGGACTTGTGGCTGAGTCGTTCTCTGGCATACATGCAGGTATTCTTGTAGGGGCTTACCTCTTGGTTTGGATTCTTGTCAGGGTCGCAAGGACTTTCCTCTTGCCTCATCAGAACTCGGTTCAACTTGTACTGCTTTTTGTCTCCAGCATGGTGATGTTTGCCTATATACAGGTGCTTTGGCCCAGTCTGGGAATACGACATGGCAGCTTCTGGACAATGGGAGCATGGGGTGCCCTGCTGGCATTTGAAAATTCCCTGCTTGCCGTTCCAGTATGGTATCTTGCAGGGAGGATCATGGGTAAGCCATCAAACAGCCAAAAAGAAGTTTTCATGAAGACCGGGTGAATTAGCTTGTCACTGTTTTCTACAAAATCCGATCTGCCCAACTACAAGCTGAGGTATGCGGTGTTCTTGGGCATTGTATTGCTGGCCTTTCTCGTGCTGCTCGTCCGCCTTCGCAAGATTCAGCTTGTTCAGGGCAATCAGTACAGGGAGATGTCCATTGACAATTTTGTCTCCGAGAGGAGGGTGGTTCCGTTCCGGGGAATGATTTATGATCGAAATGGAAGTCTGCTTGTGGACAACCAGCCATCTTTTGATCTTTACCTGACGCCTGCGTTTTGTACAAAAGAATCCTTCGAAAAGACCATGACCAGGTTGACTGAATACCTTGGGCTAAACGAGGAGGAAGTGGACAAGACGACCAGGCTCTATAGCAATAGGAAAGGACTGGACAGGTTTCTGCCGATCCTGGTCCATAGAGAGATGTCTTGGGATGAGTTGGCCATAGTGGAACAGAACAAGGACAAACTCGAAGGCGTCGAAGTACAGCCTGCGGTAAAGAGGGTTTATCCCATGGGCAAACTGGCTGCCCATCTCTTGGGTTACCTGGGAGAAATCAGCCCATCGGAACTGGCTGCTCGTAAAGGTGGTGACTACAGGCAGGGCGACTACATTGGCAAGGCGGGTGTGGAGAAAGCGTTTGAAAAGTCGCTCCATGGCAAGAGCGGACTGAAAAAGGTGGTGGTGGATGCCAAGGGACAGAAGATGCCGGAAGCCATTGCGAAAAAGATCCTTGGTGACAATGGTGTGATCGTCCCTGTCAAACCCGGTGCCAACCTGATTTTATCCATCGATGCCCGGCTACAGAAACTTGCCGAAGAAAGGTTTCCCGGCCAGGAGGGTGCTGTGGTCGCCGTTGAACCCAAAACCGGGTTCATACTTGCCATGGTATCCAAACCAGCTTTTGATCCCAACCTGATTAGCGGTAATGTGGATGTTCGTGTATGGTCTGCCTTGGTCCACGATGTGGACAAACCTCTGACGAACAGGGCTACCCAACAGCACTATCCTCCAGGTTCCACTTTCAAGCCCTTCACAGGGCTTGCTGCCTTGTCCACAGAAGGGTTTACATCAGAGACCAAGGAACTGTGCACAGGTGGGTTAAGATTTGGAGATCACTATTTCCGCTGCTGGAGGTCCGGGGGACACGGGAGGCTCTCCATCCATCGGGCAGTGGTCCAGTCATGTGATGTGTTTTTCTACAAGGCGGGGCTTGCGGCAGGTATTGATCGGATTGCCCAGGTCGCCAGGAGTTTTGGTTTTGGTTCCAAGTCAGGTATCAGGTCATGCATAGAGGTGCCTGGAATAATACCAGACAAGGCCTGGTATAAGGCTCATACCAAATGGGGATTTTTACCAGGCTTCACTCTCTCGGATTCCATTGGTCAGGGGGATGTAAATGTAACTCCGCTTCAACTGGCCATGGCATATGCGGCCTTGTCCAATGGTGGAATCCTCTATAGACCCCAGGTGGTCTTGAGGGAAGAGACACCGGATGGCAAGGTAATCAAACAGTATGAGCCAATAGTCAGGGGGCATGTGGATGCTTCGGATGAAAACCTGAAAGTCCTGGTGGAAGCATTGACCGGGGTCGTGAACGAAGCGGGTGGAACTGCCTACTATCGAAGACCGAGGAATGTCACTTTCAAGGCCGCTGGAAAAACAGGTACGGCTCAGGTGGTCAAGCAATTTGCTGACCGGGGCAGGAACCTTCCATACGATTTCAGGGATCATGCACTGTTTGCAGGTTGGGCACCTGCTGATGATCCGGAGATCGCGGTTGCAGTGATAAACGAGCACGGCAGGCATGGCTCCAGCGGGGCTGCTCCGTTGGTAATGGAGATGATCACGTATTATCTCGTACAACTACGTGCAGAAAAAACCGACGACAATGAAGATGGATCATTGGATGAAGATCCCACAAAGAAGAAATCTCTTGGCGGTGTAAATTGAGAGCTAACGAAAATTCCCGGTTCAACTGGGTCTTGATTTTTGCCGTGCTGGCCATCTCGGGTCTTGGCCTGGTCAACTTGTCTTCAGTGGGAAGAACCTCCAGCACCAACTTGGCTATCGTTCAGGGAGTCTGGGTCGGCGGAAGCTTGCTGCTGGCCATGGGCATAGCCATTTTGGATTACCAACTTGTGGAGAGACTTGCCTATCCAATATTTTTTGCCTTGGTGCTTTCTTTGGTCGGTGTGCTCGCCATTGGCAAGGTGGTCAATAATTCTAGAAGGTGGATTGGAGTTGGGCCAATAAACATCCAGCCATCAGAGCTTATGAAGATTGGTGTGATTTTGGCCATGGCAAAATATTTCAGTGACGATGCCCAGGTGTCCAGGCCAAGGTCTATGTTGAGCAAACTGCTGATTTACCTACACCCTGTCTATCCCATAGCTGCCTTGGTGATCCTGATATGGAACTGGAACAACCCCAAGTATGACTTTGTAGTTCAATATCATTGGATTCTTGTTGGTGCTTTATTCGTATGGGAGCCATTGGCCATCTGGCATTTTTTACACGAGTCTTCCAGTAGGCGGGCAGGAGACCTGGAGTATTCTACTCGACAAAGGGGGGACAAGACATACACGCTGGACGATTTGTTCAAGCCTGAATCACCTCTTTATGGACTAGGGGCTCTTGGTGGACTCATCCTTTTTTGGGACAAGGATTTTATGACCCCCCTCGGGGCCTGGCGGTTTTTACTCATCGCGGCATTCATAATATGGACTGCCTTTAGCAGTATGTTCGCAGTCCGAAATGGAAGGACGAGCTTTCATGATCTCGTTAGTCCTGTGTTATTGCTCAGCATGCCTGCGGTCCTTATTATAAAGCAACCGGACCTGGGTACGGCGCTGGTGCTTTTGGCTGCAGCAGCGAGCATGATCTTGTTCATGAGGATGAAACTGGCGAGCTTGATAATCGCCGTTGCAATCCTGCTGGTGGCATCGGTGGCCTCCTGGAATATCGTGCTGAAGCCATACCAGCAAAATAGAATCAAGGCCTTTTGGGCCCCTTCAAAGGACACAAAGGATACGGGTTACCATTCGAGACAATCGATCATTGCCGTGGGCTCCGGAGGCTTGTTTGGAAAGGGTTACGGAAAAAGCACGCAGACCAGGTTCAGGTTCCTACCTGAGCAGCATACGGATTTCGTGTTTTCGGTATGGGCAGAGGAGCAGGGCTTTGTAGGCTGCCTTGTAGTGCTGGCCCTGTTTTCATTTTTGTTATTGCAGATTGTGAATATCGCTTCCGGGGCCAAGGACAGATTTGGGGTGTTGATCTGCATTGGAATGGCTTCATTGCTCTTCTGGCACGTGTTCATCAACATAGGCATGGTCATAGGGGTTGTACCGGTAGTAGGTTTGACCCTGCCATTGTGGAGTTATGGTGGTTCTTCAGTGCTGGCTTTTTTTCTTGGTTTTGGATTGATTCTCAGCGTCTATTATCACCGGGGTATCAAGTAGGGTTCAAAAGGCCTTTTCAACAAACTTGTCCAGGGCTGCGGCCGATGGTCTTCCGACAAACTGGTCTACCACCTTCTTGTTCTTGATAAGAACCAGGGTGGGAAGGGACCTGATGGCATATCGCAGAGTCGTCTGAGGGCATTCGTTTACGTTCATTTTGCCGACGATGAGTTTTCCCGAAAGACTTTCAGCAAGTTTTTCTATCATGGGTTCCATGGCCTTGCAGGGGGCACAGTTGGGGCCCCAAAAATCCACCAGGGAAGGCAAGTCGCTTGAAAGAACCACTGATTCAAAGTTTTCGTCGTTGAGTACTATCATGCTGTCGCTTGGCATGTGCTGAGCCTCCTTTGCACGCATATGGCGTTTTCTTCGCGGCAGAAGATAGATCATAGGTGTTTGCGGATCAATGGATATTTGGCGATTGATAATTCTCTTGACACATCTGGTAGTTATGAATACATGGGGGAGCCACGCCGGGATGGTGGAATTGGTAGACACAAGGGACTTAAAATCCCTTGGTACTTCGTACCGTGCGGGTTCGATTCCCGCTCCCGGCATTGAAAGCGCCCGTAAACATTGGCTGAAACTCGATGTAGACGGGCGCTTCTTTTTGAACCCTGCCCAGCGGGAGAAGGTCAACCAGGACTCAGCGCTCATAGCCTTACCGCTGCTTTGATCTCGATGAGTAATTTTAGTCAACGCCAGGGTTCATGGTCTGATTTCCCACCTCGCTTGCGATCTATGTGGCTATGCTGCAGAATCGTTTTCGGTGAGGTGATGCCTCGATGTGGGCAATCCACGACTGCGGACGATATTGCCTCTCGCCCCGGTTCCACGATATGATTCTCAAACCAGTATCTGTGTTGGAGGAGAGGATGAAATCAATAAGCATGTCTTCCGCAATTGTTGCCTACTTGTTGTTTTTTGGTGCAACAGGGTGCTCCAGTGACAGTGAAAATGATTTGATTTGTTCTCCACAAGAGAGAACCTGCGAAGATGTTCTTGTTATGAGCTGCAACGAGGAGGGGACAGCCTGGCTGCAGTGGGAAAAGTGTTTGGACCGATGCGAGGACGGTTTCTGTGTTACTGATTGTACACCTGACTGTGGTGGCAAGGAATGTGGTGATGACAGCTGTGGGGCTAGCTGTGGAACCTGCTCTGGGGCTAATGATGTCTGTGTGGATGGGAATTGCATTTGCCAAGGTGACTGTCAGGGCAAGGAATGTGGCGATGATGGCTGTGATGGAGATTGTGGAACCTGCTCTGGAGCCAATGATGTCTGTGTGGATGGGAATTGCATTTGCCAAGGTGACTGTCAGGGCAAGGAATGTGGCGATGATGGCTGCGGGGCAAGTTGCGGACAGTGTGACCAGGCTGATTCCTTTTGCAGCGATGCGCAGACCTGTGTACCTTGCGAAACGCAGGTGTGCGGTGTGTGTGACGAGATCGATGTCTCACAGATCGTCTCGTATGCTGGCCCCATCGGAGAGGACCATGCAATCGATCAGTTACGTGCGGAATGCTTCACATGGCCCATCACCACCGAGCTGGAGGTGACCTTCGATTCCTCTTCGCCGGGGTTCATACTGCACCACTTTGAGGGACAGTTCTGGAACCCCACTATTGCTGCAAATTTCAAGGATGGTGCGGTGATGGTGGCGTGTTGGGACAGCATCGCCATGGGGGGAATAATCTGTCGTTCATGGGAGTGGTACACACCCGATGTAGGAGGAATCTACAGGAGTTTCGACTGGCCTGCGAACAAGCCGGTGGCGCATGTCTTAATCTCAGCCAGGGATAACAAGAGGACAGCTATCAAGTATTTTGAAAGCTGGCCATACAACAATGTGGGATCTGGCTTTGATGCCAGCGACGTGGGAACCGACCTGCCCAAGAGGAACTGTAGATAGTCGGACAAGATATGCAAAGTGGAGAGTGATCAGAGGCAGTGATGGTGTCTTGTAGCCGGGTTTAGACGCAAGTCTGTGTTCGCGTATGTCTAAACAGCAACAGGTAAGACAGTATGAACAAGAACAGCACGGATGAGTTTGTTCCACCAGACCCACAGGCGCAAGAGCCTGAAATAGCCTTCTGAACTTCGGGATCAGTTCCTGCGTCTGCACTTGCATCTGTTCCAAGATCTGCGCCTGCATCCAAGCTTGCATCACTACCCACATCTGTACCTGCGTCTGTACTTGCGTCTGTACCTGCGTCTGTGCCTCCATCTGGTTCAGTACTGTGCCCTGAGTAGGTGACTATCAGCTGTGGCGGGTCGGTGCTTTGTCGCGAATGAAAATCTGCGCCACCACCACCGGTGGGCCTGAGAATCAGCGTGAGCGGCCCGTTGCCCTCGACTGCCGAGGTGATGTCGGCATCCACCCATCCTGTGGATGATGGACTGATGGCGCCTACCGCAGGGCCGTCTTCTGGCAGAGGATTGTTCCATGTAGGAGCGCTTTCGTCCCAGCTTTGGTCTGAGCTAGTAATAATCTGGCCAAGGTCTCCTTCGTCGATACAGTACATACGCAGTTTTGCTGATAGTACGGATCCCTCAACACCTTCTATTTCAAAGCGCAGGTAAGTCTTGTAAGTATCAGGTTCGTTATCAAGCAGCAGAACGGATTCGTCGCCATAATTGGCATCCGGGTTGGCATCATCAATGTAGGTGTCGGCAAGCGGTTCGAATGTTACAGATCCAGCAGAAACTCTCGCCAGACAAAAATCCGGTGCTGACCAGCTTGTGCCATCAGACACCTTTAGTTCGAACAGATACTCGCCCCCTTCAGGTGGCGTGAATTGTGCGATTGCAGAATCGCTGTTTGAGATAAAAACAGCGGGTCCTCGCACCTGGGTCCACTGGTAACTGAGAGCTGTCCCCTCTGGGTCTTCGCTGGCCGAGCCATCGAGTTCAACTGCTTGTCCGACCGTACCTTGTGGGTCCTGTCCTGCGTCTGCAAAGGGAGGAAGGTTGGAAGGGTCGTGGCCCAAAGTGAGCCAGTCAAACCTGCTTCCGTCAGTGTCCAGAGCCCTTATTGATACGGCATCTGTGGTAACATCGACTACCATGTAGTGGTGGACTGATTGTGCTACCGCCATGGTGGCGCCACTCCAGGCTGAATAATTATTGATGTTCTCCAAACCGGCACCAGCTCCTCCTGTAGTTATATAGCTCACGCCTTGAACTGGTTCATAGCGGCAGTAGACGTGATTGTGTCCACCAAAAGCGCATGGCACCTGATTGTCACGAAAAAGTGGGTGGAGGTAATCCCGCTCGCCCTGAGCCTGAGACTCTACGTGGTCACCAAGGGACCATGGTGTAAAGTGCATGGTCGCAAATCGCCAGTCGCACAATGGATCTGAACTAGCTCTAGCCAAGTCTGCCTGTAACCAGTCGTACTGCGGACCTGATGTAAAACCGTGATCATCCCACAGTGCCAGGAAAGTAAAATGGGCATTTCCGAAGTCAAAGGAATACCATTTCTCGTTATCAGAGCCTGACTCTTGAGATGGGAAATCAAAATATCCATACAGGAATGCATCTGAGGAGGCAGAGTTGCGGTCCTCGTGATTGCCGAAACTCACATATATTGGCAGATGGGACATGAGATTGCGTGCTGGTGGAAAAAACTGGTCCCAATCCGAGTCGACGGAGCCATTTGCTGCAATATCACCGCTGTTGATGACAAAGGTCTGGTGGTGTTGAGGATACTCAGAGACATCTTCCAGAATTTTCTCTGATATGGCCCCCCATATCCCAGGATTTGATCGGCTGTCACCTAGAGCGTAAAAGCGAAAGTCAGACGGTCCTCTGTGAGGGGCGGTTTTCATGGTGGCGGTGAACTTCTCCTGGTTGGCTTCCTCCACCCTGTAGTGATAGATAGTATCTGCATCCAGGCCTTGCACCAGAGCCGAGTAGACATGGTGTCCGTTTACCGATGCAGTTGTGGCTGTGACAGATCCCAACTCGCATGACTTGGTCAGGCCATAGTCAACCTGCATGGAAGCATCCGCCTGGTCATACTCCCACATGATGGTCATGGAGTCTGTCTTTGCGTTTTGTAACCATGGGCCATAGATAAACTCTGCAGAATTTGCCATGGGCGTAATGGTAATTATCCAGGAAAGAATCAGGAGCTTTCTTGTTTTCAATTTGCTCGCCTCTCTTGGCTCAAATATCAGGCCAGTCGGTCTGTGTATTCGTCAAGCTCGCATTGTAGCATATTTTTTACCTCTAATCTTTTATTAGCAAAACTCGAGCCATGGGAGCTCTAAGGTACGCTGGGGGTATCGTCGTAATAGTTTTCAGGGCTCACTGCGAGGTGCCCTTCGGTATGGCCCGGATAACAGCTGTATTACGATTGACACGATCGTCTTCGACCAGGATATGAGTTGGAGTACCTTCCACCAGCCGAGCCCATCGGTCTGCCCGGGCTTATGGGGCGGTACAGGCATGGATCTTCAATGGACAGGTCCACAGGTCCGCTTGTTGAGTGTAGGGGGCGAACTTCATGAAAGAGAACTGCACTTTATATGGATTATATGGAGGATTTTTTCGTATTCATGTCTTGTAGCAGCATGGATAAAAGCCTGATGGATTTTATCTTGTTATCAAGTGACCATGCTTATAAATCATGTAGAATCTCATCTCGCTTCTTCTTGTACTCCTTGTCTGTGATCAGTCCTTTTTTCCTGAGTTTTTCCAACTGTTCCAATCGCTGAGAAGAAGTCTTCTGCATAAGTGGCGCAGGACGTGGTGAGGAAAGCAGTGATACATCACTCAGGTCAGCTGGATCATATTTGACCTGCAAGCTGGCTCCAGGCTGAAACAGAGACAAGTGTGAATGGGAGATCATTTTTTTTGTCGTTACCTTGAAAGCTTGCTTTCCCTTTGGTGTGACTTTGAGCACCAAAATAAGTTGGGTGAAGCGTTTTGTCGCAAAACCTGCGTCACTCACCTGCAATATGAGCGCGTCTGCTGTTATCCCGATAGACTGCAGACGATTTTCTTTTGCAGCATCTTGCTTGGCCTTTTCAATGACGCCCTTGACTTTGCTGGTAATGCCGCTTTCTTTAATGGGCTTGGCAACCATATTGTAAAGATATATGGGGAGGCCAACCAGAATTAGAATGGCAAGCACAAGTCCGACCACTGACACGATGGATCGAGACGACTTTTCCACTGCTTCTCCCTTTGTTTTTTGTCTTAGTAGAGTTTTCAGTCTTTGGAGATGGTAATCAAGAAGTTTTTTTACCGAGGGCCTTGGTGTTATCATGTTTGTAGGAGTAAAAAATGACAAACAACAGAGAACATCCGGAAATCGACGAAATAAAACTCCGCGAGGAGATGGAAAAAGGGACCAAGAAGCTCAGTCCTGATGACATAGAAGATCTGCTACACAAAAAGGAAAAATTTTACGAGAAGACAAGGAAGACGCCGGGAAGTTTTTCGAAAATGATCAATCAGCTCAAGCTGCTTTTCGAGATGATCATGGCCTATTGGAATCAGGAGTATCGCGAGATTCCATGGAGCACCATTGCAGCCAGTTTGTTTGCAGTTTTGTATTTCATTACACCAGTTGATCTCGTACCCGACTTTATCCCGGTGCTTGGATATGTGGACGATGCCACAGTGGTCGCTCTGACCATAAAACTCATACAGGATGACATGAAGAAGTATTGTGCTCACAAGGGCTATGACCGGGAGCAGTATTTCTGATCTCGCAACTTGCGTTGCAGTCGGTCATGTCCTTGTCCTTGAAGAAAAGGAAAGGCAGGGGAAAGGCAGGGACGGAGGTCTAGCCTGGCCTGGTCCAAGCACTTTTTCGTTCCCTTCGCTCCCGTAGCCTCAAATCTTGCGATCTTGCTTTGTCGGTCAGGCCGGATCTAGCCCAATACCCTTATTCAAGCCTGATTTTTCTTTTTGGTCCGTGTGTATCTGGAGTCTTTTCTCAAAGGTCTGTGGAAAATCTTCGAATTGAACACCTTCAGCCCATCAAGGGCCACCAGGCAGGCACAGCTCTGCCTTGCACGCTCATCTTGTACGCTTTCTTTCTTCTCTCTTTTGCCTTCTTCAGCCAGGCACGGCTTCTTCTGGTGGGTCCTTGCCCCCTGCCTGCTTCTTGCCGAGCACCTTGGCCAGCTTCTTCCTCATCTCTTCCATCCAGAGCTCTCCACCTATGAAAAACCCCTGACTCATCTTGGGATCTCGCTTCAGTCCTCGCT
>JALVPF010000445.1 GCA_027031935.1 Myxococcales bacterium | reverse complement strand
GATTATATCTTGATCGAGGATCCTTTCCCTGCCGGGACTCAAGCCATCGACAGGGACCGCGGCTATGACATCAAGGGTATTGCGCTACGAGTACCGCAGGTCCACAGAGAGTTTGGAGATCAGCGGGCAGCCTTCTTCGTACCCCATGCATCCAGGGGCGAAATGACCTTGGCCTACCTGCTCAGGGCAACTTTGCCAGGTGATTACAATGTAATGCCTGCCAGGGTGATGCCCATGTACGACCCTCAGTTCGCCGGAAATTCATCAAACACAACCATAAAGGTGGAGGATTGATCATGCGCTGGATTCTTTTCGTTGCCATGTCATTGATTCCCTTCGCTTCATACGCAGCGGACGAAACTGACCCACCAACAGTTGACATCGAAGAGCCAATGGGCGGTTGGTCGACGGACAGGATAGTAGAGGTCAAAGGCGTCATCTCGGATGAATCAATTTCAAGAGTCACCCTGGTGGTGAACGGATTCTCCCGTTCCATAGACGCAGCAGCGGGCAAGTTCAAGGCCACCATCGTAGTATCAAAGGGTAACAACACGGTTGAGGTCTTGGCGCGGAACAAGGCTGGTCAAGGCAGGGATAGTGTGAGTTTCTTTTCGGATGTGCCCCCGGTGGATATGCAGGTGGTCTTGACCTGGGACACGGATGGGACGGACGTGGATCTTCATGTTACTGACCCAAAAGGCGAAGAGTGCTTCTATTCCCACAAGGTCACCGAGCTGGGCGGAAAACTCGATGTGGATGATACGGATGGCTTCGGACCAGAAGTTTTTACCCTGGCTCATGCCATATCCGGAGACTACAAGGTGGACTTGAAATATTTTTCCAGCCATGGACATGCACAAACCGTCTGCAAGGTGCAGGTGGTTCTTTTCGAGGGAACAGACAGGGAGAAGAGGATCGAGTTCGACAAGATTCTTACAAAGACCGGAGACAAGGAGAGGGTGGGAACGTTCACAGTAGCACCCATGGAACAGATGGACTCCGGGGAAATGGCTGGAGGAAAATGATGAGTCAGATAAAAACCAAAAACCTTCTTGAATGGATAAATGAGCTTCTGAGACCCGATACATTCAGGGATGCCTGCCCAAATGGAATACAGGTCGTGGGAAAGAATGAAATCTCCTCTGTGACCACATGTCCATCTGTCTCCCTGGAGTTGTTCGAAAAATGTGCCAAGTCGGGTGCGGATGCAATCCTGGTCCATCACGGGCTGTTTTGGGACAGGGATACCAGGGTGATCCAAGCCCCCATGTCTCAACGGCTTAAGGTCTTGCTGAACAACGACCTGAATCTGATCGCTTACCATCTTCCACTGGATGCGAATCAGGAAGTTGGAAACAACGCAAAACTTGCTGATCTATACGATTTGCAGGAGAGGGACTGGTCCTTCGGGGTTTACCACGGAATGCCTATAGGTGTCTGTGGAAAGCTCCCTGGCGAAATGGATCTGCGGGATTTGGCAGGTGTATTGGAAGAACACCTCGATGCAAAACCTGTGACTTTCAAATTCTGCAAAGGTCCAGTTAAACGACTTGGTATCATATCTGGTGGGGCTGGTGATATCCCCATGGTTGTCGAGTGTGCATTGAAGGGTTGTGATGCCCTGCTGACCGGGGAGGTATTTGAACAGACCGTCGCAGTCGGCAGAGAGATGGGAATCGGCTTGATTGCTGGTGGTCATTACAATACTGAGAAACTGGGTGTACGCGCCTTGGGTGATCGCATGGCCAAAGAGTTGGGAATACAGGTCATGCATGTGGATATTCCAAATCCCGTTTGAGGGTTTTGTTTGCATGTTTGAGTGGGCGAATCTGAATCCGCGCTGAAAGCTGATTTTGGGGAGTCTGGATTTTGAAACTTGGACAGACACTTGGCCGATACAAGTTGCTCGAAAGAGTTGGCAGGGGAGGTATGGCCGAGGTGTTCCGGGCTGAAGAAAATCTGGAAGATGGAGGAAAGAGGATAGTCGCCATAAAAAGGCTTTTCCCAAGGCTTGCTGCGGACAGGGAATTCGTCGGAATGTTTGTAAACGAGGCTCGGATCGCTTCGAGCATGGATCATCCGAACATCGTTCATACCTACGATTTGATAAACTCAGGTTCTTATTACTATATAGTCATGGAGTATCTGGCAGGGATGGATCTGGAAGATGTAGTCTCCCTGTCTCCTCCTGGAAGAATTGCCCTGACCCTTCATGAAGCAACCTACACGGTTCATGAAGTTGCCCTTGGGCTCGGGTATGCGCACAGAGGCGGAGCGGATCCAAATGCAGGCCCGGTTGTGCACAGGGACATCAGCCCTGGAAACATCATGGTCTCTGATGAGGGACGAGTCCTGATCACTGATTTCGGTATTGCCAGGGCTGCCCAGTATGCTCAGGCGACCAGTCCCGGTGTGCTGAAAGGTAAATACGAATATATGGCTCCCGAATACGTAGCGGGCAAGCCATTTGACGGAAGAGCCGATCTGTTTTCTCTGGGAGTGGTGTTTTATGAACTTCTGACAGGGATGAATCCTTTCTACGATGTTCTTCCCAAGGATGTCTGGGACAAGATTCTCAATTTGGATCCTCGTCCTCCCAGCGAGATTGCGCGCGAGGTGCCTAAGGCTTTGGATGAGCTGGTGAGCAAGGCACTAAAAAAGGATCCAGACAAGCGAATCCCCAGTGGTGAGGTTTTTGGCAAAGTCCTCGAACCATTTTTCATGGGGGTCAGCGGCAAGCCGGTATCAGAAATTTTGGGAAAGCGAATCAGGTCATATCTGGATAACGCTGAAAAAGGTGCAGAGCAGGAAATCCTCTCGGAGTTTCTACCGGAAGACTCGGATTCGGATGGAGTCGAGATGACACAGGAGATACATCTCGACGATCTCCTGGATTTGGTTGAACCAAAGGATGTACCTCGTCCTGATTTTTCCGTTTTGAACGACGGGAAGGATAAAAAAAAGGCTACTACGGTCAGGCAAAAGAAAAGACTCAGATCCTTAAAACCCATCCATATACTGTTCCTTGTGGGCTTGCCGTTGATTGCCGGTGTTGTAACTTGGGCCCTGTGGCCTGGGGATACAGGCTACCTTACCGTGACGTCAACAAAGCAGGCTGAGGTGTTCGTGGACGGTGAGAGAATGGGCAAGGCTCCCATCACGCAGCTGCCTCTCGTCCCAGGTAAACACAGCATAGAGGTAAGAAGGGTCGGTTCAAACAGGGCCAAATCTTACCAGCGAAATATCGCCAAGGATGAGAAACAGGAGATCAAGGTCTCCTGGAGCAATATCCATGGCAAGGGCAAGAAAAAAAACAGGTGGAGAAAGCATTCCAAAAGGAAAAGGAAAGCATTGGCCGGCAAAAGGTCGAAAAAGAAGACCTCGAAGAGAAAAAAACATGCCAAAGCAAAACAGGAAAAGAAGAAGGTCAGGAGTGAAGCAAAGTCAAAAAGTTCCGGGAAAAAAAGAAAAAAGATTCGTAACACCTCCAAAAGAAAGAGGAAAAAGTCATCTGGAAAGAAAAAGCCAACTGGAAAATCTTCCAACAGGAAGAAACGAAGCAGGAAATGATCCGGGCACGATCACTAAAGCTGTCTTTTTTTCTTTTTTGCGTCCTGTCCCTCTCGCAGGGAAATTCTCCAGCGCAAGAGTATTCACCATCTTCCCTTGAGATGACACCATGCGTCTCGCGTATTTTGAAGGATCGCGGTCGCGATGATTTCCCAATGGAGAAGATGGACGCCTTTGCTCTGATGGACATACGGACTGGGCGAATATTATGGATTGAAAACCCCAAGTTTCTATCCTCTTTCGTGTTCCAGGCTGGCTCGACCTTCAAACTCGTCACCGCATATGCAGCATTGGATTCAGGAAAAGTGGATATTCATGACATCTTTGACTGCGAAGGAAATCCGAAACCGGCAAAGATCCTGGATGGAAGGAAAAAAGGCTCAGGAGTGAAGTGCTGGCTTGAAAGTGGGCATGGTCCGGTGGACCTCATGAGAGCCCTCGCCTATTCGTGCAATCTGTATTTTGCGCGTTTGGCTCATGCGGTGCCTGCCAGGGAACTTGTAAAAGCGGCAAGACTTTTTGGACTTGGTCAATCAACCTGCTCGGATATTCCAGGAGAGGTCTCCGGGAGCCTGCCGCAACACGTGGATTTGGACGACGTGGAGAGGTTTGCCATAGGTCAGGGCAGGGGTGTCGCTGTTACGGGCCTCGGGCTCTTGAGCATGGTGGCTGCCATAGCCAACGACGGGGTCCTGCTGAGGCCTACCGTCAAGCCTGTCTCGGAAAACAAGATTTCCGAGAGGGGTTTTGTTGGAAACTCTCAGGCTCTTGAGTTCATCAGGCATGCCATGGTGCAGGCATCACAGTTTGGCACCGGCTCTCAGCAGAGCTTGTATGAACTAGGCTTGGCGGGCAAGACCGGGACTGCCCAATGGAAGGATGTGCCTTGGAGGACCCACGGCTGGTACGTGGGATATTGGCCCATGCAAAGGCCGGCTTTTGCCGTTGTGGCTTTTGTGTTCAGTGGGACTGGTTCCCATGAGGCAGCAGGTCTGGCAAAAGAGGCGGTTGGGCGCTTCATGGCTGCTGAAATCAGTTGTTTTTTCAACGTGGATTTTGGGTGGAAAGACCGTTGATTTTGAGATTGTTCATACTTTCATTTTTTTATTCATGTGTGGCCATGGCTTCTGGACATGATCATGTCAAGGTGGGATTGTTTTCAATTTTTCATCCGAAAAGAATTTTCATTGCAAGTGTTGGCACCAAGACTCTTGCCGTGAAAATAAAAAAGAGCAGGGGAGGGAAAGAGGAACTGAATGCACCTGAGGTGATGGTTAGCTGTTCGGCAACAGGTGGCTTGCAGGTAAAAGTCGGAAAGAGGACCATCGAGGGATTTTCTGTGAACTTGGTGAGTAAAAGGGCTGGGAAAGGACTTCTCGTCGGGGTCATGGGAAAGCAGAGAGCAAGACCATACAAGGGCAAATTGGAGGTGCATTCAAAAGATGGTGTTTGCGTTGTGACCAATACCGTTGTCCTGGAGGATTACGTAGAGTCTGTGTCTTGCCATGAAATACGTGGAGGACTTTCCGAAGCGCTAAAGGCCCAGGCGGTGCTGGTGAGAACTTGGGCGCTGACCCACCTGGGAAGGCATGGGGCAGATGGCCAGGATTTTTGTGATCTTACCCACTGCCAGGTGTACACGGGGGATTCGGCATGTGATGCTTCTCAGACCCTGGCCTTGTCTGAGGTCAAGGGCATGGTCCTGATGTACGGATCCGTGCTTTCTGATGTTGCATATTTTTCCACTTGTGGTGGATATACTGCCAGCGCAGCTGACATATGGGGCCGAAAATCCAGTCGAAGCTATTTGAAAGGAGTAATGGATGGTGATCCGGCATATTGTTCGGAATCGCCTCATTTTCACTGGCACCTGCTATTGCCTAAGGCTGATGTATGCAGGGTGCTTGCAATAAAAGGAGCGGGTTCGCCCTGTACCCTGGAGGTCACAAAGACGGGAAAGGGTGGTTGGGTAAAGTCGGTAAGGGTAATTTCCAAGAAGAACATCTCATTGACAGGTGAAGAGTTTCGAATGGTCATGGGGAGAGCTTTTGGGTGGGGTAAATTCAAATCATCCAATTTTGTAATGAATTCAAGAGGAGACGAAGTGGAGTTTATTGGAAAGGGATTGGGACATGGTGTAGGCATGTGCCAGTATGGTGCCATGAACATGGCCAAAAAAGGAAAGTCGTACAAGGATATCCTGAGACATTATTTTCCGGGAACAAGGGTCTTGAAACTGAATGAGATTCGACACAGAAAATAACCTTCAAAAATGGCGGCCCTGTCTCGGCCTCCTGCTTTGTGTTTTGCTGATAACGGTTTTTTTCCCATTTGCTCAAAGGTCAGCTGCCGCTCAGACAGATCGGGAAATGGTCATTGAAAAATGTGAGAGAGTTCAGGTCATACTGGAGGACAAAGGTGCTCAAGCCATGATCGAGAGACTGGCCTCACATGCCTGTCTATCCTTTGCACGATTTAGAAAGATCTTCGGTGTAGACCCGGGAAAAATCAGAATAAGGGTATTGGGCAACATGGAAAGGTGGAGGGATATAGCGCATCGCGCCTGGTACATTGTCTCGGTGATTCGAGATCACGAAGTGCTGACACAACCCTCGTCATCTCTGCTTAGGCTGGAACATCCCGAACGACCAGTTGTGCATGAGATCGCCCACATGTTTATCCGTCAGGTGGCTGGTCATGGGTGTCCAAGGTGGCTCGATGAAGGGCTGGCGCAATGGTTGTCCGGTGATAGACAGAGCATTGAACGCATGCCTGAGAGAAATGAGATTTGGATGCTGGAGAAAAGACTCAATGCGCCTGATGATACAAGAAGAAAGAGAAGGAAGGATTACAGACTTAGCCTCGCGTTGGTTCAGAGATTGATAGACAAACTGGGAGTTGAAGTCCTTGTCTCGTCCTTGGCCGCTATTGCTCAGGCCAGAGATCCGCTTTCAACAATGGTCCGGGGTCGCAAACTTTTTAATCTCATGGCCGAGTCTGTTGACGTACCAAGTCAAAAGTGATTCCATCTCTATGAGGAGTTACCAATGGAGAAAAAAAATCTCGCTGAGTTCAAAGATTCTTCCAGGATTGTATACAAGGAACATTTTTTTAACGCCTCTGACGGAATCAGGTTGTTTTATCGCAGGTGGTACCAGCAGGATTCAAAGGGAACCGTACTCCTGATCCATGGATATGCAGAACACTCAGGAAGGTACCGCTTGCTTGCAGATGTATTGACCTCGGTGGGATGGAATGTCGCTGCAATGGACTACAGAGGCCATGGGCAAAGTGGAGGGAGAAGGGCCCACATAGATGATTTCGAGCAGTACATGGAAGACATGCGGTCATTTATCGCAGAGGTAAAAAGCGATGACATGGCCGGTGGCATGCAGGTGCTTTTGGGACACAGTCAGGGAGGCCTCATCGCAGCCAGGTTTGGGGAATTGGCTGCAGATCTCTTTGATTGTGTCATCCTTTCGTCACCTTTCCTTGGATTTGCCATAAAAGTACCTGCTTACAAGGCCATGATGGGACAGTTGGCCTCAAAACTGATGCCAACCCTTGCCATGCCCAGTGGCTTGGATCCCTCATGGCTCAGTCATGACAAGACCATGGTGCAGGCATATATAGATGATCCGCTGGTGAGCAACATCGCAACCGCAAGATGGTTTACAGAGGTCCAAAAAGCCCAGGAGCAGACGATGAAGGATGTGAAAAAGTTCAGGGCTCCATTGTTGGTGCTTCAGGCCGGCCAGGACAAACTCTCCTTGAAGGAGACATCCGAGGCATTCTGTGCAGGTGTCTCATCAGAATCCAAAAGGTTCGAACTGTTTGAAAATATGTACCACGAGATTTTCAACGAGGTGGACAGACAAATCGTCTTCGACATGGTAGTCTCATGGTTGGATCAACAGCTCGAGGTGTTCTCTGGAGGTTCCCATGAAGCCTGAAAGAAAGAAAATATGGACATTGGTTTTGATTGGAATGGTGTTTTTCTCCTGTTCGGCATATTGCCAGGACTCTGGTAAACCCGGGGTGCCTCGTGTTGTCATACTGGATTTCGATGGTGGAGGTCAGATAGATGCGGATCAATCTGCAGCCATGGCAGACAGTCTATCTGCTGCAATGGACAAATCCAAATACTACGACGTAGTGTCCCGCAAGGATTTCAAAAAGGCTGTCAGGGAACATGAACAGAAAACCGGAAAGCCTTGCACTGACAGGGCCTGTTTGAACCTGGTCGCAAGGTCTTTGGGCGCTCATCCGGTGAAACCCTCTGTAAAAAAGGATGGAAGAGGTTGTTCTGTTAGTGTGGGTCTCATGGGGGCTGATGGAAAAAACATGGCTTCAGGCAAACTCAAGAGAGGGGCCTGTTCTCCAAGAAACATGAAGATAGCGGCGGAAGGTGCAGTCATGTTCATGACCAATGAGATCATCCATGGTGCAAAAATAGATGAAATCGATACAAAAAAGGAGAGGTCGGCATTGTCTGCTTCCGAACAGCCCCCCGAAGATACGCAAGAGCAGCTTGACCAAGAGTTTGATGAGGCAACCCAACCAAAAACAGACAAGAAAGCCGAACAGAACGCAAAAAATCTGGAAGAGGAAGCAAGGCGGAAATTGGGTTTAGGAAAATAATGTCATCGTTCATTTATCGGGTGCTGTAAATGCCCCATCCCCATCCACGTCCATTTTGATGGCATTGGTCATGCCAATGGGCCTGCATCCCACGAACACGGGGTCCAAAACGTCATCGATCCTGCCGTATGCAATTGCGGCATACCACGTATCAATCTGTGGCGATACCTGTATGGTCTCATCATATCTGAGTGCTGGGTGGTAGGGGTCGACTTCTCCTGCGGCATGAAGATCGATTTTTTTCAGGATTTCTCCATTAGCAATCAGTTCGACCTTGTCTACCGGGACCCATGAAGCAGCCTCTACTCTGACATGAATTCCATCGACAGCTTTTGAAATGTCCCCCGGCTCGGAATCTCCGGCTTTAATCCATACAAAGATGCCTCCCCCAACCATGGCATGACCTGATTTCAGTCCCTGCCAAACTTCTTCGAGGTCCACTGATGCTGGCCTGTCGTCGGTTACCCTCACCAGAGTTCTGCCAAACCCGGCTTCTGCATCTCTGGAGTGGGAATCCGAAACACCCACCGCAGTCTTGAACACTCCTTGATTGTTCATGGAATTCCAGACCGGAAGAACCTTGTTCATCATTACATCCACATCGTTCTTGTTCAGCAGCTCCATGGTGTCGAAGGTCGGTGCAAACTTGTCCTTGGGAAGCTCATCCAGACGAGGGATCTCATCCGGCGGATCGAAGCCCAGGTACGTGAACCAGGCGGCATACGAAAGAGGGTGTGCAAGGTTTATCACCTTGGCGCCCAGCTCCCGGGCCGAATCCCATATTTCAGGAAATTCCTGTTGTCTGACAAACTTGCCATCCGAGTATTCTGTCCATGGAATGCTGTTATATACCCACCCTGTGGGATGTACAGGCAAGGGAAAAGCCGTGGTATGGCCGATGAGGGGACTAATCTCGTTGCCTGAAACTGCCATCAGCCACTGATCCAGGTCAAAGTCCAGTCTGCTTTTCATTTCGTCTACGTAAGGGCTGAAGTCAGTCTGGCAATCGTGATCAGTGATGACAACAATCTCGAGTCCTTCGGCCAGATTGGAAGCGATCTTGTCATCGATTAGATAGGTCGAATCAATGGACTTGGTGCAATGGGTGTGTATGTCTGCCGAGATGAAGCCAGCTGTATCCACCTGTCTCTCGAGGGTGGCGTCGAGATCGAAATGTTGACCGGGCGCTATGGTAAATGACCTTCGATCAATGCTGTATTCCCAACCTCTCGACAGGGTGATTGTCCACTGACCGGGTGGGATCAATATCTTGCCGGAACCGTCCGGACTGAAGGTCAACAGAGACCTGACCACAGACGCAGACATGGGTGCATCCATGCCCTGCTGAAACGATGCCTTGCACGGCAAAGGTCCAACAGGATTCCCATCAGGTCCGGCTTCTGAGCATTCCCAGCTCAGGTAACCTGGCTCGGGGATGAGCAGCGGGATATTATTGTTCTGGTTTTTCTCCAGGCTAATCTGGTCGGATTCGACTGCATCGCGGGCATCTGCCTTTACCGAGAGTGTGTATGAGCCTGGATCCAATTTCATGGAGTAGTTTCCTTCTCCATCGGCAAATACCACGTCAGCCAGATTGTGCCCATTTGGCTTGTCTGTGCGAAAGGCCGAGACCTGAGCGTCCGGTTCCACCTGTCCGGAAGTGTTATGCACAGAACCATCGATTTGCCCATAATCTTCAGAGCCCGCTAGTCTTCTCCACGAGGCGAGACAGGGGTCCATTCCGCCGCCTTGTCCCACGAGAAGTATTCTTTCTGCGGTAAAGTCCTCGTCATTGGATCCCCGATAAGGAGCAAGCCCTTCTTTTACCGTGATTAGCTGAATCTCATGGAGGCTGAAAGCAGACTTGATTGAATGGTCGAGGCTTGCATACATGTTACAGGATTCTTTGTTGAAGCCCATGAACCATGGATGATCACCTTGTGGTATACTGCTGGATGATTTCAGAGTCCCTTCCACTGCATCTGTGGTCAAGTCCCCATTGAAAACCGCGTCCCCGACCTGCACGGTCAGTCCTGTGCTCTTTCCTGTCCGGAGCTTGGTTCTCATGATCAGGTAATCTGAATCCGCAGCCAACTCGAATTCCTGAACCACGTCCATGTCAGGAGGAT
>JALVPF010000444.1 GCA_027031935.1 Myxococcales bacterium | reverse complement strand
CTTTGGCCAACCCACGCTACACGACATACAGATAAACGATAGAATCATGACCGAGGAGAATATCGATACATCGGCGCTTCCGCGAAGATTCGTACAGGTCGATTGCCGCCTGAATGAACCTGCCCAGGGACTGCCGGACGATGGACACGGCAAGCTGCTTGTAACAGGCATCTTCAACGAAGGATACTATGTAACAGACGTGGCCGGCGCTGACGATGGATTCAACCATCTTTACGTATACACCTATTCATATCCTGAAGATCTTCAAGAAGGGGACAGGCTCGACAGGTTGGTGGGAACCAGCCAGGATTTTTCCGGAGCCACCCAAGTCAGCTTCCCTTCATGGAAAAGGGCTACGGACGAATCCCTGAACCCGGAACCATACAGGGTTGACGACATTGACGCGGTGGTGCCTCCCACCTTGCTTACTTCAGCCATCTGTAACGAAGGCTCAACATCGAACCTGCACATGTGCGGCCATTCCAAGCAGGACTGGTCCATAGAAAATCTTGAGAGTTCAAGGGTGCGGCTGGAAAACCTGCGCACACCTGATATTTATGTAGATTGCGATTTCAACTCCAACGGGGAGATAACCTTCTCGTACCCTTCACCGGATGAAGAGACCGACTGCAGGGATGCATGCCTGCTGCACGATGGAAGCGGAATAATTACCGCAACTACAGTCATTGCCAAACCTGAAGTCCTTTCCCAAATAGCCATTGAACCATGCCAGGATAGCGGAGATTGCGAGACCGGACAGTGTGGCGGATACACCCAAGAGGACATGAATGACGGTCTCTGTAGAATCATCTGCCCTTGGGAAGAGGCCATTGAAGGCATCAGACCAAACTGCATACAGGTACGTGTACCTCCACAATACATTTGCTCTGAACTCTCTACCTATGATCAATGGGGACAATGGGTAGTGGCCCTCGACAATGGCTCGGGCCCGCTCATAAACCTGGTCACCAATCAATCACTGGTGGAGTTCAATCCCACAGATGAACAGCATCTGGGAATGACTATCGATTATGTACAGGGAAATCTGGCACAGAGACGGGCCGCACGGCCCAGGTGGATGGTTTTCGTTGGAAAATCGCCGAACGATGCCCCACCTTCCATGCGACCTTAGGAATTATTGGGAATCATGCATACTATGGCCTGTAACCATAAGATAACGGAACGAGAGGAACCCGACATGGAGCGCAAACCTCTAGCACTTACCGCAGCAATCCTTTTATTGGGAACCATGCTGGCTGCACCCGCATCCGCTGGTGACTTCATCGACACTCGCTTGAGCTTCGTATTTTCCGAAAACAACTTTTTTGCAGAGCCCGGTGAGACACAAATCAACAGCCCTGGCTTTGGAATCGGAGCAGACAGATCCAATACGCTGTTTTTTGACAATTACGACACCAGATTTTCAGGCTTCGAGACCATGAGCCACCTGGTGCTGTACTCCAAGATGCCCTCCTTTTTCAAGAACCTCACCACGGAGGCATCACTGGTGGTCAGATTTCTCATCATCGACGAGCAGACAACAGCCATCAAGGATGACGGTTCGTACATCAGGCTGACCTATGATCTGTCCGATGGTCAACGGGACGACACCAACATTCAGCTGGTAATGTTCCCCATCAGCGGAGACAGGTTCAGGCTTGGATATTCCTACAAGATCTCCTGGGGTGGTTCCGATGTATTTCCCTTGAACTATGGAATGGTTCCTGCTGCCAAATTGCAACTGAACCTGCCATGGGCCTATGCTTTCCTGGGCATGAAGAGTACACAAATTCGTGAGAACCTAGGGGATACGGAGCAGACCGAGATGGTCACCAACTATGGCCTCCTGGGAGGAGGTGGTGTGGACATAGCCGGGTTCAGGGCCGAATTCAACGGCGGTTATTTCACAAGGGGCACATTTCAGCCAGAAGGTCTGAGAGGATCGGACATCTATGGCGGTGGCTACTCCGTGCAGATCGGTTACCACAGTGGCATGGATATTGGCACATCCATAGACTTCAAGCTCTACGAAAACGACCCACAGATGGAGTACAAGTTTTTCAAACCAGAGAGCTATGATGATGGATTGTCCTACGTGGTAAAAGCAGAGTTCAGTCACCTGATGCACACCCTGGGAGACCCGGACAAATATGCCACGAGCGTTCTGCAGTCTGCCTATGCGGCTGACCTGAACGTTGCCCTCAAATGGAAATTCATGAGGGTTCATTTCGATGCCATGTACCGCACCCTGGCGTTTTTGCTCTTCAACGTACCGTCCTTCACTCCTTTTCAGGATTTCCCTGCTGCAGCCAATGTCAAGCCTGAGTATTTTGCAGCCCTGGGTGTAGACTACCATATCGAGTCCCTTCACATGACTCCCGGAATCAAGTTTGGCGTTCAGCAACCGGCAACCTACAGCATCGAAAACCTCGACGTAGGTGGCGCCATGTTTAGCGGTAACAGGACGGTGGTGGTACGAGACGTGGGTAGTCGAGACATACTCCCGGTAAACGAAGAGGCAAAGCTCATCTGGTCGGTAAAAGCCAACATAAAATGGGATATTTCAGAAGCCTTTGCAGTAGTCGCAGAGGTTTATTACACATGGGATGACAACCAGATCGTATACATAAGCGACTTTGATGGTTTGAACGTATACTCCCAATTCACTGATGCCAATATTCTTGGCATGAACCTGGCTGCACAGGCGCGTTTCTGATTCCTGAGCTTCTGCCCGCATGTGACCCAGCCTGCAGCCCAGTAAGATCCCGCTACTGTCTGCACATGGTCATCATTACAACCAGCTCTTTATGACTTTCACAAGAACCTCTGGATAACCCACCACTGCGTCAGGTAGAGGTGGCCCCCCGTTGGTCTCGGTCCCATCTCCCAAAAAATCCACGAGCACGGATTTCATTCCCATCAAGTTGGCACCAGCAATATCTGTACGGAGGAGGTCTCCAACCATTACGGTTTCCGACGCATTTACATTTAAAACTTGCAAGACTGCATCGAAGGCTTCCGGCGCAGGTTTCCTGCGTGGCAATTCACACGAGACCATGACCGCATGGAACATGTTCAACAAACTGTGATTTTGAAGGGATCTTCGCACAAGCTTTCCACAGGTGGCATTGGAGAGCACCGCCAGCACCAAGCCCATCTCTTTAAGGCTGTGCAAGGCTTCAGCCATACCCACGATTAGAGAATAATTTCTTTCTTCAGGTTCAAAGAAAGCATCCACCCCCTTTTGCAGTAGCTCCTCATCCACATCTCGCATGCCTTGCAGGGACATGGCCGACTTCAGAGACTCTATTGCTGAAGTCTCTACATGCTTGGCCGAGGCCATACGCCTGGCCTCTGCGCGCAAAAATAAAAAATCCCTTCCCAGTCTCACGAGATCCAGGCCGGGTAAATCATTTGCCAATGATGTGCGCAGGGAAGCCAGTTGTTTTGGCCTGACCTTGTTCCAGTTCATCCTGGTGGACACCAGGGTGTCGCCATAATCGAAGATGGCCGCTTTAATCGTCATGGTTTCGTTTTTCAAAACAGGCCAGATCCATGAATGTCTCTGAACATGAAGTATCCTCCCCCTCAAGTCGTTTGTGCAGTTCATCCAGCCATTTCAGATCCTTGCTCGTATCATTTGGACCAGAGGCATCAGATCCAGATTCCCGTGAATGCTCCAGCAACAGGTTCTCCCTGAAGAGAGATATCAACAAGCGATCCATGGAACAAAGGACATGGAACCAGGCCTGGGGACTTTCAGCCTCCTCAGCCATGATGATCACCTGTTGTCCCAACTCGAGCAGAGATTCGAGCAGGGGTAATCTATCGGCATCATGATCCTTGTTCGAAAACGACTCATCCATCCCATCGAGCACACGAGCGAAGTGCATCGGAACATCCCGTCGTATGCGATCAATACCTTCCCTTTTAATCTCCCGGCACAACTTGAGCATCAAATTGGTAAGCACCTTGGCACATTCTGTTCTCTCTGAAGCACTCGATGCGGCACCACAACCCAAAAGACACACATCTCCCAGGGATTTCAAGGCATCCTGTTCGTGGAGCAAAAGGGACGCGAAGTTGTTCGTAAAGGCAGCAACCTTGGGAAGCAAAGTCTGAAAATGAGGTTTTTCTTCAAGCAACTCCTTGTCCAGGACGATGGCCTCATGCAGGACTGTCTGAGTTGGATTGTGAGCCCTGACGGCCTTTTCAATGACCCCTGAAGAAGATTCACCGGACAAGCCAGCCATGACCTAGACCCATGAATCCAGCGAGATCTCGAATGCAGCACATGGTACACCGATTTCCCATCTTTCTAAAACCTTCGGATGAATTTCACCCATCCATCCCACGTGTTTATCCTGTATCAAGACCTTTGCGCAACGACCTGACAGAAACGAAGGGTTCTGCCCGCTTACCAGTTTCCAGGGCACATCCAGCATGTGCAGGAGATAGTCCAGATCGGTATGTATCTCCGAGAGGTTTGCCTCGCGATGAGCGATAAGCCCCCCCAGTTTCACCAAGGTAGTGGAACCCACCGGTGAATCCTTGTCGAACACGGCAACGTCACCTGCCTCGAACAGCTTGTGCGGATAGGCAGCAGCTGCCGAATGAGATTCCGTATTGAGGAGACATGGCAGCACTCCATCACGGAGGGCAGAGTAGTTTTCGTTCATGACGTTTGCCACTTCAACCAGGTCTTCATCATCAGGCCTGTTCATGCGATACAAAAGGGCATCTTTAGACAAGAGTATGTTTGATATTATCTCCTCGTAACCCATACCGATCATCAAGTCCCTGGCCTTGTCTTCCAAAACACTTATCTCGGTCGGTCGACCCGGTGTAAAGTCCCTGGGCATGCGGGGTTCAAATGTCTCGTATCCACGGGCTACGGCAAAATCCTCCACCACATCCACCTGATGCAAGTAATCAGCCCTTGTTGGAGGTGGGATTACCGTAACCTCGTCTTTGCCCAAGCTCACATCACATCCATATCGCTCCAGGACATTATCGAGTTCCACGGCACCGACCTTGACACCCAGCAGCTTGGAAAACTCGGCAAGGGGTACCTTCAGGGATTGATCCATATGCAAAGGAACGTCCACCTGCCTGCCAAATGGGGTCTCATATGGATAAACGGTACGAATTCTCTCTATACGCCCTGCTCGATCCGCCAGGTCGCAGGCCATTATGTTCAGTGCAAGGATGACATGGGCGAGGTCGGTTCCGGTGGCTTCTACAAATAGGTCCGTATCTCCCGCGACTACTTCTCCCAACTCCCTCGAGTTGATAATGGGAGGCATGGACAGGACAAGCCCCTTGGCATCTTTGAGAAACGGGACCTTGTGGTGACCAGCCAAGCTTGCAGCGTATTCTATCCCCTTTGGGTGCCGCTCAAGTATCTCGGTCAGAGTCATTGGCTCATCAAAACCCAGGGGTACATATGAGTGTTTGTCTGGATCCACCGCAGAGTAGGTGACAGGAAAATTCACCTTTTCGGCCCTGTACACACCGATGGCCACATCCTTGCGCTTTCTCCCGTAATTTTCAGCCAGCTTTTCCTGTGTCTGTATTATCTGTCTGAGAGATCGCTCGGTCACCATGAGGCCCCGCACGATGAAAGCAGCCACATAAGGGCGAATTTCCAAAAGTTCCTGATCCTTGACCTGGATTTCCCCAACTGCTTCGCCTGAGAAGAAAGGGTAATCCCTTCTGCTGCCCATGGCAGATCGAATCTGTCGCGCGATACCCTCTGCAGACCAAAGGTCGGGTCTGTTGGTATCATTCAGTTCGACCCTCCACAAACCATCTTCGTCAACTCCCTTGAACTCGCCTTTGACCAGATCCAGGTTATTTTCAAACTGCTCCGCTGTGGTCGGCTCACCGACCAATTCCTGATAATCAACAGGATCAACACCAATGGTAGGCATCGAAACCTCCCGAGCTAATAGCTCAATCCTTCATTCGAATACGGGTAGAGCGCACCTTGTTCAGATCAGATGCGAACAGGTCCCTGATATCATCTATACCCATGGCCATCATGGCCATTCGATCGAGACCAAGACCCCATGCTATGACCGGAACATCTACGCCTTGAGGACCTGTCACCTCAGGTCTGAAGATTCCCGCTCCCCCAAGCTCGGTCCAGCCAAGCTTCGGGTGTTTCATGTGAATCTCCACCGAAGGTTCGGTGAAGGGAAAATATGCTGGTGCGAAATGAATCTCTTCGGCCTTTGCCACCTCCTTGGCAAACAGCTTCAGCAGGCCCAGCAGAGTCACAAAATCTATTTGCTCACCCAAGACTATGCCCTCGCACTGAAAAAAATCAGGTGCATGGGTTGCATCCACCTGGTCGTAACGGAAGCATCTCGCTATGGCGAAATACTTTCCCGGAACCTTGGCCTTGTGCAACCACCGGGCAGAAAGGACCGTGCCCTGACTTCTCAGCACCAGCCTGCGAGCCATGTCCATGTCGAAATCATAGCCCCAGCCTCGACTTCCCGTGTCCCCGCCATCTGTATGGGCGGCTGCTACCCTGGATGCAAATGGCTCCTCGATGCTCTCTGCCCGGGTGGGCTCCTTTACGAAATAGGCGTCGTGAATGTCTCTGGCAGCATGGAACTGAGGCATGAACAGAGCATCGTTGTTCCAGAACTCCGGCTCCACCATCTGTCCTCGCATCTCCTCGAATCCCAGCCCAATAAGCTTTCTGCGAACGTAATCCAGAAACTCCCGGTATGGATTTTTCCTGCCGGCTATACGCCTTGGAGGTCGAATATCCGTATTGTACTTGCGAAAAGTCTTTCCTCTCCAGCTCCCGTCAGCAAGCATCTCTGGGGTAAGGAGGTTTATTTCGTCACCACTCCTGCCGGCATCCTTGGCCACCCTGCGCACCTCTTGGCCCAGTTCGGTGAGCCGAATGGTGCGGCTCTGCTCAGAGCCCACACGAAAGATCCCCTTTGCTTTGCCCCTCTTCCTGCTGGCACCTGCAACCCTCTGTGCGTCCTCAGGGCCCAGCGAATCCAGCTTGACCCGCCCGGCTTCAGACACGAGGTGAATCAGCTTGTCCATGGCCTCGATGGATTCCAGGTTCGCGTCCTCGGCCAGCTTTACGGCACCTGACTCTGCAGGCACAAGCACTCCTGATTTTTTCAGTGCCCCGACTGCAGTGCCGACTTCTTTTTGGTCCAGCCCTGCAGTTTTCATGAGTTCTGCCACGGCCAAGTCGCCATCGGCCTGCAACCTGCGCACCAGAAGCTGCTCCGGGGTACCATTCTTGTACTTTTCCCCCAGTTCGGTAAGCTCCACCCAGTGCTCTTCATCAGTGGAGACCACCTCCATGCAGCCCTTGGCCAGTTGCCACTCTATGACTGTCCGGAGTTGAGCGGGAGTAAGCCCCTCGCACTCGAACTCCTTGTCCACAAAGCTTGTTTCTTGACCGAGAGCCTCATAGACTCGCAATTCGAGGGGATGAAGACTATCTGCCAGTTCTTTTGGATTCATATCAGTCCTCTCACCAGAAAGGTCAGCAGGTCAAGGCCAGCAAGGCCTGACCATGGGAGGCTAGGATCTAGCATAAGGCACCATGCTAGTCAATGCAGAGGGCTGGCCACCTCGCTTGCGATCTCTGTGGCTATGCTACAAAATCTTTTTCGCCAAGGTGGAAGATCAGGGAGTGCCTATCATGTTTTTTGGTGCAAGTAGCCCGGCAAGGCTCGAAAGGGAAGGAACTCTACCTCTATATCCGAATAGCTTTGGGTCCAAGGTTCAAGCTCATCCAGGCAAACGACCAGATTTTTTCCATCAGGATGTCTGCGCCTGAATGATTTGATGCCAGCCGGGTTGAAATGGCGGTAAGAACTTTTGCATTCAATGGCCGTAACCTTATTACCGCGACCAGGTTTTAGAACGAAGTCTACCTCGTGTTTTTGCTTATCCCTCCAGAAATAGATCTGCTCCTTGGGCCACTGCGCCAGTAGCTCTCCAAGGACAAGGTGCTCCAAAAGCAGCCCCCTATCCTCATTGCGCAAAGACTCTATTCCTTTGAAATAGCACACAAATCCTGTATCAAACGCGAACACTTTAGGCTGAGCCCTCACCTCTGAAGCAGAAGCCCCACTGAAGGGTCGGAGCACGACGAGCACAAGCGTGACCTGAAGGGCTTCGACATAGTTTTGCACCGTCTGACGAGAAATTTCGCAATCGGTAGCCAATGCCTGAGCCTGAAAAAGATTCCCGCTTTGACGGAAAAGCAATTCCATGAGTTTCATGAATGCCGCTTTTCTTTCTATTACGAAAAGCTCTTGAAGATCTTTGGCCCAATATGAATCTATCCATTCCCTGAATGCATGGTCATCAATTTCTTCTGAGAGTAAAAATGGGGGCAATCCTCCCTTTAGCATACGGGAATCGAGATCGGTAATTTTGAAGCTCTTCATGTCAGCAAGTATTGATGGGATGAGCCAAAGAGTGTGCTTTCGCCCCGTCAGCGTATCGCGAAATTTACGTTTTGCAGCCAAGGTGGACGAACCGGTTGCAACTATTCTGGTATCCGAAAAGTGATCGGCACCAATCTTGAGAAGTTCAGAAGGATTGACCAGTCTATGAATCTCGTCCAGCACTATCAACTTGCCACGATGCCTCGAAAAAAAAATCTCCGGATCCTCGAGCTGTCGCCTGACCCGTGGCAATTCACAATCGAAATAAAGTGCGTCATCCAGTGCACGACAAAGAACAGTCTTTCCAGCCCTCCTGACACCGGACAGCCAAAGCACATTACGCGAAGACAACTTTTCTTCGATCAGATTCTTCCAAAAAGCTCTCTCAAACATGTCACCATCTTAGCGTTTGGTCGTACCAATTGCAAAGATTCTTGCGATTTTGTTTGAAAATCGCGCTTCAAAAAGGAAAACGCTGTTATTTTGCAGGAGAGGCTACGAAGTCATCAAAAAGAGTTCTACCGTCTGCCTTGACCCAGAGTCCCACCATGCCGGGATCGTCAAAAGTCTTGTCCGTGGCCGAAAGGAGTTTTTTTCCATCCAGGTAACAGTCTATCTTCTGTCCTACCATGGTAACCCTTATGGTGTGATACACCTTGGTATCCAGATGAACTTTTGCAGACCTCAGCTGCCTGCGGCGCCCATCCTTGACGTAGTAAAGCCTGAAATTGTCCTCCAGCGGGTTCCATCGGGCGATGTAGTAGTTATCCTTGTCCCTGGCTCGCCAGATGGGGCCCCCACCCTCGTCTTCCTTGCCACCCACGGCCTTTAGCTTCACTGACACATCCAGGTCTTTCAGCTTTGATTTTGTCGCAATAGCCAGATTGAAGGTGTGTCCATAGTTGGAGTTTTTGACAATTCCGAAGGCATTGGGCTTGCTGGGAGCCTTTTCATCTTTTAGCACCTTCCAGGTGGCGGTTTTTCCAGTGCCAGCAGTCTCGGTAATGAGAAATCTGCTGTCACCGCCACCAGCCTTGACATCATCGAAATTGATCGAAACCCCAGTGCCGATTTTTACGGATGAGTTTGCCGTCTTGTTCGACTTCTCGCCTGCGAGCGAGGGTGCACCAAAGAAGAACAAGGCCACGAAAGCACAAAGAGAAATTGAGCCGAATAGCTTCATGGAGGACATTTGGCATCTCCTTTTGTTATTGGTTTGAGGAATTTTCATGCTGATGCGTACTACCTGTCAATGATTTATATCTGGAATTTGCATCGCATATGCCCTTGAAGATTTGATGATGAATTTCCGGGTTAATTTCTAAAGAACCTTGTTATAAGAATGACAGTTTGACCTTGTGCAACAATGCTTATAGCCTTGTTGCATGGTATCAAATTTCCAAAAACCTACGCACTGCTGTCTGCTTCTTCTGTCTTGCCTTTTTGCGTTTTCATGTTCGCAGGGAGAGTCATTTGAAAAAAATGTTTTCACATCCGGTAAGTTTTTGGACATCGCCCATCGCGGTGGGGGTGGGCTGGCTCCCGAGGAAACCATGCTTGCCTTTCAAAACGCAGTTGACGTGGGAGCTGATGTTCTCGAGATGGACCTGCAGCAGACCGCAGATGGTGTCATCGTTTGTATGCACGACGAGAAGATAGACCGCACAACCGACGGAAAGGGTTTTGTTCGCAGCTACACCTACGAGGAGCTCAAGCAGTTCGATGCCGGGTACAACTTTGCACCCCCGGATTTTCCATATCGCGGCAAGGGCCTTGTGGTCCCCAGGTTCGAAGATGTTTTGGATGCCTTTGGGGATGTGAGTTTCATGGCGGAGATAAAGCAGGTGGATCCGCCCATCGTCGATGACGTCCTGGAGATACTCCAAAAGAGAGACATCTACGATCGCGTTAT
>JALVPF010000443.1:317-10389 GCA_027031935.1 Myxococcales bacterium | reverse complement strand
GACACCAAGAAGGATGCTGCAAAGAAGGATGACGCCAAAAAGGCTGACACCAGGAAGGATGCTGCAAAAAAGGCTGAAGCCCAAAAGACTGACACCAAAAAGGCCCACGAAAAGAAGTCAGAAGCCAAAAAGGCAGACGACAAGAAGGATGGAGATAAAAAAAGCAAGTAAATCACGGGGATTTTGATTATTGTGCTTGTTTCCGGAACTCTTGGTGAATTGATGTTGTCACAGGTTTTGACATGCTTGTTTTTCATAGGAGGAAGTCCCATGAACCCTCTGAAGATGATGCTTATTCTAGGAGCAATGGCTGGATTGTTTCTTTTTTCTTCTTCTGCAATTGCCCAGGAACCTGCCGGCGACGACACCCCAACGGAGACGGTTTACAAAAAGACCACAATCATCGATTTTTCCGATGTGACCATAACTGGAAATTTGACCAAACCGGAAGGTTCTTATTTGATGAACAAGAAAAAGGCAAATTTCAACTTGTTGATAAAGGTTCGTGACAATTTTCTTCCTGAAATGATCAAGTCTGTAGATAATTTGTAATTCTCTGGTGATGCTGCTTTTCTAACCACCGGAAGGTGAGGAAGCAAATGGCAAAAAAAGGAACAAAACTGCACATTATTCTCGAAGTTGCCGATGAGGGTGGGGGACATCAGGAATTCAACCAGAAGAGTGTAATCATAGGCAGCGGCCAGACGGCGCATCTGCGTGTGGACGATGAGTCAGTATCCTCCATGCACGCAATTATTCAGCAGGGAAAGGATGTTGATACAGCCCTCATAGTCGATCTTGGATCTGAAGAGGGAATCCTCATCAACGGTGAAGAGGTTGAGCGAGAGGGAGTCATAAAACGAGGAGACACCATTTCGGTTGGTTCCATTGACATCTTCGTGGTTGGGGTTGGTCCTGATGCCATTGCGACAAAAGCAGAAAAAGCACCAAGGAAGCCGGAGGAAGCAGAGATAGAACCAGATGATGATGACATGAAGGAGGAGTTTGAGGGAGAGCCCACCAGGCCGGATTCGAAAATGTCTCGGGAAGAAAGTCCGAAAGGGAAAAAGCCCCCCAAGCCATCTCCTGCAAGAAAAGAAGTTAAAAAGGCCAGGCCTCCCAAACCTGCTCCTCAAAAGATAGACGCAGAAAAGATAAGCCTTCCCAAGAGGAAAGAAAAAACCGAATCAGGGACTCAGATAATCAGGAAGAGGGAGATTCCCAGGCAGAAAGAGATCAAGGGAGTTGTCTCTGGTCAGAATTTCTTTGCCCGGCCTTCAGAGGAAAACGACAGACCTCAAAAAGGTGACAGGTTCCTGGAAGTCAAGCTTATGTGGGGCCCCATTGCTCTGGATGCACAGGTTTTTTCCGATGAAGACACGGTGACCGTTGGAGACACAAAGAACGCTTCGTTCAAGATAGGACTCGACCGTTTTCCTGGGGATCTATACACTCTTGTCAGTCCTGGAGGACCGGAGGGTCACGTGGTCCATGTGGCATCTGGAATGGAGTTGGATGTACGCAGAAACGGCGAAGAGATCGACGTGGACGAGCTTCCGTCCCAGGGCGCAGTCAGGACATATTCTCTGAAGATTGATGACAGGGTTCGAGTCAGAATTGGTCAAGTGGCTTTTGTGATTCAGTATACACCCGGAGTCATGGGGGTTCAGAGCAAAACCACCTATACCAGGGATTTCCAGATGGGTAAGTGGTGGTGGACTATCTTTGTGTGTGCCATTGGACTCTGGTTCATGATGCGGGTCACGCCAGAGCCTGAAAAGGAAGGCCTGGATTACCTGAAAAACCCTGCTCGATTTGCACAACTTATTGCTCCGACTCAACAGCAGAAGAAAAAGACTTTTGAAGAGATAAAAAAGAAAAAAGAGGAAAAACCGAAACCTGATGATGACGGAAAATGGAAGAAGGTTCAGGCGAAATCAAAAGTGAAAAAGGATGCCAACGTTCCTCGTGAAGTCAAGAGAGAACAGGATCGCAAGGTTGCCACAAACGCGGGCATTCTCGGACTATTGAAAAAGAAAGGCGGAGGAACGGGTGACAATGCGTCTTCTGTTTTTGGTGGATCGGCCATGACTAGTCTCGACCAGTCCTTGGAGAGCCTCAACAGAAGTGGAATGAACGACTCAGGAGGATTTGGTGGCCTCGGGACCAGAAATGGCGGACCTGGCGGTGCTGGTAGTGGTCTTGGACTGGGCGGAATTGGGACTGCTGGTTATGGTAGAGGCGGTGGAGTTGGGACAGGAAGTGTCAAGATAGGACACAGAGGCAAGGCTAGAGTGAGAATTCGCAAGGGCAGGACAAGGATTATTGGAGGCCTGAGCCAGGAGGTAGTCGGCAGGTATATCAAGAGATACTGGGCTCAGTTCAAGTTCTGTTACGAACGAGAGCTTTCCAAAAACCCCAACCTCTACGGAAAGATTACCAGTACTTTTACCATCGCTGGAAATGGAAGAGTAACAGAAGCTAATGTGCTCCAGTCAAGCATGAAAAACGCAACGGTTGAACAATGCATATTGAGGGTTATTAGAAGGATCAGGTTCCCAACACCCAAGGGTGGTGGTGAAGTCATAGTTACTTATCCATTCATGTTCACAACTGCCGGTTGATGGAGATTTTGTCCATGAGACCATACACCTTGATAGCCTCTGTATTTTCCACTTGCCTATTGATGTTTTCGACCGTTGCCGTGGCAGCACCTGTAAGCGGTGGTAAGGCCGTCAAAAAGGAAGAATCAGCACCTCCTGCCAAGTCAGAGAACAAACAAAAAACTGTAGACATGACCGAAGATGTGATCTTCGAAAGACTGACAGGTTTGTATTTCGAAGGACGAGGGGGAGTGTTTTTTACCGTTGGTGGAGCCAGGGGCTATTCCAATGGCCAGCCATTTTTCGGTTTTGAAATTGGCTATGATCTTACTGACTGGTTTTCATTGCAGTTGGCTTATGCCCAGGGATATCAGGCTGCAAATCCGGTGATGTATCCTGAAAATTGCGGAAGTGGCCCTGAGTGCAATGATTATCATCTGGACTTTGGGATGACCTTCTTCAATATATCAGGTGACTTCGACATGGTCGGCGGGCGTCGCTGGGCCTTGGAAGCCAGGGTCGGAGGAGGAGTCGCCCTCATAGATCCAAGCGCCAAACCAGACCAGGGACCGGTGGATGGGAATGTATTAGCTGGACTCAGGTTTGAATATTATACCCTATTGAGGCATTTCAGTGTTGGCGTGGAATCAGATTATTATCTGGTAATCCCTACCATGATTCATTCTGTGGCGATTTCCTTCTCTATTCTTTACAATTTCTGACTCAGGCTGGCTTTCTCTCCAAGAATTTCTTTGACTGCCGTGAAAAGTTGCTCGAGTTCAAAGGGTTTTGAAAAGACACGTTTCGCACCAATCTCCTTGGCTAATTGCAGATAGGAGTGAGGAGCGACCCTGCCACCACCAGAAATCGCGATAATCTTGGAATGTGGAAATTCCTTGACGAACTCCATGATTGTTTCAATTCCCTCTTTTACCGGCATTATCAGATCGGTAATTATTACGTCTGCTTCTTTTTTCTTGTATATCTTCAGACCCTCCTCGCCATTTCCGGCTTCCAAAACTTCATGGCCTCTTCGCTGGAAGTATCGCTTGAGGAGTGTTCTAAGCTGCTGATCATCTTCTATCACAAGTATTCGCGCCAATAGACCCTCCTAGGCATGAGAGACTATAGCAAATTAGACCCCTATTGGCATTCATTTTAAAACTATACCTATTCGCAAGCAAAACCATGAAGTTGCGTCTTTTTCGGAAGATAGATACGATTGGTTGGTAGGAGTGATGCATGAGAGATAAAAAATATAGAATTCTCGCAGTAGATGATGAGCTTGATGCGTTGGATGTGCTGGTGGAAGTCCTGTCTGATGACTATGATGTGATGAAAGCAAGCAGTGGTCTGCAGGCCCTGGAAATACTGGGTCGGGAAAAGATCGATCTACTGATCACAGACCAACGCATGCCTGAGATGACCGGAATTGGACTCATTGAAAAAGCCAAAGAACTTGATCCTGACATGGTCAGGATAATCCTTACCGCGTACACGGAACCAAGAGACCTGATAGATGCAATAAACAGGGGAGAGGTTTACAGGTATATTACGAAGCCATGGGATCTGAATGATCTTCTCTTCACTATCAGAAATGCCCTGGAAAACCTGCAGTTGAAAAGAGACAAGGAGAAATTGCTTTCAGAACTCAAAGTCCGTCTGGACTCCATGAGCATTTTCCTAAACCTGAGCAAGGAAGCCAGCGGTGCCAGTTCATATCAGGATCTGATTCAAACCGTCCTGAAACATCTTCCCCAACTTGTGAAATATGACGCTTGCGCCGCCGTAGTGGAGGAGGCCTCCTTCGGAAGAGTATTGTTGAATATAGATTGTCAAAGTCCTTTGACCACTCAGCAGATGATGCAGCTTAGAAAAAATGCCCTCGAATCATACCGGGATTCGACTGGAGTCGAGTTGTCAGAGAGAGATTTGATGTTGAAAATTTCCGGTGTTCCCAACAAGGATGATGATGCACAAGTTACCTTGAAATCCATGGTTCAGGTGGTACTGAGATCCGAAGGTGCTCCATCTGGTTTGATTCAATTGTATTCATACAAACAGGATGCTTTTCAAAACGACACACAGCAACTGCTGGACATTCTATCAAATCAGACTTCTGAAATCATTCAGGGTCTCCGAAAGCAACTTACGTCCGAGCAACATCGCCTGGAGTTGATGGTACAGAGTCTTCCGGATGGGGTGATAATGGTCGATGAACAGGAGAGGGTCTTTGTGATAAACCCTGCAGCCAGACAATTGCTGCATCTTTCCGTCGATGCTCCGGTAGACACACGTTATCTCAAGGATACTTTAGGGTTCTATCCTTTCGACCTGGTACGCGGTTGGGCCATTAGGGACTCTTCCATTATCAGAGAGGAGATAGCCGTATTCGACAGGACCCTGCATTCCATAGTCTCCCCGGTTACCCTTGGGGACAAGACGATTGGAGTTGCTGTTGTATTGAGAGACATTACAGAAGAAAAAATCCTGGAACAGAAAAAAGATGAATTTGTATCTATAGTTTCACATGAGCTAAGGACACCACTGACCAGTATTGGAGGTGCATTGGATCTTCTGTTGCACAGATATGCTGGTGATATAAATGCCAAGCAGGAGAGATACCTGGAGTTGGCAAAGGCAAGCTGCGATAAGCTGAATATGCTCATCGATGACCTCCTGGATTTGAATCGCTTTGCAGAAGGCAAGATGGAAATGGAGCTTCGGGAGGTGAGGATCTCTTCACTGATAAGAGAGGCAGCGGCAAATTACCAGGCAGCCTCCGAGGACAAGGGAGTAAAACTCCTTGTTGAAGAGAAACCCGAATTTGATGCTATAAGGGTGCTTGCAGACAGGGCAAGGATACACCAGGTGTTGAACAACCTTCTGGCAAATGCGCTGAAGTTTACGGAAAAAGGGGGGAAAATAGAGATAGAGTTTTTTGTCTCCAAGGCCATGCCAGAGATGCTCTGCATAAGTGTTTTCAATGATGGCAAAGAGATAGCGGAACAGGACCACGAGAGAATTTTTGACAAGTTTGAACAGGCCAAAAATACCCGTTCCGGTTCCATAGCAGGTTCAGGTCTGGGCCTGAGTATCTCAAAGGGAATAATCGAGGCCCATGGGGGCAAGATATGGGTCGAAAGCGGGAGGGGGAATGGCACCAGGTTCGTGTTCACCATTCCCATGAAGACCGGAAAGCCAAGAATGGAATCGGCCAGTGAAATATCAGTCGAGATACCGGTGACCCAACGTTTCAAAGTGCAACCTAAAATTCTCGTGGTAGACGATGATCTGGCGACCACTCTTGTGCTCAAGGGGATTCTCATCGCAAGTGGATACAATGTCATGTTGAGCAATAGCGGACAAGAGGCCATCAGCTTTGCGAGGGAAAGAAATCCAGACTTGATAATAATGGATATCAGAATGCCTGAGCTAAACGGGCTTCAGGTAACAGATATCCTGCATCATGATCCAGAGACCAGGGAGATCCCCATTCTTATTCTCAGTGTTGCCGATGAGGAGGACGAAGCCTTCCGCGCAGGAGCATCGGAGTATCTTCCCAAACCAGTAGAGATTGACAAGCTTCAGACAACTGTCAGAAACATGCTCATGCAGCAGAATGTCCTGAAGAGATTTTTCAAAGTTCTTATCATTGATGATGATCCGGCTATTCGTGCTGTTTGCAGGGAAGTTTTGGAAAAACAGGGCTATTCTGTTCAAGAGGCTTCATCGGGAAAATCAGGCCTCGAGCTTTTGTCCAAGTTGCCCATCGACGTGGTATTGCTGGACGTGATGCTACCTGATTTCGACGGATTCCAGATAACGGAAAAAATACGGTCCAATCGAAAGCTGGCTGACCTCCCCATAATTTTTATCAGCGCCAAGGGGCAGACAAAAGACAAGATCAAGGCCTTGAAATTGGGTGGCGATGATTATATGGTAAAGCCCTTCGATGCCCTTGAACTTGGTGCAAGGGTCGACTCACTCATCATGAGAAAAGAAAGGGAACTGGATTCCAGCCCGACGACCAAACTGCCGGGAAGCGTAGCCTTGCAACGCGAAATATCAAAGCGTCTTTCTGAAAAAAAGCCTTTTACCTTGTGTTACCTTGACCTTGATAATCTGAAGGCCTTCAATGATTACTACGGATATGCAAAAGCTGACGGAGTGATCTCCCAAACAGGGGACATCATCAGGAAAGCAGTGGAACAACACGGGACTGCAGATGATTTTGTCGGCCATATAGCTGGAGATGATTTTGTGCTCATAACAAGTCCGGACAGAATAGAAGCCATTGCAAATGACATTATTCAGACTTTCGACAGCTTGATCCCCCTATATTATCACCCCGAGGACCAGGCACGCGGATACATCGTGGCACAAGACAGGTTCGGTGAGATAAGGAAGTTCGGTATCATGTCCATATCCATTGCAGCGGTTCGTGCAGATCCAGGTGAGTTTAGAAGTCATGGCGAAATCGCCACAAGAGCAGCTGAGTTGAAGCAGGAGGCAAAGGGAATAGAAGGCAGCGTATTGGTTCAAGGTTCGAGAGAACAAAAGGAAGAATAGGGTTCATGAAGCTTCACCAGCAACTTATCCTTTTCATTCTCGTCTCAACGGCAATCCCCCTGGTGGTCGGACTGGCAATTCTCAAACACAGCGAGACACAGATCACCAAGAGACTGCTGGATGAAAGAGAAAAATCAGCTCAAAGCCTGGCTGATATGGCCAACAGAGAGCTGAAGGATCTGATGGAGAGGGTGAGCAATGCACTTGAGTTTGTAGAAATAAATGGAATGAATACCCAAGAACTGGCTGGTTTTTTGGGTTTGGTGTACAAGCAAAGCGAAAAAATCGTTCAGGTTTCTCTTTTGACAGACGAAGGCAAGGAGATAGTCAACGGGGTATATCTAAGCGACCCCGAGAAGTATCCTGAGTACATCAACAGACTTTCGGTGTCACCAAAATCTCATAAACGTTTTCTTGATGCCGTTCCGCTTAAACAGGCCTTTGAGACCTCATACGGAAATGCCATAGTGGCTGATGTATACAAGGATGTTCATGACAGGAATACCTTCATGACTTTTGCAATGCCTCTATATGTTTCGGAAAAGAAAACTCACTGGGTTGTGGCTGTGGAAGCCAGGCTCGATGATTTGATAAACAGACTTATTGAAAATGCCAGGAGTCAAAACCTCGATTTCTTGCTTGTCGATGGCAAGGGAAGGCTCATAGCAAGCGGTAGCAAGGACGTGCCGGAGAATCTTTCGAACATGGCCTCAGATCCATCTGTGGCCAAATTCATGGCGGGAAAGGTGTCGGGAGCTTTTTTTGACAAGGACAAGCTAAATGCCTTTTCGAAGATTGCATTGGTCAATTGGGCAGTAATCCTTATGCAACCCTTGACCGATGCATTGTCCCAAATCAAAAGGGCAAGACTCGTCACGGTAACAGCAACAGGATTGTCAATTCTTGCCCTGTTGGCCCTTGGCTTGATCTTCACGAGGAAGATTACGGGAAAGCTTGTGCGTTTTGTTCAGAGCGCAAAAATCATCTCCAGCGGAAACCTAGAAGCATTCGTTGATATTCATTCGTCGGATGAGATCGGAATGCTCGCTGATTCATTCAACAAGATGGTTTCTGATTTGAGAAAATCGAGAGATGAGATCGAGGAATGGAATAGAGAGCTGGCAAGACGTGTTGAAGAAAAAACAGAAGAGTTGCAGATCGCCAACAAGAGACTGCTACAGACTTCCAAACTCGCAGCCATTGGACAATTAGGTGCCGGCGTAGCTCATGAGGTCAACAACCCTCTTGTTGGAATATTGGGCAATGCGCAGCTTCTGCTAAACAAGTTGCAACTGGATGAAAAATCCAGAAATTCCCTTGAGAAAATTGAAGCCTCTGCAAAAAGATGCAGAGACGTTATTCAAAAGCTTTTGAGATTTTCAGAGCAAGAAGCAGAACCTGAGCATTTGCCTTGTGATTTGAACAAGATTATCAAGGACGCATTTTCACTCACGGAACAGAGCATTTTGTCCAGTGGAATACAGGTGCGGTGGGAGTTGACAGATAATCTTCCCAAGGTCTTGGGCGCCAGCAATCAGCTCATGAATGTGTTTTTGAATATTTTCAATAACGCAAGAACAGCCATGAAGGACAGCGCTTCAGGTTCCAGGTTGACCATAAGGTCTGAGGTTTCAGATGATGGATTGCTTGCCGTGACCATCATCGACAATGGGAAGGGCATTGAATCTGAAAACCTCGATCGAATATTTGAACCATTTTTTACAACCAAAGATGTCTGGACAAATACAGGTCTGGGACTTTCAGTTGCCTTTCGAATCGTGGCAGACCATGGTGGTAAAATTGATGTAATCAGCAAACCATCAGATGGTACGAGCATATGTGTAAGGCTTCCAGTGATATAGAGTACTATATAAAGGGCTAGACCATGCGGGCACGGCTCATGTTCACTCTTGCAATAATCGGGTTTCTGGCCCTGGTGCCGCTCGTATACTGGAACCTGTTCGAGCAGGGCCTCTCTGTTTCACAGCCCGCAGGCCCGATCCCCATGGCTCCTTCGGGTTTTAGAGTTGAACTGATAAACGAAAAAATTCCGGAACCTTCACCAATCGCAATGTCTGTCACAGAGATAAATGGCCGGGTCGAGGTGAAAAACGGTGAAAAGGATCAATGGAAGCTGGCAGAAGTAGGGGTCGTGCTCGCAGCCAAGGATAGAATCAGAACTCTGATGAATTCCCAGGCTACTCTGTCCATGCCTGGAGTCTTTTCTGTGCGTCTGAAATCAGAGAGTGAATTCAAAGTCAGAAAACTTGCCGATAATGCTTTCAAGTTCTTGCTCAAGGAGGGGATGATCTCCGCTGACGTTATGAAGGATCCCCAAAGAACCTTCGAAGTAAGCTCTGGCAAGGAGGTCGTAGCGAGTACTAGTGGAGCAAGTTTCAGTATGAATGTTTCCAAAAAAGGTCTTGTCTCATTGGGAACCACAAATGGAGAGGTGGACCTTTCTTCCATGGGAAAGGTCGTTAAAATAAGAAGGGGATATCAGGCCAAGGTGGAAAGCGGGAAAGCACCTTCTGATCCCATACTGATACCAAAGAAACTTTTTTTGAGGGTCAGGTGGCCAAACAAGAGAGATCTTGCAAGGAGACGTCTCGTTGTCTCGGGAGAGACTAGTCCGGGTTCCAGAGTCAGTGTCTCTGGGGTGGTGGTGGAGGTTGACGCAAGGGGTCGATTTAAAACTGTTGTAGCACTCAAAGAAGGCAACAACAGGCTCAGGGTTGAAGCGGAAAACCTGGCAGGATTAAAAAAGAAAAAGCGTTCTCCACCTATCAGGGTCGACACCAAGGCCGACAGGTTTCTCATAAAAACTTCTCCGGAGATATGGAAGAAAAAAAAACCATGAGCCGTGTAGAAGCCGAGTCAATATGTCAGTAAATTGC
>JALVPF010000443.1:0-307 GCA_027031935.1 Myxococcales bacterium | reverse complement strand
ATAATCATAAATGACTGAAAAATAGTTGGTCATACGAAAAAGGCAATCTGGAGATTTCCAGTGCGCAAAGCCCTGCTCCCATAAAGGAAAGAGGGGTTGCCGAAGATGACAGGAAAAGAAAAACAACGGGTTTTCTCGTGGAGAGAGGGCCCGTTTTTGCATTGCTGACGAAACTGAAATGAGGATCTACCAGGGAATGGAGGATCTGGGAAAATGACAAATGTGAAATTTTTTTCAATTATTACATTTGGGTTGATTTTGCTCCTGACCGCTCCCGCCGAAGCTTACAGGTTTGAAGGAACAGAAT
>JALVPF010000442.1 GCA_027031935.1 Myxococcales bacterium | reverse complement strand
CCGCATCCCACAGTTGCCCGTGGTCTAACTTTACCGCAAAGCGGGTCCCCTTGACCGTCACCACACCTGGACCCGCCTGCACAGCAAAGGGTCTCGAAGCAGAGCGAGGTGTAACTCGACACACCACAGCTCCTTTTTCCAAGGCCCATCGTTCACCACGATTGTCGTTGGCTACCAGGGACAGGGTTGAGGCACCGCTCAATGCAAGGAGACTTCCATCATCGGTCTTTAGCCAGGCAGAGCGTTTTCGGGAAACGATCTTGTCTCCCGGTAGGATTTTTGATTTTGATAGAACCTGTACTGATGGCTGTCGGGCCCGTATGAGTTCGGCCTTGCCGTTGGCAAGCAGCAAGCCTTTCGGCGAAGACGGTTTGGCCTGTTTCTCCCTTGGCACAGAGGGTGTCTGCTTCAAGACGCTATGCCGCAAGGGCTTGCTTTTGGGGGCTGTTCTTTCATTGTTGGGCAGAACATTGTTTGCCTGGGTGTGTGAAAGGAACAAGAACACCGCAACAGCGCTTGCTGCCATGGTTCCAAAAGCCCCTGCCCAAGTCCAAAAGGGGCTGTAAGCCTTGGCGGAAGGGTTTGTCTGCAGGGTCGGAGCATCCAGGTTCCACGCGATCTCTGGATCAGCTTGTTCAACGATCCTCTCCGTCAGAGAGGCGAAAGATGCCAGCTCTGCGACCTCATCAGCACAGATGGAGCAATGGGGCATGTGGAGTCGGAATGCGTCCGCTTCGTCTTGTTCCATCTCGCCGTAAGCGAATCGAATGCGATCTTGCGTGTCATAGGGACAATTCATGACAAACCTCCGCCTTTATTTTCCAAGCTGGCTTTCTCCATGCGGGCAAAGCGTCTTGCGGTCTCTTTTCTGGCATGAAACAGGCGTGTGCGGACCGTAGCGTGGGGGATCTTGAGTATGCCGGCAATTTCCTCGGCAGGCACCTGCATGAGGTCGTGCATCAGCAGCACCTTGCGTTTTTTCTCACTCAGTTTCATAAGTGCTTTTTTCAGCATCTCCATCTCGTGGGATTCAATGGCCTTGCGGGCAGGGGAGGGGGATGAGTCCACCAGCCTCAGGGGAGCTGCCTCATCAAATACCACTCGATTTTTTTTGGCTTTTCTAATGTACTCCATCGCTACGTTGGTGCTGATGGCGCAAAGCCAGGTGCTCAGCTTGGCCCTGCATTCGAATCCTGCCAAGCCTTTGAGAACTCTTACGAACACAGTTTGGACGAGATCCTGGAGTTCGTCGCACTTTCCCACAACCCTGTAAAGAGCCCTTGCCACGTCCGGTCGGTAAGATACATAGAGTTGTTCCCAACTCGCCTGGTCACCCCTTTTGCAAGCATCGATTAGCGCCTTTTCATGCGCCCTGTCTGAGGTGCGTGGCTGGTTCATTGTGTGTATCCTTTTACGACCGGTGCCTCGTGAGATATCCACTATGGACCGTGTATCCATTGCTGCGTCCATATTACCCTCTTTTGTGCTTACGTTTGCACTACTTTCATAATCGATACTTTCACAATCGAGTCCATTCATGTCACACGGGCTCGCTTCTTATCGACAAGTTTGTGTCCAGGCTGGCCTAAATGTTCAAAAAAAAGTACTATTGCATGATATTTTGCTTGTTTGTGGAAAGGAGGGTGAGTTCGAATGACAGGGAGCGTATCCAGACTTTTCGCAGTGTGTGTTCTTTTCCCTGTTTTTCTTGCTGCGGGTTGCCAACGCGCTGAAAAGCTTGATCCATTTATCATAAACCAGGGAACCATTGTGGGACGGGTGTCTCTGAGTGATGATTCGGAACCGGTTGGGGTCTCTGTGGTTGCCATAATGCGGGACAACGATGCCATCCGCGGTGAATCCAATTCGGCCATAGACGGAACCTATCGCATTGAAAATCTGGCTGCCGGAATATATGACCTTACCGCAACCAAAACAGGCTATCGTCCAGAACGTGCCATCGCTACAGTGGAAAAGGGCAAGGAGACCACTGTCGATATGGTCTTGGATTGGATTCCAACTGATGTGCCTGCGAGTATTGTCTATGTTTCAGGGGGATCAAACAATGGAGATCCCGATCAGGAAGCAATAGTCGGCCAGCGTCTATCGGAGCCTTTTGTTGTGGAAGTTCGTGACGCCGGTGGTCAGGCCCTTTCTGATGTCCAGGTCGTTTTCCAGATAGTGGACGATCAGGATGGTGGTGATATGGAGACATCCGGCTGGATGTCAACAGATACGGATGGTCGCGTAAGAAATTATTATTTTCTTGGGCACAGGGCCGGACAAAACAAGGTACGCGTTCAGGCTTTGGGGCTTCAGGACGAACACGTGGATTTTTCTCCTGTTGGAATCGCTGATTCCCCTGCCCGCATAACGGTAGAGTCCGGTGCAGATCAGAGCGCAGTGGTGGGCCAGGTTCTACCCGTACCCATCTCCATACAGGTCACCGACACTTTTGGCAATCCTGCAGATTCTGTAGTTGTGGACTTTATACCGTCTTCGGATGGTGGGGCTCAACCTTCTAAAGCTTCAACAGATGCCCAGGGAAGGACACAGACTACCTGGACCCTGGGAACCGCCATGGCCCTGGACCCTGACTTTCAGGTCTTGTCCGTTTCAGCTGGTGATGCTCAAACCCAGGTCTTTGCCCAGGCTGATCATGATTCGGCAACAGAGATAATAGCAGCGGGAGGTGATAACCAGAGCACTCTGTCCGGGCAGGAGTTTTCCGCGCCACTGGTGGCTCGTGTGCTGGACAAGTTCGGCAACCCTGTGGACCAGGTGGAGGTATTGTTCCAGGTGACAGATGGCAATTGCACTTTTAACCCCTCAACTCCACCGGCTTTGATTAGCGATGCAGATGGTCAGGTCAGCACTTATGTCACTCCGGTGACCGCCGGTGGCTTGATTATTGTACAGGCGCTTGTCACAGGCATGGCTCCTGCCGAGTTCCACCTGACGGTGGTAAGTGGTCAGCCTGGCTCCATCTTGGCCGATGATGGCCTTGGACAAAGTGGTAACATAGGCGAACAATTACCCGTGCCTATGCGATTCAGGGTATTGGATGGAGACGACAACCCAGTCTCTGATGCGTGGGTACACTTTGAGCCTGGCGCGACCCGTGGCGAGTTGGGTACAGTCAGTGAACAGAACGTCAAGTCGGATGAACTGGGTTTCGCCAGTACCTATTTTACCCTGGGTACCGCTGCCGGTCACGGGGCCCAATGGGTGATTGCATCTCTGACGGGATTTCCTGCGGTCACACCTGCAAGTATCGACGTCAACGTTTTTGCCGATGATCCCGAGTTGATTCAGATCATGGCTGGAGACCAGCAATCTGCCGGGTTTGGGGAGGCCCTGGCAGATCCCCTTGGCGTGCTTGTAACCGATCAATATGAAAATCCTGTCTCCGGCGTCTCTGTCAGCTGGTCATCCAGCACGGGGGGGAGTGTTACGCCAAATCCCTCTTACACGGAAGAAAACGGGGGATCGAGCGTGCTTGCGAGCCTCGGTTCTGAT
>JALVPF010000441.1 GCA_027031935.1 Myxococcales bacterium | reverse complement strand
GCCCTTTTCCGTGCTGATGGAGTCCAAGTATCTCTCCGTCCAGGTGCCGTACCAACCCAGGCCGATCCAGGCCAATGCCCTGTCGTCGGGCAGAACCGGCTCCAGGTCCAGTGGGTCACGCGGAATCGGAGTGGCACTGTCATACAGGTGAAGGTCATAGTTTATAAAAAAGGAGTTGTATTGGCGAATGGACGAAAAGGGAAAAGACAGCTCTGCATAAAAGGTAAGTTCCCGTGTGTCTATGGACCAGGCCGTGTCGTTCACCATGGCCCTGTTGGGTGCGCGGTAGATATGTCGCGAAGCATAGAGGGCCAAGGATGGATAAAGCACCTGGGCCCAAAGACTAGCGTCGAAATAGACCTGGAATGGTTCAGGGTTAATGTTCAGATTCACGAGATACGCCAGCCTCGATATGGCGTCTTGGCCTCCAAACATCAGACCGAAAGTAGAACCCCACGGGTCCTGTGAATAGGTGGGAAACCAAGCTCGTGGCAAGAGGCTGGGTAGGGGATTGTAGCGGCTTACCTGGTAGGATGGCTTGGGCTGCTGCAAAACCGCCGGTGGTCTCGGCTCTCGTTCCATGGTGGTTTGTTTTGCGGCGAGGGGAAGATCCACCCACGCGATGTCGAATCCGTCAGGCCCATAAATGCTGAAGGCGATACCGCTGCTGTCCGGAGCGGGGCAGGGTTGAAAAGCGCCCGTGACCACGTTGGTCAGACGTTTCATGTCCCCTGAGTCAATGTCCACCGAATACAGGTTGTATATACCCGTGCGGTCCGAGCTGAAGATCACGGTCTTTGCTCCCGGCATGAAAGCCGGCTGCAGGTCCATGAACCTTCCGTGTGTCAATTGCCTCAGTTTTTTAGTGCCCAGCTCCAGCATGAAGATCTCCCGGCCTCCATCTGGCCTGCTTCTGCTGAAAACCACTTTTGATCCATCGGGAGAAAACCTTGGCGTGTAGTAATGATGCAATTCGTCCTGTGCGAGGAGCGTGCTGGTTTTCATGCTGCGGGTATCCATGAGCATCAGGCTGTTTTTTGCCAGGCCGTTGGAGACGAAGACGATGTTATGCCCGGATGCATCCACGTCCGGTTCGTGGGCCCTGAGTCCGTGGGTAAGCCTGTGTACCGATCCTGTCTCCAGTTCGAGGCAATAGAGGTCGGAATAGACGTAAAACTGTTTCTCGATGTGAGCCTGGCTGAAGATTATCCTGCTGCCATCTGCGGTAATGGCAGCGCCGCCATCCGAGTTGACCTGAACAAGACACCTGTCGTCTTTACCGTCCGTGCCCACCAGCTTCAAACACGGCCAGCCGTCTGTGGGGGCGCTGAAGTAAAGTATTTGAGAGGATCCGGGGCTCACCCTGGGCTCCCACTGTATCTGTCCGCGCCGGGTGATGGGTCTAAAAGCCGTAATGCCCTCTTTGGATATCATTGCAAGGGTGTCGGTGGCATTTTTAAAGACTTTTTTGCGCCACTGTCGGTACAGCTTAGGATAGCCTTGCCCCAGCACTTGCTTTGCCACCAGGTTCAGTGACCATGGGATCAGCATGCCGCTCATCTTCAGGCTGAGCTTGCGAATAGCGTCGTAACCGAAACGCTCTGTGAGGTACTGCATGAAGAATCCGCCATAGAGATACCAGACCGTTGCCTGGGGCCATTGGTGCGGCACACCTCCCATTTCGTCCAGGGTAGCGAAACGGTCGGCCAAAGCTGCTGTGCGAAGATACATTCGAAACAGGGACGAACGTATCCTCCCCGCTGAAGAAAGGGCTGATTCGGTTTGCACTGCCAGACCCTCAGTGAACCATCCTGGCTGGGCACCGTTGGGATACAGGGTCCTGCCCAGGACCATGTTTATCCAGTGAGGTATGCTCGTGACCGTGTCCATGTGAACCGTGTGGGTGAGTTCGTGGGTGATGACGATCCTGATGTGATCATCCGTGTCATTCAGCACGCTCATGTCACCGGGAAGACTGGCTAGAATGTTTACCAGGTTGTATGGAAGAACCGATGACGAACCGTTGGCCGAGTCGGTAAAGTCGGTCAGCACTATAACGATCCTGTCCTCCGGCATGTGCCCGAGTCTTGTGGATATTTTCTCAAGAGCTTGTTCAGCGTCCACTGCCAGCCGCCGGGCCAGTTCTCTTTCTCCATCGTGATAGTGGATGAGAAAGTGGTCGGTGGTCATGGTCCACCACTTCAAGGCAGGATCATACGCTGTGGCCTGGGACGATAGTACGAGTATCATGCCAGCAAACAGGCATGACCAAAGACCCCGTGCTTTCAGACCGCAGGGTCGCCAGAGCCCAAGTCCCGTCACTCCTCTTTTGCTCCCATGTCACTCGCCCTGAGTTTGACCGTGAAAGTGGTCCCGTCTCCGACACTGGATTCACAGTCTATGGATCCGCCGTGTTCCGAGATGATCTGTTGAGTGAGCGCAAGACCTAGGCCCGTACCCCCTTCTCTGGTGGAGAAAAAAGGTTCGAAGATCCTGTCCAGATCGTCTTCTGCGATTCCCTTGCCTGTGTCGGAAATGCATATCTGCACGACCTTGTTGATGCGCTTGGTCCTCACGGTGAGGACGCCGCCATCGTTTATGGATTCGGAGGAGTTTTTCAGGAGGTTCAACAAGGCCTGTCTTATCTGGGAGTCATCTGCATCCACCAGGCCCGCCTCCGGGTCCAGTTCCTGTACCAACTCTATGCCCTTGGTCTCGAATTCACCCGACATGAACCGGAGCAGGTCGTCAAGTATGGTGTTGATCTCGTGTGGGCCGAGGTTGGGTTTTGGCAGTCGTGCCAGGTGAAGGTACGCGTCGGTTACTTCCGTCAGGCGTTCCACCTCCTTGGAGATACTGGACAGGATGGACTGCGCTTCGGAGCCGCTATCCATGCCTGCTTCGTCCACCTCTTCCTGTAGAAGCTCGGTGTTGAGGCCTATGGAACTCAATGGGTTGCGGATCTCATGGGCCACCACCGCTGACATGCGGCCTATGGCGGCAAGCCGCTCCGAGTGGATCAGCGCCTGCTTGGTGCGGACCTGCTCGGTGACGTCCTGGCCCACCAGAAGCACCCCCTGGGTGTCTCCTCCTGTGCCTAAAAGAGGGGAAACATACAGATCCACCAGTACCTGTCTGTCGTCATTCGTCAAAAACTCGAGAGATTCAAAAAGCAGGTGCTGTTGCTGCCTGAGAACCTTTTCCCAGGAATGAATCAGCTCTTTCATGAATTTTGCGATGGGCAGCTCACTCAGTCGTTTGCCCACGGTGTGTTCCGGGTTCAAGCCCCAGAGCTTTTGTGCTGCAGGGTTTATGGTGGTTATCTCTCCTGTGGCGTCTGCAACGAGAATGCCATTGTGAAGGGAACGAATGATGTGTTCATTGTAAAGTTTCATCAGGGCAAGATCGATGCTGGATTGACGAAGTTGTCTGTTGACCTCTTCAAGTTGTTTCTGTTGTCTGACGAGCTGCTGCTGTCTTTGGCTCAGAGAGCGCGCCATGTTGTTGAACTCTGTACCTAGG
>JALVPF010000440.1 GCA_027031935.1 Myxococcales bacterium | reverse complement strand
GTCCATAAGGGGTGTACCGGTCAGATTGATAGACAGCGCCGGGTTGAGAAAAGCCAGCACAGAGGCAGAACGATTTGGGGTCGAACTAGCCCTGGACGCCATGAAGCAGGCAAACCTGGTGCTAATCGTGCTGGATTCATCCCATGAACTCGAACCCGAAGATCAGGAGCTGATGGAAAGGATAAATCTCGATGAGATCCCATCCTTGCACGTGCTGAACAAGATCGACCTGCCTGGAAAATTGGATGAGAACAAGCTACCGCAGTCGGTCGTAAAAACATCTGCCACCACGGGACTCGGCATGGAGAAGTTGAACCAGGCAATCGCGCAGAGACTTGTGGAAAAAAACCTCTCGGCACCGGAAGATGCCCTTGTTGCATCTGCCAGGGAATCCGATTGCATCAATCGGGCACATGTACATGTAGAGCGAGCTGTGGACGCTATCAAGTCAGGCATGCAGCTCGAGGCCATATCCGTAGACCTCAGGGATGCATTGAGTGTCCTGGGACAAGTTTTGGGAGATGTGGACGACGAAGAAATCCTGGAGGAAATCTTCAGCAGGTTCTGTATAGGAAAATGAGTATGAGAGCAGCTGAACTCAGAGATTGGCGGAACCAGCCAGAACCACAGTGAAGGTGTGTGCTTCAACGTCTACCTTGTTGGGAGGCATGTCAAAGTATTCGTTCATTCCGTATGTGTAACCATAGCCATAGACATATACGAAGGCCACCGAGGTGGTGGTCCTCTGACCGATCATGCTGCCTCCCAGGGTGACGCCAAAACTGGCAAGAACAGGAAGAGTCATGGCTTCTGCTCTCCTGATGCCATTCAAGTGATGAAAGTCCTCGTCCACTTCTGAAAAGTTCGTGAATACTCCAAACCTCATGACCAGATCCTCGGCCACGTGGACCTGTGTCCCCAGGTTTGCGTTCAGCACCCAGTTATACTGACGATCGACGGTGGGATTGACCGCCCTGCTCACGTCTTGAATCGGAACTCCCTGAGGATCCCGTGGTAAAATGACATTACCGGAAAACTCCTTGAATCGGTCCTGTGGCATGTAGAAGGAGCCGTCCAGGGCGAGATCCCACCAGTCGGAAAACCTGTAAGCCACACCAGCTCCTATCATCAGCGGGAGCTTCTGGTTCAGGCTCACGCCAGTGATGTCCACCCGGTCTACATATCCTGGTTCAGATGCATTAACCAGCGGGTTTCCATCCAGGTCTTCCACGTAAAAACTGTTGATGGCCAAGCCTTGAACACTGGAGTAGATGGTGCCCAGTGTGGGAGATCTCACGGTCAAACCCAGGCTGAGTCCACCACCCAAATCCACTTGAATGCCCGCCTGCACAAGCATGGATATACTCCATCCGGAGATATCCATGGTGGATGCGCTGTACCAGTTGAACCCGATGCCCTGATCGCTTTCGCCCTGTGCCTTGAAAGAGGTGTTGTAGCGTCGAGAGCTCAGGTGCACCAGGCCAAACACACTGACACCCAGCCGCAACCATTCGTCTATGGAGATGGCATAACTCGGTCCCGCCCAGTAGGTCTCTTCCTCGGTGAAAAATGACCCCTTGATGTCGATGGGATACAGGCCCGAAAGCTCACCTATCTTGCCCTCGAAGTGGTCATAATCAGGAACCAGCAGGGATACAGCCAGTACATGGCTCATGGAATCGCAATCTGCTCCGCAAATGGGCAAGGCGTAGGCCACAGTGGAAGGAAAGGTGGAAAAGGTCTCACTGGACAGGTCCGTGGCAAGATCCAGGTCCACGTTCAAAAGATTGTCATACTCCTCCCAGTGGCCCTGGTAGACACTCGCCGAGACCGAAAGTCCGGGTTTTTTCAATCCTGCCAGACCAGCAGGGTTGTAGTAAGAGCAAGCCGCATCTCCAGACATGGCGATAAATGCGCCTCCCATTCCAGCCGCCTGCTCGCCAATGAGGTAGTTTTGCTTGTTCAGCTCCCTTGCCTGACCAATGGAACTGAGAGCAAAAACAAAAGTTGCAACAAGCACAAGAATTTTCATGCCATTACCCTCTATGTCAAGAATGTCCCAGGATCACTTTACCTTTGCGGCCATGGCCCTGTCCTTCGGGTCAGCAGGTCGCGGCGGAAGGTGAGGAGTGTTTCTTTTCAAAGCATCCAGCATCATCTGAATGGCATGATCCAACTGGGCATCATGGCCCTTGAGAATATCGGCGGGCGGGTTGTCCACCCTCACATCCGGATCGACGCCGTGGTTTTCTATCATCCACTTCGAATTCAGGCCATAATATGCAAACTCCGGCTGGTACACATAACCACCATCCACCAGGTTAGTGTTACCCCTTATTCCCACAACTCCTCCCCAGGTCCTTCTGCCCACTAGTTTCCCAAGCTTGTAGTGCTTGAAAAAATGCGGGAAGAGGTCACCGTCGGAGGCCGACCACTGGTTGATCAGGCAGACCTTCGGACCGATGTGTACAGCATCCGGGTAAGTAAACAAGCCGCCACCACGAGCAGCGTCCATGCCTCCGAGCACTCTGCGCAGTCTCTCGATTATCATCTGGGAGACAAAGCCTCCACCGTTCCAACGCACATCGATGATCAATGCCTGTTTGCGCACCTGGGGATAGAAGGTCCTTGCAAATTCGTTGAGCCCCTCGCCACCCATGTCAGGTATATGTATGTAGCCGATTTTTCCATGAGACTTTCTGTCCACATACGTCCTGTTTCGCTCCACCCAATCGTTGTAACGCAATCCCGAATCGTTCTTCACGGGGATCACCACGATCTCCCTGGAGCCTGTCGCAGAAGGAATCCTGCTGATCTTCAATACCGTTTGCCTGCCAGCTCTATCCAACAAAAGCTCACCTGGCACTCCTGGCAGCCTGAGTTGTCGACCATCAATCTCAAGGATATAGTCACCCTCGTGAACATTCAGACCTGGCTCTGTCAATGGCGAGATCCTGCTGCCATCCCAATTTTGCCCCTTGAAAATCCTCTTTATGCGCCACCTTCCACTGGACTGGTCGGGCTCCAGGTCAGCACCGAGCAAGCCAACCGAGACTTTCTTTATCGCAGGCACATCGCCACCACCTACGTATGAATGGCTCGTGCCCAGTTCGCCTATCATCTCGCCCATTATGTAAGTCAAATCCTGCCTGTGTGCCACGTAGGGCAGCAGAGACTCATACCTTTGGCGCATCTCAAGCCAGTCAAGCCCCCTCATGTTCGGTGCAAAGAAGTGGTCTCTCATCAGGCGCCAGGCTTCTACGAAAATCTGGTGCCATTCCTTGCGAGGTTCCAGCCGCATGCGCAGGCCTGAAAGGTTCAGCGGTTTTACTGTTTTTCCGTCGGGTTTCTGATCCTGCTTTATGTCCGTGATGTAATATTTCCCTTCGGCCCTGTAGATGAGCCTTTTGCCACCAGAGGCCGTTTCGTATCCATCCACCGGTTGATACACCAACTCATCCTTGCGCTTTTGCATATCGAACACGTGCAAAGAAGACTTGCCCGAGGGTTTGCCGGTCAGAGTCGG
>JALVPF010000439.1 GCA_027031935.1 Myxococcales bacterium | reverse complement strand
TGAGGCTGTGGCCGAGTTGGAAAATCGCGTGGATACCAGTGAATCAGATCAGGACATTCTTTATTCACTTGAAAGAATGTACAGGGAGGAAGGTGATTTTTCGTCTCTGGTAAAGATCTATTTGCGACAGGTGGATCTTGCAAGCGAAGTGGAAAGAAAAAAAGATTTGCTTTTCCAGGCGGCTGCCACCTTGGCAGAGGGTGTTGAGGATGTGGATGGGGCAATTGGTGTCTACGGGCAAATTCTGGATCTGGACCCTTCAGACCGGCGTGCCTTGAGGTTGCTGGACCAGTTGCTGGTTGCGGCGGAGCGATGGACTGATCTTCTCGTCGTGCTGGACAAGGAGATCGCTCTGTTGGAATCGGCCCCACCCTATGATGGCAGGGATTCCGATCTCATGGATTTGATCCTGAGAAAGGTTCAGCTGAACCTGGATAAGCTGAACGATCCCGCGGCGGCCATGGAAGGCGTGAAGATAGCCTTGTCATACAAGGATACGGACGCTCTCTCGGTGGAGTACCTGGAGAGACTTCTGACCATGGACTCCACCAGGGCTCAAGCTGCTGACATCCTGGACCCGGTATACCGAAAACTGGGTGATTATAAAAAGCTGGTTGCCATAATGGAGGTTCGTCTAGCTGCCAGGCAGGAGCCGGATCAGCGCCTCTCTCTCTTTCGTGAGTTGATGACGCTATATGAGCAGGAACTGGGTCAGAAACCTCTGGCTTTCATGGTGGCATGCAGGGCTATCAGGGAAAACGCCACCGATGATGGCATCAGGCAGGATCTGGAGAGGCTGGCAAATGAATCAGGATCATTCGAAGAGTTGGCAAACGTTTATGAAGAGATTCTGGATCTGACAGAGGGTAGTCCGGCTCATGCCGAGATCGAACGCAGGTTGGCGCAACTGAAGGAAGCTTATCTGGAGGAAAAAGACGAGGCGGTCTCCCACTGGAGACAGGTTCTTGCAAGCGACCCGGATGATGTGGAAGCACTGAAATCCCTGGAACGTTTGTATCGTGAGCGTGGTGCGTGGTCTGAGCTGGTGGGCATAGAGCAGCACATGGCTGCCATGGAACAGGATAGGGACAAGAAAAAAGACCTTCTTCATGAAGTTGCAACCTTGATGGAAGAGCGGCTGGGAAACAATTCGGGAGCTATAGAAGCTTATGCCGAGATCCTTGCTGATGATCCTGCCGATGTCGCAGTTTTGAAATTGCAGGATCGCTTGCTCACCAAGGAGAGCAGGTGGGAAGAACTTTGTGAAGTAATCAAGGCCCAGATCGAATTTGCAGCAGACAGTGAACTTACGGTGCTGAAACTCCGTTTGGCTGAAATCTATGGTACCTACTTGCAGAACAAGGAACTTGCCCTAAAGCTCTATTCCGAGGTCCTGGAGACAGAGCCTTCGCAGCCACAGGCCGTAGAAGCATTGATTTCCATGTTCGACAAGGGCGAAGTCAAGGAAGAGGTGGCCAAGGTATTGGTTGGCTTTTTGGAACAGATGGAGGATTGGCGCCATCTGATCGCTGCATTGGAAGTCCTTTATGATTCCAGCGAGGATGCTGCCCAGCGCAAGGAGATCCTGGTACGCATTTCAAATATATATGACGCAAAGTTGTCCCAAAAGGAATTGGCCTTCAATACCTTGGGTCGGGCCTTCCAGGAAGATCCCTCGGACGAGAATGTCAGGTTCGCCTTAGAACGTCTTGCTGCCGAGACGGAGGAGTATGAGATCCTTTCGGCCGTATACCTGAGAAGACTTGAAGGACTCGAGGATAAGGCAATCTCCCTTGCCTTGAACAAGAGGCTAGCCGCCTTGTTCGCGGAAAGATTGGGTGAGCCGGAAAGAGCAGTCGAGCATCTTCAGGCAGTCGTGTCGTTTGATCCGACTGATGCTGCAAGCCTCATGGCTCTGGAAAACTACTATAGGAACAAGCAGGAGTTCGAGCCTCTAGCCGATGTGCTTAGAAAACGCTTGGCTCTGGTTGAAGATCCCGAAGAAGCATCTTCCCTCCTGTACGAGATAGCAACAATCTACGAACAAAATCTCGGGGATGTAGGTGGAGCCATAGATGCATACCGTGAAGCCCTGGCTCGGCAACCCGAAGATATTACCTCCCTGCGCATGTTGGATCGACTCTGTACCCAACAGGGCCGTATTAGAGACTTGGCAGAGGTCATGGTGCAGGAGATAGGCCTGCTGGACAAGACAGGGGAGATCGCAGAGTCACTGGATCTCCGTTTCAGGTTGGCCCAGCTTTATGAACAGGAGTTTGGGGATAACGAAAGGGCAGGGAACCTGTACAGGGATATACTCCAGGCAGATCCTGCCCATGCTGCCACCATCGAGCATCTTGAAGAGCAGCTGACCGACGGTCGGTCGTTCGAGGGAGCAACTTCCCTGCTCGAGACAGCATACGAAAAGAGTGGCGACTGGAAGAAGTACCTGGACATCTTGGAGTCCCAGGTCAGACACAGCAGGGTGATGGCACGAAGGCTCGAGCTGTTGGCCGAGATCGCACGCATACAGGAAGAGAAGATGGGCCTAAGCTTCATGGCCTTCAATACCTATGTCCGCATGTTCCATGAGGATCTGACCAACCCCAAGGTACGGGAAGGTCTGGACAGGCTCGCGCTGCAGGATGACAACTTGGAAGCTTTGGCCGCTGTGTATGAAGAGGAGTTGGACAACATAGAAGAGCCCAGCGTCGGCGCCCAGATTGCTTTGAAGGTGGCCAGGATTCAGCAGGAAAATCTCGATGACGAGGATGAGGCGCTCAAGTTCTACAGGACCTGTCTCAGATTTGAGCCGAGAAACCTCGAAGCACTGACTGCCCTGGATGCTCTTTATGAAAAACGCAAGCAATGGGACGAGCTTGTGGATGTACTGTCGAAGCAGGTTGATCTCGTGAGCGATCCTGAACAACAGGCAGCAGTGCTCTACAGGTTGGGATCCATACTCCTGGAAAAGCTGGAACAGTCCAGCAAGTCGGTGGGATATTTCAGGCGGGTATTGGAGCTTGATCCTGCACATATACCAAGCCTTCGCATGCTCGAGCGGGCCTTTGCCGAACAAGGGGAGCATGAGGCTCTCTATGACGTGTTGAAAATGCACCTGCAACACTTGCAGGAACCGGACGAGCGGCTGGAGTTGGTGGCGAGAATCGCGGATTTGGCTGCAGACCAGCTGGGGCGCCCTGATGAGGCCGTAGAGCTGTGGAAGAGCATATTGGAGCAAGACCCCAACAGTGAAGACGCGCTGGATGCGCTGGATCGCCTTTACGAAAAGACATCCAGGTGGAGAGAGCTTGCTGATCTCATTGAGGGACGCATGGGATCTACTGCAGATCCCGAGAAAATCGCCGATCTTTCGAGCAGGCTGGGTTGGGTCAAGGGAGAAAAACTGGGAGAGCTGGAAGATATCAGGATTTTTCCGGCCAACATATTTGTCACAACCCGGGAAACTATCAAACAGGCCCAATATGAAATCGGGGAAGATCTTGTAAAGCAAGTGCAATATTTTAGA
>JALVPF010000438.1:2021-3531 GCA_027031935.1 Myxococcales bacterium | reverse complement strand
CATCTATGTAGGTGAGCCATGTAATGGCCTTCCCGGTTTCAGCCAACTTGCCCGCAAGGCCGGTCTCTTCTTTCTGCTTTGACTCCAGTATCTGTCGTAACTCTTTTTCCTCTTCCGGCTCCAGAATCACGATGCCTGCCGTTTCAGCCTGAAGCAGGTTCAGCTTGTCCCGCTCTTCACGCTGGCGTTCGTGGACCCGGATGGATATCTGGCTGTAGATCTCCGTGCCGGTTATCTGCTCCAGAATCGGAGCGCGCTCATCGGGCGCTGCCTGCAGGAACGCAGCAAAGCCACCCTGCGCCAGCAGCATGGAGCGGGTAAACCGGTCAAAATCCATGCCGGTAACCTTTTCAACACGACAGGCGACATCCCGAATCTTCGCCTCGATAATTTCTCCGGAACCGGCATGGGCAATCTCATGTCTTGGAGCCTGAAGGTCACCGTCCGGCCTTTTTCGTGCCCGATGCTGGCTCCAGTTGCAACGATAGCGACCCGACTGAGTCTCGAAGGTGACCTCGGCAAAGCATTCACCTGTCTGGCGGGACATAATCTCATTCGCCCCCCTGGTGACCTTGTTGAGACGGGGGGTGCGGCCGTAAAGGGCCAGGCAAATGGCATCAAGTATAGTTGTCTTGCCAGCGCCGGTGGGTCCGGTAATGGCGAATATGCCATCGGCGGCAAATGACGGGTCTGTCAGGTCGATTTCCCATTCGCCCACCAGTGAGTTCAGATTCTTGAACCGTATATGCAGTATCCTCATGGAGAGCCCCTCTATTCCGCCTGCGAATCGTCTTCGTATATGGACGAGAGTGTTTCCTGGTAAGCGCGGAGCAACTCAGGACGCTGCTCTTCAGGCACTTCATGAACGGCAAGGCACCTTTCAAACACATCATTTACATCCAGATCGTCAAGGGTTTCCTCATCATGGATCTGGTCCAGCACGCGGTCGATTATGCGGTTGTTCCTTATGCGCAAAATCTCCATTTCTGTGCCGGTGACGGCAGCTTCCAGACGTTCCCGCAGGTCGCCAATGACATCAATGCCATCATAAACGATCTCTAACCACGCCTGGGAGCCGGTGGTGGAGAGTTCGAAAATCCTGCTTGATATCCTGTCCCAATCTCCCTTGATGCGCTCAAGTTTCTGAAACACAGGCACGTCAATCAACCGAACGTCTGCTGTATTGCTGTGGAATTCAACCAGGCAAACACTCTTCTGCTGCTTTGCCTCCCCGAACCCCATGGGCAGAGGGGAGCCGCTGTAGCGCATGATTTCAGAACCGTTCACCTTCTGCGGGATGTGGAGGTGGCCAAGCGCCAGGTAATTCAGATTTTCAGGAAATATCCCGGCAGTCACATGGGCAAGAGATCCTACGTAAAGCTCTCGCACGCCGTCACCATCCACGGTCTGTCCGCCAGCGGTGAAAAGGTGTCCCATGGCAACGATGGGTACATTCGCATCAATCTCCGCGCGTATCTGTCCAGCCAGGGCTGCAACATCTGCATAGTGA
>JALVPF010000438.1:0-2011 GCA_027031935.1 Myxococcales bacterium | reverse complement strand
CCTGTCCCGAAGATAGGGAACGGCGCAAACGATAAGTTCCGGAAAACCATCCTGATTACGGAGAAGAAGAACCTCATCTGCGCGATTCTCCGTGACCGAGCCGATCACATGGACATTGAGGGCTTTGAGCAGTTCCCTGGGGGCGTCAAGGAATGAAGGCGAGTCATGGTTCCCGGCAGTCACGATGACGTGTCGGCAAGCGGAAGCGGCTATACGACCCAAAAACCGGTAATACAGTTCCTGTGCGCGGTTACTCGGGGTACTGGTGTCGAAAACATCACCCGCAACAAGGAGAACGTCAATTTGCTCCTGGTCAATAGTCTCGGCCAGCCAGCACAAAAAGGCCTCAAACTCCCGGTAACGCTTTCGCCCATACAGGGTACGGCCCAGATGCCAGTCTGATGTGTGAAGGATTTTCATTACAACTGTTCTGTCCTCCTTGAAAGCAGTCCCTTTTATTCGTCCTGTTAGGTCAACCTTTTTCTGCAGACCGCTTCCTAAAATCTTTCCTCCAGTCCCTCAATTTTTCCAGATCTTGCTGCAACTCATCTGGATCTGGCAATTGGACTGGAGCTTCCCCTGGCTGCCAGTGTTCATGGCGCGAGTATTTTGTCATCATCTCGTCGAAGAACTTGCAATCTGCATCACTGATCCTTGAAAGCTTATTGATCTTTACCATATGTTTGCAGCTCGACGATATCGTGTAGCGATTCTGCCATAATGAGACTTTCCAGTCATGCACATTTTGGGGAGTCTATCAATAATGGCAAGTCAAGCCCAAGCCCTTCGGGTGGCTTCGCCACTCTTGACTGGCCATTCATACAGACTGAACCTTAGAGTGGTGCCGGCGAGAGAGCGGCAACTCTCGCCTCCGGCGGGACTCATGTTAAAGGGCTTTTAATTTTTTAATGCTGCAATCTTCCATTCCTGTCGCCTCAATATACGTCCTGTTTTCAGTTTTTGCTGCCTTTCGTCAAGCCGCTTTGCAATATGCTCATCTCCCTTGAGATAATCAGCAGGCGTCAAATACTGTAAGGATGAATGCAGGCTGTTGTTATTATAGTCATCGACATATCTGGCAATTAATGTTCCTGCCTCATCGAGGCTTCCCATTGCCGTGCGTTTTACACATTCACTTTTGAGGCTCTTGTGAAAACACTCTGTTTTGCCGTTACTTTGGGGATGGCGTGAGAAGTTCAAGGATAGAGAATACAAATCAGGGTCAAGCACCATAGTACCTGTCATGTCAGTTCAGCAGCTGGCGTGCCCATCACATGCTCCTGTCCGTATAAGGTTCAAACAGGAATTCAGTATAGAGATAGACCAGGGTTTTGATGAAGCGCTTCTGAGAAAGATCATCAAGGTTCTGGAGGGAGTATGATTTTTCCGGCACTTCCTGGTGTAAAGGTCTATCTTGCTGCAGGCGTAACAGACCTTCGCAAATCTATCAATGGTCTATCCATGCTGGTTGCAGACTATCTGGAACTTGATGCATTCTCCGGACATCTGTTCGCATTCTGTAATCGCATGCGGGATATGGGCAAAGTGCTTTACTTGGACCGGAATGGATTTTGTCTGCGGCGCAAGCGCTGGAGGAGGACAAATTTCTGTGGCCTGATACAAAAGAGGTTGTCCTTGCCATAGAGGTCAGGGAATTGCAGTGGTTGATAGAGGGTTTGTTAAGGCAACAGAAACTCTTGGTTCCCGAACGAACCTTATATGCATCCCAATGGGATGCCTGGGTCGCCGCGGGAGCGAGCTGACCTGCGCCATCGACAACTTGCCTTGAGCCTCAACAGGAGAAGTGCGTCCTGAACTCCGGCAGGGTGGCAAATTGGGCCTGGAATGCCTGTCAGCCCGGACCGCGGCGGTCTTCCAACCGGCCAGATGTACGATAACAATAACTATTCCTGTATGTTCAGGACCACCACGACCTCAAAATAGAGCCGAATCATGGCCCGAAACATCAATTGCTGGATTTGGGCCTTGTTGATTCAGCATACCATAACCC
>JALVPF010000437.1:3920-28473 GCA_027031935.1 Myxococcales bacterium | reverse complement strand
ATGTCTTTTTTCCTTTTCAGAAGGCATATCCATAACTTTTGAAACTTTTGAAGGTGGCACGTTCTTGCGTTTGGTCTCAGCTTCCTGCACGGGTGGTTTTCGTCGAGATTTATCGTGTTTGGTCCCAAAAATTTTCATGGCTTTGTGTTTGTAATATGTACCTGGTGCAGGTGCTTTCTGCTCGTCGGCCGTGGCCTCTTTCTCCGGTTTCGCCTTGCTCTCTGCGCTTATGCTCTGCGCCGCGGCCATTCTTGCATGCCAACCTACTATGCGTTCTGTCTGATGCAACTCCTCGGCTGAGAGAAGTCGGGTCAGTTGCTGTTGCACAGGAGTATCTGTAGGGGCAAGCTCAATGCCTGCAGCATTGCTCACCAGGAGTGAAACATTGTTATCCACGCGTACGAGCCGCAGGTTGCGAAGTTGCAGCAGTGCAAATCCGTCGGGTGGTGTCATGACCTTGTCCGATTTGGCCAATGGGATTTCCGGCTTGGCATGGAGAATGGTGCCATGGGCGGTCGCGATGGTGACCTTGCCCTCGAAGACCAAGACTTTGGCTGCGATCTCGTCAGATGTGGCAAGTTCCGGACGCAAGCTGTGATCATATGAAAATTTTGGAGTGTCCTTGCATCCAGAGAAAGCAAGTGTCGCCATGATTACAAGGATGAATTTTTTCATGGCCATTTGGTCCTCACTCGTCCAGATCTATACCTGGAGGCAGAGTTTTGTTCCCGCTTTTCGGTGAATCTTTTTCAGTGTCTGACGATTGAGGTGATGTTGGGGGCTTATCGAAGACCTCGTCCTTGATGCCACCGCCACCGGTAAAATGATATCCCAGGGATTTGGCTTCGGCGATGTAGGACCCGGTGCTCAGGCGCATCTCCGAGTGATTGTGTACCCTGATGGCCGCGTCACCCAATACGGGACAGGCTTCTTCACAGGTTCCGCAACCAATACAACGTGTTGCGTGGACCAGGGGCATGCTCACGGAATGATCGTCATCCCGAACTGCAGAGATTGCATTGAACGGGCATATCTCGTCGCACACCAGGCATCGTCTGTCCTCTGCCCATGCCAGACAGCGGTGCCTGTCTATTACCGCTGTTCCGATTCTGGCGTGCTGTTTTTCTTTCAGTGACAATGGCCTGATAGCTTCAGTGGGACATACCTGCCCGCAGACATTGCAGGAGAATTCGCAATGCCCATGGCGGAGATCCAGATGGGGCGCCCAGATTCCCTCCACTCCTGCCCTGTACCAGTCAGGCTGAATCGTATTGGTAAGACAAGCCTTCATGCATTCTCCACACCTGATGCACCGTGACAGGAATTCAGGTTCCGGCCTTGCGCCTGGAGGCCGTATGAGCAGAGATGCAGGTTGAAAAGCCGGCCTTCCGGTCGTGTTTGGGTGCGTAAGGTCTGTCTTGAAAGCCAGGCCCACCGAGATGCCTCCCAGCACAGAAGCCGTAAAACCGCGTCTTGTGAGCATGGGACCCGGCATGTCCTGCACCTGGTCCGATTTGGAAAAAGAGAATTTTATTGCATCTTCCGTACATACTTGCTGGCACTGGAGACAGACTATGCATTCGCTGCGATGAGTGGCTTTTCCGCCCACTTCAATGGCACCGGTAGGACATTTTCTAGTGCACTTGTCGCATCCGGTACAGGCATCGGATACTCTTCTGTGAAACGGTGCATGGCGACCTATCAGACTCAACAATGCACCCAGTGGGCAGACGTGTCTGCACCAGAATCTCCTCTGCATCGTAGATAGTCCAACCAGTGCAAGCAGGATGAACAGGGAGCCGAATGCTCCTTCAAAGGAATGCGGGTGTAACTCTGCATAGGCCAGTGAAGTCCAGTCAACCCATTGGGCCGCGGGTCTTGCCACCTGCATCAAGGAGTCCCCCATGGCCATGAGCGCAGGGTGAAACAAGGTGGTGGTGGACCTGGTGACTATAGAGATGGGGTCGAAGAAGCCCAGGAGGTTTATACCAAAAGCTGTCGCTCCCAGCACGACGAAGAGGATGACGAATTTCAGTCGCCGGACCTTTGCATAGTCCCGGTGGTTGGCCCGGGCTTTTGTCTTTTTCCTGAAGGCCAGGTCCGTTATTTCCAGAAAGGCTCCCAGGGGACAGATGTGGCTGCAAAACACCCGTCCCATCAATGCAGCCAGCACTATGGAGAATATGGCGAGGACTCCCGCCGTGACGAATGCGCGAGAGGCCAGAGTCTGTGTGAGCACCACGAGTGGATCGGATATCAGGAAAAAATCCACTTGCCAGGTGGGCCTTCCCGAATAGGAGGCGAGCCACAACAGGCTGATGAACAGCGTAGCAGACAGAACCTGTATGCCTCTTCGCAGACTGTAGCGCCACCAGATGACAAGGGCCAGGACAAGGCCCAGGGCCAATGCGGCAAAAGCGGGGTGAAACCAGTTCATGTCTCCGGGTGTCATAGATAAAGGTTAGGTTACAAACTATGCTTACGTCAAACTTAAGCAAAGCTGGTACGTCTGTAAGGAATGTTGTACACTTTGCCGAATCTTTTTGATTGGAGGTGCTCATGGGCTCGAGACTGAAAGGTAAGAAGTCCCGCAAATCCAATGAAATGGATCGTAGGGTGGTCATGAAACTGATCATTTACACCCTGGTTGGGGTTGCGGTCATAGCGCTTTTGTGGGGTCTTTGGCTGTCAAAGACAGGGCTGGAGAAGGCGCAAGAGATGAAATCGCACAACACCACTGGAAGGACCACTGGAAACTGATGGATTTTCAATAAATTAAAATCACCATCTTGGAGATGACATGTTTACGAAAAAATCAGCAACGATTTTTCTAGCCTTGAGTTTCATTCTGTTCGGCAATCTTTGCTATGCCGGAAGTGCTTCGAAGAAGAAGCACCTGGACAGAAGACCGATTCTTCTTCGTGCCATGAGTGATGAGCTACAGCGCTCCATGAGCAAACTGAAGATGGATGACTTCAAATCGCCGTATTTCATGGCATACGAGATGAAAGAATCCATTACCAACAGGCTACAGGCCAGGTATGGAGCCATCTATCAGTCCGGTGGCGGCAAGAATCGAAGACTGAGGGTGGAAGTAAGAGTGGGGGACCATCACCTGGACAATATCGGGAAAAAAACAAGCGCATTCGATTTTTCCTGGTCACCGGGTTATCGTGCCTCTCGTTGGGGCCCCACAGACGATGATCCTGCTGCTCTCAGAAACAGTTTTTGGCTGATAACGGATGAAGCTTACAAGTCGGCTTTGAAGGCTTTTCTGAAAGTCAAGAGTCGTGCTGTTACCGAGGTGGAAGACAAGGACTTTGCCGGAAGCTTTACCTACGAAAAACCTCAGGTCTATACACAGGCGCCGGTGGATTTGGGCTTTGACACGGATCGATGGGAACGCCTGGCTCGAACTGCCTCTGCGCGTTTTGAAAAACATCCTGAGATTTTTGATTCCGTCGTTGGTGTGGAGGGAACCAAGGAGATACGGTGGTTGGTGACCAGTGAGGGCACGCGCTTGATCACTGAGAGGACCTTGTTGCACATCAGCGTACAGGCCAATGCCAGGGCCGAAGATGGCATGTTGCTGTCCAGTCAAATCTCCATCTATGCCCCGACTCAGGACCGACTGCCGTCGGAAAAGCAGATCATGGCAAAGGTGGACCAGGTGATTTCTGATCTGGAGGCCTTGCGAAAGGCTCCTGTGCTCGAACCTTATACTGGTCCTGCAATCCTGGACGGAGAGGCAACGGGCGTCTTATTCCACGAGGTCATCGGTCACAGGCTGGAAGGTGAAAGGCAACTGGATGACAAGGAGGGAAAGACTTTCAAGGGGCGTGTAGGTCAAAAGATTATTCCGGAGTTTTTAACCCTCTTGGACGACCCGACCCGGAGGGAAATGAACGGAGTGGCCCTCAATGGGTACTACAAGTTTGATGATGAAGGTGTTTCGGCCCAAAAGGCGACTCTAGTGGACAAGGGAGTGCTCAAGTCCTTTCTCCTGAGTCGTACCCCTGTCAAAGGCTTCGACAAGTCCAATGGTCATGGTAGAGCGTCGGCCGGGGAGAAACCAAGGGCTCGCATGGCCAATACGATATTGATCAGCGACAAGAAGGTTCCTTATTCACAGTTGAAAAAAATGCTCATAGAGGAAGTCAAGCGTCAGGGTAAACCCTATGGTCTGATCATCAGAAATATCCTGGGCGGTTCCACCCATACCTCCAGTTGGGGTTACCAGGCATACAAGGGAATGCCACAGATGGTCTACCGGGTATTCCCTGATGGCAGAGAAGAGCTGGTCAGGGGCGTGGAGATCGTTGGAACTCCCATCACGAGCATCAACAAGATCCGTGCGACCTCAGACAGGGTGGCGATATTCAACGGCTTTTGTGGTGCCGAGAGCGGATATGTCCCTGTGTCTGCCGTGGCTCCCGATGTTCTCATGACCGAACTCGAGTTACAGCGGACCATGAAGAAATCAGCCAAACCACAGATCTTGCCTGCCCCCTGGTCTTTTTCAAAGTAAAATCAAAGTAAAAGTAGTGCTAACCCCCCATTGTTTTCATGGTGTCCTGACACAAATGTCGCATTTGCGGTCTCGTGAGCCTTGTCCGTCAATGCCCTGAAGGCTCGCTAATCCCTTTTATAACAAGGTCTTATGGCCATGATTGTCGTATGTCCTGTCTATTGGCATTACTGTTGCAAATAATGCACATGGTAAGTTTGACAACCTGCTGCTGGCAGGCTCGATGATTGGAGTGCTGATGGCCAATACTTCCAGGAAACCAAGTCCCAAAAAAGGAAAACAAGACAAGCTTTATCTCATCGTTGAGAAGTTGAGAGCACAACCCTTGGAAAACTCTGCAAGGAAGAAAAAGTACAATTTTTCTGATCCCACAGCCCTCAGGGCCTTGAGAATACACAGGCATCTAAGGGCATTGGAGGATGACATCCTCGAGCATGGGCCCAAGAAGGGGGTCTCCATGACAGCGGACAAGAACAGCGACCAGATAATCATCTCCATTCGAAACGAGGAGATTCACTGCTGTCGTGTGGCCTATCTTACCCCGAGGGAGCTGCGTCTGCTCAGGAAAAATCGCAAGGTGGCCAACATCTTGCGAAAGGCTGTGGCCTTTGCAGAGGCATCGTAGTACGATTTACCCCCAAAGCACTTTCCTTGAAAATACCTAAGCCTTCAGGACGCTCAATACCCAACATCTTTGAAAAACTGAATCTTGGGCACGCAGCCCCCTGCAGGTGGCAAGGCGTGAACCACAGGTCGCCCATGGGTTTGAGTTTGTGGCGTTTTGGGAACGCTGTCTTCTTATTTTCACGATCAAAGCTTGTGTATTAACATTTTCCAAGAGATGAGATTCTTCGATACTGACTGTAATCCTTGATGAATTCGCTCACATGACATGGAGTATGGCTTTTTGTCGCCCTGGCATCATCTTTGCTACATCCTCTTCGAAGAAGTTGTTGTTGAACAAGGTTCCGGGGCCTGGTGAGGAGGTTTACGAGATGGATGCATTGATTCCTGCGGCAGGAAGGGGACAGAGGCTGGATCTTCCTTCAACACCCAAACCCCTGGTGGTCGTGGATGGAAAACCTGTAATCCTTCGTCTCATGGAGCAAATGCTGAAAGTCGGCATAAGCCGGGTTGTGGTCGTACTTGGGTATGAGGCAAAAGCGCTGGAGCCTGTTTTGGAATCAGGGGTGCCGGATGGCTTGGAGATGGTGCTCCTTTATTGCAAGCAGTGGGAAAAGGGTCAGGCCTATTCCCTGTTGGAGGCTCAGGCCTTGCTGCCGGGACAATTCGTACTGGCCATGGCAGACCATGTCTTCGATGATGAGATGCTCCAGGCGGCCGCCAGCCTTGGGACGACGGATGGAGTGACCCTGCTGGCAGATCCCCACACGTACCAGGTCTTCCACCTTGATACTGCGGTCAAGCTCGACACAAGGGCCGGGAGACTGTTGGCAGTCGGCCGTGATCTGAAAAAATTCAACGCTGTTGATACGGGCCTTTTCATGGCAGGACCTTCGCTGTTTTCATATCTCGATCTGGTGCGAAAGGAAAAAGACGACGCCGAACTCCCCGATGCCCTGGAACTGATGGCACTGGATGAAAAGGCATCTGTGGTCATGTTGGAAAAGGGTCGGTGGGATGACCTGGATACACCGGCAGATGTGGTTCATGCCGAGCTGCGGCTGCGGGACAAAAGACGAAAGGGAGAGGGATTTTTTGCCCTTGATTACGAAGCAGAAGATGAAAGGTGGAAGACGAATTTCGAAGTTCCCGGTGCCCCGCCTACACCGATTGAAGTTGGCAGGGGCTTTGTGTCCAATGCGAAAACTGCGAACATAATCCCTCCAGACAGCATAGGGTCTCCTGTCTTTGTGTTTACGGACGAGACGGTTCATGAGCTGTACGGCAAGAGCTTTGTGGCTGCACTGAAAGCTTGTGGCCTGGATGCCACCGAGCTGGTGTTGCCGGTGGGCGAGCAATCAAAGACATTGGCAAGTTATTCTTATCTGGTAGAGAGAGTCCTGGGCCACGGTCTGGATGAGCAATCTGTGTTCATCTCCCTTGGTGGGGGAGTGGTCTGTAATGTCTGTGGATTCGTGGCTTCCACCATATATCGTGGCATGCGCCTGGTCCATCTGCCCACCACGGTCATGGCCCAGGTGGATGCGGCCATCAGCCACAAGCAGGGTATCAACGGCCGATGGGGCAAGAACCTGATAGGTACATATTTTCCGCCAAGCCTCGTCGCCTGTGACATCGAGACCTTGGTGAGTTTACCAAGAGAACTGGTGGTAGACGGCCTTTCAGAAGTGCTCAAACATGGACTCGTCCAGGATGCCAGGTATGCACAGTATCTTTCCGAGTATGATGGTGACTTGATGGACCTGGATTTTCTGGAAACAGTGGTCAAGCGTAACGTGGCGCTCAAGTGCGAACTGGAAAAGATCGATCCAAAGGAGAAGGGTCCTGCCTATGTCCTGCAGTATGGCCACACGGTCGGCCATGCCGTGGAGCATCTGTCCGGATACACCTTGCGTCATGGAGAGGCTATCTCCATTGGAATGATGGTCGCTGCCCAGACCGCGTGGCTCATGGGTGCCTGTTCGCTAAAGGTGGTGGAGTTCCACGAAAATCTTTTGCGCAAATACTCACTTCCAACAAGCGTGCCTGCTGACATGAGAGCTGCTGACATTTTGGAGGCGCTGAAGTACAACAAATACTACCGCACCGAGGGCATACGCATGGCTCTTCCCAAGACCATGGGTCACCTGTGGTCAGTGGATGGAAGATATTCTATTCCGGTCAGCACCTCGGTGCTCACTGCCGCCTTAGAGGCCAGAAAGGAAGGATGCAGCAAATGGAACACGCCCTTGTCACTGGAGCGAGTCGCGGTATAGGCCGAGCCATTGCGCTGATGCTCGCTGAATCCGGGGCACATGTACAGGCCGTCAGCAGGAACGCTCAGCCCAAGGAAACAGGAGAAAATGCTTTCGGATTGATTCACCAGGTCACAGCTGACGTGGGTGACAGGCAAGCCTTGTCACAAGCGGTGGATCTTTCGGTACGAGAGTATGGACCATTGCACAAGGTCGTGGCTAACGCAGGAATCTGCAAAAGAGCTGCCATTGGCGATGAGGATGCTGACGAGATCTGGGACATGACCTTGCGAGTCAATTTGACCGGAGCATACAACACCATAAGAGCGGCATATCCACACCTGGCACCTGGTGCAAGGATCGTGGTCGTGTCCTCGGCCCTTGGAAAAGAAGGCCGGGAGACATACGCTGCGTACAGCGCGTCGAAACATGGATTGCTTGGCATGGTCAGGTCCTTGACCCTGGAGCTTGCGCCCGAAGGCTTTTGCATAAACGCGGTCTGCCCCGGTTGGGTGGATACGGATATGGCAGCAGGCGATATCATGGAGACCTCGCGTCGTAGCGGAGATTCTGCGGATGATATAAGAAAGCAGGCTTGCTCCCAGATCCCCCTGGGCCGATTCGTGCAGCCTGACGAAGTGGCCTCCCTCGTCATGTGGTTGCTTTCTGACGAGGCCTCTGCCATAACTGGCCAGGCTTACAACATCAGCGGAGGCCAGTTGGTGTCATGAATCCCCTGTCTGGACTTGTCTGTATGTCCATCGGGCAAGTTACTCATGATCGATACCAGGACAGGATACTGCCGGGCGGATGCTCCTTTTACGCAGCCTCTGTGTGGCAGAGCCTTGGTTGCAAGACGAGCATGGTCACGTCCATGGGAAAAGATTTTGAGTGTCACGATTACTTGAGCAAATTCCAGGTCCATGCCGATGCTTGTGAGCAGACCACCACCTTTGTCAATCGTTATGACGAGTCCGGTAATAGAATTCAGTATGTTTCTACCTCTGGTTCCATGCTGGAGCCGGCGATGTTGAGCGATTCACCAGGAGGTCTGGACGTGTTGTTTTTTGCTCCTGTGCTGGGAGAGGTGGAGCCCGGGGCCTGGCTGGATGTGCTGGATGCGCGAATATGCGGCCTGGGATTGCAGGGACTGTTGAGACGGGCAGAGGACACAGGGGCTGAGGGATCCTTCCGTCTGGTCGTTCCTGACTCTCATCTGCCGTCGGGTCGTGAGCTGGGCGGAATCGACGTGGTTTTTCTGAGCGTGGAGGATATGGCCGGGCAGCCCGCTTCACTGCTGGAGCATTTGAGGGAGAACGTATCTCTTGTGGTTTTGACCAGAGGGCTCGATGGCAGCACCATATGGACTCGTGATATGCAGATCCATGTCCCAGCATATCCTTCGAGGACGGTGGACCCGACCGGGGCTGGAGATACTTATGCCGCGACCTTTTTGGCAGTACTTGCAGCCAATGGTTTTCACAGGGGTAAGGAGCTTGGTAGCGAAGAACTTGCCGAGGCGGGACGCTGGGCTGCTGCGGCAGCTGCCATAGTGGTTGAGGGCCTGGGCCCCTTGAACATGCCAAAGGTAAGCTCGATCGGGAATGTCTGTTTGGCGAAATCATGGATGGGAAAATGGTGTTGAACCAACATGGGGAAATCGTGACACAACCGGCCATCATGGGGACGATGGGGCGCGTAGGGGCACGGCGCGCCGTGCCCCTAGGAAACAGGTGCCAACCGCCAACCGAGCGAGTGGTCAAAAGCCTCATGACAACAGGGGCCTGCTTTGGTGTTGACGGACTGTCCATTACCTGAGAAAATAAACAGAATTGACAATCTGGTTCGCGCTCTTTGCTTTATCTCGAATTGCGCTGATGGCAAACTGGGAGAACCCTCATGACTCACAAGAAACAGATGCTGTTGACCGCTGCGCTGGTTGCCTCGATGATGGTGATTGCTCCACCGGAGAGTATTGCCCACTGGTGCTCCAACATTTACCAGACATACGCAAGAATAGTGGTCAAACCGGAGCGACAGAACATAAATATCGGTGTGGGTGAAACGGGTACGTTACGGGTCAGGGTCAGGAACAATTTTCCATACGCTCTTCGGTTCATCAAGCTGCGGGCCAATAATCCCTCCGGATTGACGGTTTCGGTCAGTCCCACCGAATCTGAAGCCGCACAAAAAGTCATATACCCCGGTCAGGAGGAAACGTTCGTTCTTACCATTACCAGGGATTCTTCCGGTAGTGATGATGTCTCCTCCCTGAACCTGGAAGTGGCAACGTCCGTACAGAGTATTAGCGAAAGCTGGCGGGACATGTCAGATACCTGGCTGGATCAGAATCCTGATCCGGCTGAAATGAGAAACAGCATCGAAAATGGTGAATGGCAGTCCAGGGCATTATTGAATGCTGATTTGGCCATTCAGTCATGTGCTGGCTGCGAGACAGATGGAGTGAACGGCCTGCTGACCCTGTGGCATGACAGGGTAGATAGCTGCGATTCAGAGATTACACCTCAGTATCCCAATACCTGTCTTCGTGCAGGGCAGGCCCTGGCAGTAAGGCTCAGGTTCATGAACTTCAACGATCCCACGCGACAGACCGTGGTGCAGAACATGATCGACGTGATGGATGACGAAAACCCCATCGCCAGGGGATATGCTGCGTTTTTGGCTGCCTATGGAGGTAATGACGCCGGGGTCGAAGCACGCATACAGTCCATGGCCGATTCGGATCCCGAGGGCAGCCATTGTTCGTATAGCTCGAGCGCAGACGCACAGCTCATGGCAAAAGCTGCGCTGTTGATGTTGGGACACAACGAATACCATGGCGAGGTTACCTCTTGTTATACAGACGGCGGTAATGATGACCATGTGCGCTTTGCCTGCGCTGCAGCCCTCGGCGTCATGGGTGAGGATGATCCCATCACCAACTATCTCATTGGCGAGTTGTCCAACGGCTCGAACACAAATTATGTTAGACTGTTCGCAGATTACTTGTTCCAACTGGTAGTGTTCGTCAGGAGAGGTGGCCTGGATGGAACGGGTGTCGTATCGTTCCTGGACGAGGATGTGGTAATCGATGATACTCCGCCAATGGCACCTGCCAACCTGGTGGCTGGTCCCCCCATTTGATCCTTGTAAAAACGTTCATATGCTTTTGCAGACAACATAGACCACAGGAGAGAGACATGCTTCGCAAGGTATCAGTTGTTTTTACAGTTTCTTTGTTTGTTACAACAGTTTTTTGGGTGGGATGCGGCTCATCCGACAATGGTGAGCAGAAGAGCTTGATCGACTACCTGCCAGGCAGTGGGGATATTCAGGGATGGACAGAGAATACCGACAGGGGCGAGCCAGGGCCTGAATACACAGACAGTGTTGATACTGCCACAGACTGGGTTGATGGGGCCATGGACTTTTTTGTGGAGTCGGGCGGTTGGAAGGGTGTTGCCAAGGAATATTACATAAGTGGCGACATCAAGATAACCCTCTATCTTCATGAATGGGCTGATGAAGCTGCCGCGGAAAAGGGTTACCAGGGGCTGCTTCAATACCACGGCGCCACATGGACTGATGTCTCTCTCGGAGCTGGTGAGGCTGCATGTTCCATGGGTAAGCTCGGTTCGGCTTATAGGTTGACCATCGCTTACAAGGGCAAGTATTTGCTGGATACAGAGACCGAGCCAGTGACTGAGGAGTCCGAGGCAGCGGCAAAGGATTTTGCCAAGGCTGTCCTTTCTGCAATGCCGTAAACCTGCTTGTGGATTCCCGAGACCTTATCCATGTCAAAGATGCATGCAGGTATCAGCTGTTGGGTGGGCTTGGTTTGCCTTGCGGTGTTGATTGACTCGTGCGAGTCTCATACCGGCAAGCAGAGAGTGGTTGTATTTCACGCTGCCAGTTTATCCAGGGTGTTGGGAGAGGTGAAAGACGAGCTAGGTCATGCATCTCCTGGCCTTGATGTGATACTGGAGCCGAGCGGATCCTTGATGGCAGCCCGGAAGATTTCCGAGCTGGGGAGGCATGCCGATCTCCTGGTGACCGCTGACTGGAGGGTGATCCGGGATCTCATGATCCCTCAAAAAGCTGACTGGATTATACAATTTGTCTCAAACGAACTGGTCCTTGCTCATACGGAATTTTCACCATATACACAGGAGATAACTCCTGACAATTGGCCAAGCATACTTCTGAGACCAGACGTGCGATTGGGCCGGGCCAGTGAACAAACCGCACCCGTAGGCTACCAGACTCTCCAGCTTTGGGCCTTGGCAGCCAATTCGCCAGGCCTGAAGGGCGCATCCAAGACTTTGGCTGAGTCCTTGGACGCCAAATGCAAGGCAGGACATGTGACCCCGGATGTTTCAGAGCTGGTTACTCTCCTCGAATCTCATACCATAGACTACGCTTTCTTGTTCAGGTCCATAGCTGAAGAACATCATCTCAAGGTAACCCGCCTCGCTGATGACTACAACCTGGGAAATCCAGCAAAGGCTGATCTTTATGCAAAGGCAGTGGTGCCGTTGAGTCTGCATGGCAAAGGACCCGTTGTCCGAATGAAAGGGGCGCCTGTCATTTACGGCTTGACCATTGCACTTGATGCAGCCAACCCAAAAGGAGCCGAGCAGGTGGTGGAGTTTATCCTGGGCCCCAATGGCAGGAAGTTGTTTTCAGCCTCCGGTTATACGATCATCGATCCCCCCACTGCACCTTTCGCAAAGGCGATGCCTGCGTCCTTGAGCAGGTATATCCGGGTAAAAAAGTGATCCCCCGTTGGACCTCCATTCTGGCCACAACAATTGGCCTTGCGATCCTGCACGCAGCGGTATTCTTTTTCCCGGGACACTTGATCTCCGGTCCGAACACCCTGGTGCTTTTTGCTGCTAACATGTACGTGGCCTACTGCTTGTGGATCATAGGCAAAACCGGACGACCCGCAGACAAGGGACTTTTTGCTGTGGGTTACCTGTTGTTGTTCCTCCTGGTGCTGGTCATATTGGGTCGGGAGGCTCTGTTCATTCTGTTGATCATCTTGTATTCAAGCGTATTCAGGGTTCCCTTGCTGTTTGGAGTTTTTATCGCTTTCGTACTCGCTTACGTGCTGTTTCAGCCTTACGCCTTCGAGACATTTGTTCCCATGTCTTTGGGGTGGGTTGTGTTTTGGCAGGTTAGAAAATCCGGTGCCTCTGCTTTTCTTCAGGCAAGTCTGGCTGTTGGACTAATCGGTCTTGGTGTTTTGCTTTTGCCCTTGATGCATCTGTTGAGCCTTGACTCACCCAAGACCATGTGGTTCGTGATAGGCCGCTCCGACGTTCAGCGTGCCATCTGGGTGAGCCTGTTGAGTTCATCCATGGCCACTGTCATTGTAGCCTTTTTCGGAATCCCCTTGGCTTATGCTTTGTCCCGAAGCCAGTTTCGCGGTAGACACATAGTCGAAGCCATAATAGATTTGCCCATTCTCATTCCTCAGTCGGTGGTGGGAATAGCCTTGCTCGTCATTCTGGGGCCTGGAAGTCCCATAGGAAAGTTCCTGGAACAGTCGGGACTGGGGGTGAGTGGAAGGTTTGCCGGCATAGTTGTGGCCCAGGTCTTTGTGGCTTTTCCTTTCTTGATAAAAACAGCTCAAACCGCCTTTGAGGGAGTCCCATCGCACCTGGAGGATGTGTCAAGGACCTTGGGCGCATCTGCCGGCAGGACTTTTTTGCGTATAAGCTTGCCGCTCGCTTCACGTGGGGTGTTTGCCGGGCTTATACTTTCTTGGTCCCGGGCCATTAGCGAGTTTGGCGCGTTGATTTTGTTTGCTTCCAACCCACAGACTGCACCGGTATTGGCACATACGGAGTTTTTACATGCGGGTATCAGTGAGGCTCGTCCCATTGCCGTGGTATTGCTCCTGGTATGTCTTTGGGTCTTTGTCATGCTTCAGTTCGGTCGTTCTCTCTTGCCGGGATCATGGCGGACCAAGGCGGAATCGTGATGATCCATTTGAAAAATATCAGAAAGAGTTGGGGCGCTTTTTCCCTGTCTTTGGATTCGTTGGAAATACCCGACGGTGAGTATGGCGTGTGTGTGGGACCCAGCGGTGCCGGAAAATCACTGATGCTGAAACTGATCGCAGGTCTGTATTCTCCTTCCAGAGGCAGCGTGGTTTTAGGTGAAGAGGACGTAACTGAAGTTGCCCCGGAGAATCGCAGGGTGGGGCTGGTGTTTCAGGAGTCGTCGCTGTTTCCTCATTTCTCCGTCAGGGGAAATATTGAATATGGCTTGAGGGCCAGAGCAGTTCCCAAGAAGGAAATAGACGAAAGGTTTTCCAGGGTCACAGAAAGCTTGAAGCTAGGGGGAGTGCTTGACAGACCGGTAAGAACCCTCAGTGGCGGAGAAGCCCAAAAGGTAGCCTTGGCCAGGGCCATAGTCATGGACCCGAAGGTCTTGCTCCTCGATGAGCCCCTTAGCCAGGTGGACAGGTATGCCCGTGGTGATCTTGTGGAGACACTAAAGGATCTGAACAAGGATCAGGGTTTGACCTGCCTTCACGTTACCCATGATAGCGAAGAAGCCCTGGCTTTGGGTACCTGGTTTGCGGTCTTGATGGGCGGAAGGGTGTTGCAGGCAGGTTCCAGGGACGAGGTCTTGTCGAATCTCTTTTGTCCATTTGCTGCAAGGCTTTTGGGACAAGGTGCAGACAAGACTGAAAAGCCTGAGGGCTGTGACGAGCGATGCCTTCTGGGCACAGGGGCATGCTCTGTATTGATGGGTGGAGAGTATCAGCATGGATAGCAATTACATGCCTCTGTGGAAGGTTCTGGATGCTCCTCTCATGTCCCTGGACGAAAGCCACGTGGAGCTGTTCTCGCTCCTGGCCATGTTCCTGCTTACCCTGCTGGCCATGTTGGCCCGCCGTCATAGACAGTGGGTAAGACACATGGTGCAGGTGGTTTCCATCTTGATCTTTTTCTATCTCGTATATTCGTGCCTCGGCGTCTTCGGAATGATCCGCAACACAGCATATGGAGTGACTCTCATAGGAACAATCTATACAGAGTCATTTTTCTGGATTAGTCTCCCTTTGTCTGTAATAGCCTTTACCATTACCACCGGCCCTTATTTCTGTGGTTGGATTTGTCCCACCGGGGCTTTCCAGGAAGCATCTGCATCCATTGGAAAGCTCATACGGAGACTGTTCGGTCGAGACAAGGGTCTGCGCAGCGCCAAATTGCCCATCTGGGGACTGGTGCTGCTGGGTTTGTGGTTTGCCACTTTTATCGGCATGGTGTTTTACCTGGGCACCACCAAAAGATTCTATGTTGAAGACTCGAGCCTTTACTGGGGAGCGAGTCTCATTCTTTTGGTCTTCATGGTCATGACTCGTGCGGTGGACGATCAGGCCATAAGGGCATTGAGGGGTATCAGTTTTACGATCATCTTCGGTTCCACTCTCCTCAAGACAGCAATCATTTCCCCGGTACATTTTGCGTTCGCAGATGTTCAGGATCCGGCTTCGGCATTGACTACCCTGGTTCTGGTTGTGGCTTCCATGTTCATAAGCCGCGCCTGGTGCAGATACGTGTGCCCGTGGGGTTGGTTCATGGGCCGCTTGCACAAGATTTCTCGTCTAAGGATTCTCCCCAAAGGCAGCTGCATCGGATGCGGGGCATGTGAGGATGTATGCGATGTGGATGCAGTGCAAGCCGGAGATATCAAGGTGGAGCAGTGTCAGTTTTGTATGGCCTGCGTGGACCGCTGCCCAAAGGGAAACCTGGAGGTGGTGGATGTTTGGGAGCGCCGTGACGAGGAGTAAAATAACAAATTTTACCATCGTTGTGGTAATCTGCCTTTCGCCTGCGGTCTTCGCTTCAAGGGCCTATTACCCTGCCAGCCCGGATGTCTACCCCGGTGATTGGCCTGTCTGGAGAGGTAGCGTTGACAATGACGCCAACGCTGTCTTGACGGATTCTGTTGATGCGATTCCAAGAGATTGGACTTTTAGCCCATCGAAACATGTCTGGGGATACAAACCCGGAATGAGCATCTGGTCTTCACCTGCCTTGGGAACCGTAAGCGGAAGGTCGGTGTTGGTGGTCGGTTCCTATGACCGAAATCTATACATGCTCGATGCAATCCGTGGACATGAAATCTGGCATTTTACAAGCGGTGCCGGAGTGTATTCCACTCCCTTGATCTGGCATGACGGAAAAAAGACTTGGGTGTTTGCTGCTTCCAGCGACAGGGTGGTTTATGGGCTGCGCGCTTCGGACGGCAAGAGGCTTTGGAGCAAGGCGGTGGCACAGACCTTGCCAACGACCGGCGGAAGCGCGCTCAGTTCTCCATGCATGGGAATGGTGGGTGGACGAAGTGCCTTGTTTGTCGCTTACTGGGTATGGGATAAATCTTTGGCCCACAGTACTCAAAAGGCAGGCATGGTTGCCCTTGATGCAGAAGACGGGAAACTTTTATGGAAAGTGCATTTTCTGGATAACAGGGTGTCAAACCCTGTTTTTTACAAGATTGACGGCAAGGGCCTTGTGTTTGTTGCATCAGAAGATGGAAATCTTCGGGCCCTTTATGCTGATACGGGCAAGCTGCTTTGGTATTTCAGGGAAACTGATCCAATCCTAGCGTCGCCGCTGGTGTTTGATTCGGCAGAGGGACCAAGGGTGGTCATCGGTTCCAATTTTGGAAAGCTGCGTTGTCTGGATGCCAGGAACGGCAAGGAGGTGTGGAGTTACAAGACCGCTCACTGGATCACTGGAAGCGCTGCCTTGGCCAATGTGGACGGGAGGCAGTTGATAATATTCGGTTCTTACAACCAACGCTTCTATGCCCTGGATGCCCAGACAGGAAAGAAGGTATGGAGCCAGATGGCCTCTGCGCCCGTGTATGGATCGCCGGTGATCATCCCAAAGGAAAACGAGCCCATCGCCGTGTTTCCGGCTTGGGACAACAACCTCTATGCGGTATCTGTCAGGCGTGGAACTCTATTATGGCAGGTTTTCATGGGCGCTGCCATCTGGGATGGGGTGGTGCAAGGTGACAGCACCTGGGCCTCTCCTGTGGCCGCTAGATTGGGAGAAGAGTGGTGCATTTATCATGGATCTTTTGATGGTCAGATCTATTCCATTCCTGTGGCCAAGGCCGTAATGAGCAACGGCTCCCAGCCTTGGGCCGATTGGAGCTTTTGGCTGAATATGTTTATTTCCCTTGTCGTGGTGGCCGGTCTTGCCTTGTGGCTTACCGCCAAAAGCAAAAAGGCATCGAGAAAAAACAAGCATTTGGGTTTTACCGACAAATATTGATAGGCTGATGAAATCATGTCTTTTGGCCGAAAACGAAAAATTGAGGCTGTGCGCTGGATCATACAGATTGTATCCTTTGTAACCATCATTTATGGAGGCTACGCACTCAGGGGGCTTGGACTTTGGAGCCCGGACACCAAATTCATCGCTTCTGACCCCGGGGTAAAGGCCGTGGCAAAACGACCAACCGCAAGCTCTCTCCATATACCGGCTACTGCTTGCATCTACCAGAGAGAGGGCTTGTGCAAAGGGTGCAGCCTGTACTTTCTGTCAGACGCACTGACGTGGAAGAGGCCTGTGGATGAAATACTTCCATGGTTTTTGTTACTGGTGGTACTCATGATTTTGGGAGGGAGGTTATGGTGCGGGTGGATATGCCCGCTGGGGCTGCTTAGCGACTTGATGACCTTTGCCAGAACCCGTTTGAGATGGGGGAGGATAAATGTGTCCAGGAGGCTTCGCCAGGGCCTGGTCTGGGCAAAATACGTGCTTTTGGTGTTGTCCCTTGGCGTGGCATACCTGGCTTCGTTTGAATTCATGGGACCCTACCGTTTAAGTTTGGTGGATCCCTTTTGCCAGGTGTGTCCTTCCAGAATTTTCGCAGCTTTTTTTTCCTTTGATGATGTTTGCTGGACCATCATGCATGACCCCATCACCATAGTATTCACCATTTTGGGATTGTTGGCCTTCGCGCTTTTTTTCCAGGGTTTTTTCATCCGCAGGTTCTGGTGCCGTCTGTGTCCCATAGGCGGCCTGACCGCTTTGTTTGCCCGCACTGGTTTGGTTATGCTGGTCAAAGACGAAAATACCTGCACCCACTGCGGCGCCTGCCAGAGGGTCTGTCCCATGGATGTGCAGAGGGTCTATCAGCACAGGGGGGGGCTGGTTACTTCGTCCGAGTGTCACCTGTGCCTCAGGTGTGTGGATGCGTGTCCGGAAGATGGCTGTCTGAACCTGACCTGGCTTGGAATCAAGGTGGTGAAATCTTGAGCACACATCTAAAAATCAGCACCGTGGCTGAAGTGACCCTGGATTCTGTTTCACGGAGTTCAGCTGGACTGGCAGCCATGGAACCTTTTATCGACATTTTTCGAGATCAGAAGGGTATTCGTGAGCTGAGAAAGGAATCTGATGTTCTCGTGGGCCAGCTGTGTAATTTTGCCCCGGAAGAACTCGTCCTGGCCGCCGGTGCCGTGCCGATACGGCTGGACATGTTTCATTCGGGGATGGGTGCCATAGAAAATCCCGTTGCAGTCGATGTTTGCTGTGCGGTCAGGCAGTTGATGGTCTCTTGCGAAAATCCCATGGTACCCCTGGACCTGTTAATCATTGGCGCCACATGTGATGGGAGAGCCAAAATGGCTTTTGGCATGTCATCTCAAGACGAGGTGATGGTTTTGGAGCTTCCACGCACCAAGAGGGGAAAAAACTCCATGCTGCAATGGCGCGGGCAGGTCAAGGTCTTGATCGAGCGGCTGGAACAGCTTACCGGACGAAGGATCAGGCGAAAAGCACTGTTGGAATCCATTGAGTTGCTCAACAGACGCACTTCCATCATGAGGGCCATAAACGATTTGCGGGTCCTTGAATATCCTCCAATCTCCGGCACCCAGGCCATGCTGCTGATCCAGTCTTCATTTGTTTCTCACCCTCGATGGTGGTGTGAACATGCACAGGTGCTATTGGAACAGCTGCAGAAAAAACCTGGCAAAGGTGATGCTTCCAGGCCAAGGGCCCGAATCTTGCTGACGGGATCTTCTGTGCTGTGGCCAGACTACAGCTTGCTTTTGGCGATTTCGTCTACCGGCGCCGAGGTAGTGGCTGACGAGACATGTGCCGGAAGCAATCATCTGCATCATCCTGCAGTGGTGGACGAAAAGAACCTTGGAGCTCTGATGGATGCTGTCGCAGAAAAAGCACTACTGCCCCATGGCTGTCCTTTTTTCGGTGAGTACAAAGATCGGCTGGATCGCATTGCCGGACTCGTGAAAAAATACAAGATTGATGGGGTGGTACACCATTCGCTGCGTGGTTGCCAGCTGTTCCAGATGGATTACAGGAATGTGAAGACTTTACTGGATGGACTGAAGGTCCCGTGCATAGATATACACACCGAACTGGGTCAGGACAATGAGTCATCCTTGCAAAACAGAATAGAGGCTTTTGTGGAAATGCTCAGTCTTCGCTCTTCTCGGCCCGACGCCTGAACCACCACCCCAAGGACAAAAGCAGTAAGACCGGTAGTGCCCCGAGCAGTGTCAGCACCACCATGCGGCTCGTGCGGCTCCTGGACCCAATATGAATGGAACCAGCTGCCATCCATCCACGTTCTCGTACCATGGCCTTTGGAGATGCATCTATAAGCACGTCAGAACGTTGCAGTTCATGTCCGTCTGCATCCAGCAGGCTCACCGTTGCAAAGAACCTCTTTGAGGGAGTTTTTTTTGTCGCCTGACCTTCAAGTATGAACACACACCTGTTGCCGGGCTCGCAGCGGAGTATTCTTTTGGGCCTCGTGGTCAGCGTAATGGGTTCGCCGGACTTTATCTCAAGTTGCAGATTTTTAAGTTCCACCTGGGTGGCGTTTCTATAGGCCAGGCCCATGGTTCCACTGCCATTGTCAAGCCTGAGCATGTCGTCACCCATGATAAGGCGAATGTGCCCAGGGGCCATGTATGGCAGGGATTTTTTCTCTGCCGAATGTGCCTGTACGGCTCCAAGTGCAAGCAGCAATATGATGAATGAAGGGCTTTTCATGGCGTCACCGTTGGTGTGGGAGCGGCCATGTCCAGTGGCGTCCGGCCCGTGCGATCGTGGATATTGGGGTTGGCGCCAGAGGTGATGAGAGCGTTTGCCGTGTCTCTGTTTGGAGCCACATGAAGAGGAGTCATCCCGTATTCGTCCCTGGCATCCAAATCAGCCCCTGCATTTATAAGGAGCTTGACGACTTTGGAATTCATGGCCTCGTGCAGAGGTGTAAGTTTGTACCTGTTTTTCGCTTGCACGTCAGCTCCATGGGCCAGGAGGATCTTCACGGATTCAGCCTGTCCCAAAAGGGCTGCCCAGTGAAGGGGGGTCATGCCGTTCATGGCACGAGCGTTGGGGTCTGCTCCCTTGGAAAGCAGAAAAGACAAGGTTTGGACCCTGCTGTCCATGGCTGCACAATGCGCAGGGGTCCATCCAAAGATGTTCCTGACATTTACCTTCGCGCCATGCTCAAGAAGCGCCCTTGCAACATCGGCGTTGATGGCCAGATGCAGAGGTGTCAGCCGGATCTTGTCCTCGGCATCCACACGAGCACCTGCATCCAAGAGCTTGTTCACCACCGAAGAGTTGGCTGCCAGGTGCAGGGCTGTCAAACCGTGTTGTTCTGATTGGTTTGGATCCTGTCCCCCTGAAAGCAAAGAGCCCAGCTTGCCAAGCTGTCCGTTCATGGCCGCGGCCAGGAGTTCGGGCAGAGATTGAGCAGAAAGCACCAGATTGTGTTCAGGTATTTTACGCAGCTCGTGTTCGGAACACCCGCCCGGACCTGCCAGGGACATGATGACATATGCCAGCAAGAAAAATGGGCTACCCAAGTCTCTCATGGGCAAGAGCATATCCGAGGTGGGATGTTGAGGCAAACAGATATTCAGTTTACAATGGATTCAGCTATGACTTTGGAGTGTTCCAGATGAGTGAGCTTTCTTTCAGCATGGTGTGTTGGTTCGTGATTTTGTCAGTGGCCGGAGGGTGTACCGGACTGATCGACTTGGGGAACATGGATGGGGGAAAAAAAGATGGATACCTTGACGCGGGAGGGGATCATACAGGGACAGACGAATCGCCTGGCGATACGGCAATGGGTGATGATGCCACGTCCACACCATGTGATGGTGTGGACTGTGGACTCCATGGAAGATGTGTCGTGTCTGCTTCCAGTGCAGTTTGCGATTGTGATTCCGGTTATCACGCCGAAGGACTGAGCTGTGTGCAGGATACGTCCGATCCCTGTGATGGTGTCACGTGCAGTGGACATGGCAGTTGTGTGGCCTCAGGTGATCAGGCGAACTGTAACTGTGAATCCGGTTATCACGCCGAAGGATTGAGCTGTGTGCAGGATGCGTCCAATCCTTGTGATGGTGTCACGTGCAGTGGACATGGCAGTTGTGTGGCTTCAGGTGATCAGGCGAACTGTAACTGCGATTCCGGCTTTCATGCCGAGGGCTTGACCTGTGTAGAGGACGCAGCACCATGTGACAAGGTGACGTGTTCCGGTCATGGAGTTTGTCAAACGGATGGGGCGGGTAATCCGCAGTGTATTTGTGATGATGGCTATGAGGCCAATGGGCTGTATTGTGTCAGCAGTTTGAGTCCCTGTGACGGACAGGATTGCTCGGGTCATGGAACCTGCATGGTTTGGGATGATGAGCCGGTGTGCGCCTGTGACGGAGGATTCACTCCACCGGATCGAACGGGGCTTTCCTGCGTGCCTACCTCACAGGTGTGCGTTGGTGGAGCCATTGACTATGATGTGGACGGTGACGGTACCAACGAGACCTGGTTCGAACCCAACGAATGGGAGTGTTTGGAGTACGAACTGGTCAACCTCACCAGGGCGACTCACGATCCGGAGGGGGCTCCAGAGTGTCATACCCCCTTGAGCTGGAGCGTCATATGGTCTGCCCATGGACGCAATCATTCCACCAAGATGAAGGAGTCAGGTGGTTTGTTCCACGAAGACTATCCTTGGGGCCAAAATTGTGCATATGGGTGTGATCCTGCCTGCGAGATGAACATGTATATGACAGGTGCTTCAGAGCCACACTGCCCCGATCTTTCCCACCACTGCAACATCATGCGGTGTTCTTTTTCTTCCATTGGCATAGGGTATGATGGTAACTGGAATACACAGAATTTCTTCTAGAGAAACTGAAAAGTGAAATCAGCGGGGAGGATGACATGGCGAAGTTGATGCGCTGCAAGGCATGCGGGTATGTAACTACCGAGGACAAGATAGGTGATGTGTGCCCAGCCTGTGGTCTGCCCAAGACCGTATTCGAAGAGTATGAAGACAAGATCTCTCCAGGACGCAAGGCCTTTATAGATCTGCACCTGCACCCCATAGCGGTGCATTTTCCGCAGGCGCTTGCAAGCCTGGTGCCCGTGTTTATCGTGGCGGGATGGATACTGCCTCCTTCATGGGCCATCGATGTTCTGAACTCCGCCCGCGTGTTGGCAATCCTGTTGCCCTTTAGCGTGCTCGGGGCAATTGCGGCAGGGCTCCTGGATGGAAAGACCCGTTTTAAAAAGCTCTCCACACCGCTGCTGGTCAAAAAGATCATACTTGCCTTGGTCTTACTCGTCTTGTCTGCCGCCATGTGCATTTTGGTGCTTTTACCAAACCTGGGCGAGTGGGCTGTGTATGTGGTCTTGGCTCTTTCACTGGCATGCATAGCTTGCCAGGTCTTGCTGGGTAAGACCGGTTCCGGGCTCATGTATGCGTTTTTGAAAGGTTAGACTTCTATCCCCCGCAATTTTGACTGATGTAAAAATTAAAACTCTCTCCGTACATATTTCGAGAATGTCTGTTTCATGCTAAAGCGCCTTGTATTGGCGAAGACGGACGAGTTAGAGTCCTTATCTGTCAGGAGGTATACATGGCTAAACCCATCGTCTTGTCGTATAGGGACAAGGTGTCCAGTTTTCCCTTTCAAAAGTTGGACAGGAAAAAGCTTTACGCCACGCGGAGGCGTATGGTGCTCGATCGCGATGGCGAGCCTTGCCTGCGTGCAGAGCTGATGGCGGACGGATCAACCCTGATCCGTCCTGGAATGACCGGCCAGGCGTATTTCGATGACAGCGGCCGCTGGATTCCCAACTCGGATCTGGTAGGCCTGGATGGCGATGGTCATCCGTTGCAAAAGCATCCTTCCACCCTTGGGCAGGCACAGCAGCTTCAGGGGCCGGTTGCACCTGAAGAGGTCCTGGATATGGCAGTCTATGCGGTTTACAGGCTCGATTGCGAAGGTGCAGATCCTGAGCTGAAAGAGGCTGTAGATGGTGGGGATATTTTCCGTTTTGCCTTCAACTATCGTCCCGATTACCATGCCGAGACCGCTTATCTCGTAGGTAATGACGATGGGTGGTTTGCACTGGTGGGCCTGCGAAACGAACCTGTGTGGTGCGAACTGGAAAAACCCGAGGTGGACCTGTCGGCTGAGCAAGACGACGATACTGATGACCTTGATTTCGAGATGTTTTAGGAGCTTGCCATGGCCAGACTCTTTCATTTGACCAACGAGAAGAAACGCGATGCAACCGTCGGACTCACCACTTGCCCGACCGAGGTGCTTCCCCGTATGGGCCTGGCTGGTCATGCTGTGTCCTTTCGACGTTATCTCGTCGCTACCGAGCTATGCTTAGATCAGTCTTTGCGCCAGCGTTTCGGCGACGACTATGCCCAGCAGTTGATAGATGGTGATCCCGAAGTCGACATGGAGACAGTGGGGCGCAGGATCGACCGTGTTTATACCGTTTATCTCTCCCATGGCGGAGATGTACTGCACTCGTCTCCCAGAATGCTGGAGGTGATAGTCAACCCTGACGGAAGCGAGCGTGAACGTAGGCAGCCAGAGGATGTTGCAGCCAATGTCAATGATGAGCTGCCCGTGCAATGGACAGGACGAAAGATGCCGAAATCTGAGGCTGTGAGGAAATTCGCATTTCGAAGAACCCTGCAGATAAAGCATGTCGATGGCCTGACATACGATTTTTTGTATTCCATGGCCAAGGAACTGGATTCTCAAGGCGTTGTGGTATTGTTGGGCGCTGGTACCAAAGGCAAGGATCCACTGGTATTCAACACCAATCAAACTCCGTACAGGGGCTTTCTGGAGGGTCGGGTGGACGGGGATAGGTACCAGTTGTTGTTGCACTTGAGTAACCTGGAGTTGAAAAAACCCAAGGAGGAGGCATAGCCATGGCACTGTTCTCTACCGATGGAGCAAAGCCTCTGGGCAAGGGCCTTCATTCACCTGCTGGCTCCCTGCTGGATGATGAGTTGGCAACAAGGGTGGCAGCTTACAAACGCAGTGTAGCTAGTCGCTACGTGGCATTGACTCCGGATGAAATAGACTCTGCCTTTGGCTCGGGAAAGTTCCTTGTGTCTCCAAAAGTGGATGGCGAGCAGTGGTGTCTGGTGCTCGACCCGGATAAGGGGTGTTTTCTGGTAAACCCTCGGGGCAGGGTGTTATCTGGCGACTTGCCCCTGTTGCAAGAGGCGACCAAGGTGTTGAAAAAAGTAAAGGCTACGACCGTAATCGGAGGAGAACTCTTTGCTGCAAAAAAACAAGGTCGACCTCGCCACGGAGATCTGGCCGCTGCGTTGGCCGGGGAAGATGCTGCGGAAGTGCAGCGGGTGGCATTCATGGGCTTCGATCTGCTTTGGGGAGGGGATCTTGATACGCAGATGCCCTTGGACGAATATCCCAAGAGGCTCGCGGTACTGGAGAGATTGTTTGAAACCGGAAAACGCATCAGGGCTGCAAAGACCGAAGTTGCAACAGGACCATCGGCAATAAGGGACCTTTTCGAAGAATGGGTTGATAGCGGCCGCGCCGAAGGCCTGGTGGTGCATGCTGACGACAATAGAATATTCAAGGTCAAGCCAGCCATAACCATAGATGCCGCTGTCATAGGTTACACGGAGCGCTCCGAGGATGATACGCAGGCTAGTTCCTTTCTTTTGGCTCTCTTGAGAGATGATGGTCATTTCCAACTCATAGGTCACTGTGGTAACTTAGGGAGCGTGGAGTACAGGCGGGAGCTGCTTGCTAAGGTCAAAGCTCTGGCATGCCATT
>JALVPF010000437.1:0-3910 GCA_027031935.1 Myxococcales bacterium | reverse complement strand
CAGCCGTGGCGCTTTGTATCAGTTCATCCAGCCGAAGCTTGTTGCAGAAATACTCGTAAGCGATATTCAGGCAGAGCGAAGCGACGGCGATATCATGCCCCGGATGGTGTTGAGTTTTGAACAAGGGGAGTGGAGTGCCCGACGCCTTATGCCTGGGGTCAGCCTTATCAGTCCTCGCTTGGTCCGCATGCGCGACGACAAGGAGCCGCACGTGGATGATGTGCCTATCAGGCAGGTCATGGATCGGGTCTTTTTGCCAGATGCAACTCGAGATGTGAGTTCATCGGCTTTGCCCCAAAGCGAGTTGCTCAGACGCGAGGTTTACACCAAGAGTACCAAGGGCATCGTGGCCGTGAGAAAGCTTTTGCTGTGGAAGACCAACAAGGAAGAACACGATAGCACATTTTCACCATTCGTGGTGCATTGGACCGACTATTCTCCAAGCCGTAAAGAGCCTCTGAAACGCACGGTGCGACTCGCCCCGACAGAGCGCCTTGCCAATGAAATCGCAGATCAGATGATCGCCAAGGAAATAAAGAAGGGCTGGAAGAAAGAGGGGACAAACAATGCCGGATAAAACCAGGATCAGCACTTCTAGGAACGGTCCACTGGTAGTCAGCAGCTTGAAACAGATAAGCGAAGGCAGCGGAAACATTTTCTCCCTGAAAAAGACCACCACAGCTCTATGCCGCTGTGGGCAATCGAGCAGCAAACCGTTCTGTGATGGTACCCATGGCAAGATTGCCTGGAGTGACAAAAAACTCGAAGGCAGACAGCCGAGAAGGGTCGATGACTATAGGGGTAAGAAAATTGTGATCCATGACGACAGGGGAATCTGTTCTCATGCAGGGTTCTGTACTGAGGGCTTGCCCAAAGTTTTCAAGATGGGAGTTGAGCCCTGGATAGATCCCGATGCAGAGCCCTTTGAAAAGATAATCGAAACCATAAAGAAATGCCCATCAGGAGCCTTGAGCTATTCCATCGATGGAAAACTCTACGATAATTTTTCAGATCGTGCAGAGATACAGGTCACAAAAGATGGTCCGTATTTCGTAAAAGGAAGCATAGAGCTCGAGGATGAGGATCATCCTGATTCAGAAGAGCACTTTGCCCTGTGCCGGTGTGGGAAATCGAAAAACAAGCCATTTTGTGATGGACAGCACTGGTATGAGAACTTCAAGGATGACGGGAAAGCAAGGGCCATTGGTCTGAATTCAAGCGACAAAATAGCCAATATTCAAAAACTGTCGAACACGGGCAAGAGTGAAAACTCAGCCATGAGCACCCTCAGGGAGTTTCCAACACTGGATTCATTGGTTTTCAAGGGCGCTCAACTGCACAAGATGCCGCTTAATGCTGATGTTGAAGTAAACACCAGAACCATCATCGGACGGACAGCCAAGATACCATTGGAACTGGAGATGCCCTTTTATGTCTCTCATATGTCCTTTGGTGCCTTGTCCAGGGAAGCCAAGATAGCGCTCGCCAAGGGGGCAAGCCTGGTGGGAACGGCAATGTGCTCAGGCGAGGGGGGAATGCTGCCCGCGGAACGCGAAGCATCCACGAAATATATTTACGAGTTGGGAACGGCCGCTTTTTCTCATGTGGACAGCGCCATCATGAAAGCAGACGCGGTGGAATTGAAAATAGGCCAGGGAGTAAAACCAGGTCTGGGTGGCCACTTGCCTGGAGACAAGGTAACAGCTGAAATTGCCGCCATCAGAAATTTGAAACCAGGCGAGCCATCTGTATCTCCTGGCAGATTGTCAGGAGTGAACGACTTGAAGGATTTGCAGGACAAGGTAGCTCACATCAGGGAGATAACAAACGGAAAGCCTGTGGGCATAAAGTTTGCCTCCGGCAACATAGAGCAAGATATGGAGTTTGCCTTGAAGGCAAACCCTGATTTCATCACCATTGACTGTAGAGGTGGGGCAACAGGTTCATCGCCAAAATTTCTGAAAGACAACGTGGGGATTCCTTCAATTTTTGTGATTCGCAGAGCGAGGAAATTCCTGGACAAGGTAAAAAGCGATGTCACGCTATGCATCACGGGCGGATTCAGAGATAGCTCGGACATTGCAAAGGCCATCGCCCTTGGTGCAGACGCTGTTGCCTTGGCCACGGCTTCCCTGATTGCCATAGGATGCATTCAGTCAAAAGTGTGCCACACGGGAACTTGCCCGGTTGGAATCGCCACACAAGACGAACAGCTGAGAAAGCTTTTCGATGAAAAAGAGGCCTTGATAAAATTTGAGAATTTTTATCAAGGAACCAACAACGAGTTGAAGGTTTTTGCACGTTCCAGCGGTGTAGACGACATACACAAACTCAATTGCTCCGACATAGTCACAGACAGCATCGTGGTGGCCGAGTTTTCAGACATAGATCACATATAGGTTTCTGTTACCTGTAGAACGGAAAAACATGGAGCACTAGGGCAGGGCGCCGAGGTGCTTTTCTATCTCCATATCTGTCTCAAGTCTGAGTTTTTCTGAACTTGGAGGCATGAGTTTCATGCTTTCGAGATCGAGAACCCAAAGTTCTCCATGACAAACTCCGTAGAGCCTTTTCTTGCTCCAATGCAAGGGATGGAGATGGAAACTGCAGCCATATTCCTGGTTGTTTTTTCCCCTTGAGGTGAGTTTTTTTGCGCCCAGAAAATGGCCAGTTTTTGCGTCTAGCACGAGTAGACTTTCTTTGCTTTGGCCTTTGTCAATGTACCTGTATGCTATCGAGAAAAGATTTTCATGGTATAGAATGTCCCTTGCCAGGAACAAGACCGAGTCCTGCCTGAAGACCTTGCTCTTCCATGCGAATTTCCCTTGCTCCAGATCCACTACTACCAACATGAGGTCATCTTGGTTTTGGTCGAATTTCTTGGTGAGTATCATCGGCATGTACTGATCTTGTATCACATGAAAACTGGAATATTCGGGGGCAAACTTCTTCCATTCGTAAAAGATTGTATTGTGATGGAAACCATCTGGAAATGGCAGCGAAAAACCTTTCTTGCCTGCCTGGAACGGGATTGCATTCAATGTGCGCGGCAGGGAATCATCAAAATATGACTTTGTCCACAGCAGCCTGCCATTGTTGATGGCGATGGATTCGAATGGATTGGCGTCAGGTGGCAATAGTATTTGATGTCCGTCGAGTAATACGGGATGTGCCTGCTCGTCACCAGATGAAAGCTCCATGAGAATCTGATGGTGATCTTTGCCAGGAGCAAAGAAGAGAATACCTTCTGCTGTTTTGTAGGCTTGCCCATGAAGTTCAATCTTGGTGGTCTCGCCCGTGTCAGAGTTGATCAGTAAGCTCTGAGGGTCAGTTGGACATGGTACGAACATTCGGTGTTTTTCCAGATACGGATGGTTGCAATAGGATGAGTAGGGCTGCTGCCATTTCATTGTTCCTGTGTCAGCGTCCATGGCCTGTACGACTTGGGAACCAATACTGTAATGTGCAAGTACTCTTGTGGAATTGATTGAGAGCATGGAATAAATTTGAAATGCTGCCTGGTTGGGAAGTTTGTAAATCCATCTTCTATGTCCTGTGGATTTGTCAAAAGCCTCAACTTTATTTTGGCCAGGTCCCCTGAGCGCCATGGTGATAACTTTGCTATTCCAAACCACAGGGGTAGTTTGGCTGAAGCGAGAAATCAACACAGGGTAAGCCTCAATACTTGTTTTCCAGATTGTTTGAGCGCCTGGCAGAGAGATCGCCTTCATGTTCCAGGTGTTAGGGTAATTACCCTCGGCTGGATCGTACATCAAGAGCAGTTCGTCTTTACCGTCATTGTCCAGGTCTATGGGGAGGACGTTGGATATATGGCGCCAACCAGCATTGAAATATCCATATGCCATCCATGCGGCAAACACCCCTGCCGACAAAAGCAAGACAACAAGAG
>JALVPF010000436.1 GCA_027031935.1 Myxococcales bacterium | reverse complement strand
CTCCAGCGATCACTGAAAACCCCTACATCGCGGATTGCTTATACCTTATTATTTGTTCACACGAAGAAACACGAACAAGCAAATTACAGGAGTCAAATTACAGGAGAGAATAACCTAGTTGCAGGATAATATTGTGATATGTATCGGAGCTGCTACCGGTGCCCGAATCATCGAAACCGTAATATGTAAGCTCGTAGCCCAGATCCATTTGCAGCCACCCGATCATTATGCTCCTGAAGCCTGCAAACACCCTGAACCCTCCGGCAAAGGCATCCAGGTCTCCACCAGCAGAGGCCATCAAGACATCGAAACTGAACAGCACCCTCAGTTGTTCATGTACCATGTTCCATACAGCATCCATGCCTATATATGGTCCCACATATGATGCGTTTACTCCAAACTCGGCATCGTCCGATATGGAAGAGTGGGTGCCACCTATGCCCAACTTGACTACGAGATCCGGCACCTGGGGGTTTTCAAAACTCAATCTGTACAAGCCCTCCAGTCGCCACATGGTCTGAGAGGCATCGAACCTGGAGTCGCTTCCGTCATTGTACTTGTAACCAAGGCCCAAGGAAAAATCCAAATCGAAGCCTATTCCAATGTCATTCAACCATCCCTTGTCCCAAAGGGCCCCTCCAAACCCGCGAGCCTGGAATCTCATGCCGGAAAAAGCCCCCGTGGTGTGAAGCGGCTTGAGACCGGAACGCCAATGAATACCGGTACCCACTGACAGGAAGGCGTTGTCGATTTTTCCCCGACGAAGTCTCGAACGAGGTGCAGGTCTGGAGGTATAAGACGATTCGGAATCGGAATAAGATCCGGAAGAAGATTCGTCACTGAATGTCACGTCCCTTTGTGAATCACCAGAAGATTCAGATGCGCGTCTGGTGGAGTCCGATGAAAAAGTCGCTACAAGATCATTTCCCGTAGAAGACGGCGCTCCAGAGCTTGAGTCTTTTGAACCGGACGACGATCCAAGCAGGGAATCTCCCCAGCCTTCTTCACCAGCCTCATCTTCCACATTGGGTTTGTCACCCACAGCAGTTGCCTCTGAAGCGCCAGTATCTGTATCCAGGCCATTGTCCGCCACCGCAGCAGAATTCTCAGCATCAGACCCACCAGCCAAATCATCTTCGGCCCCTCCAGTCAATGGAGTCGGATCGAGATCTTCTGACCCTGCAACTTCCTCATCTTCCTTGGGTGCCAGGTGTTTCATGATCTCAGCAGCGATCTTGCCCATCATTCTTCTTCTAGGTCTTCTTCTTCTGGTGGTGACCTTCTTTTTCATCCACAGTCTTCCATTGGGACCATAGAGATAAACCGATATCCAGTACCTGCCTCCCCTTCTTTGCACCTTGCCGGTCACGATTCCGTCTATGCCCAAACGTCTGGCAAGCTTCCGCATGGCCCGCCTGGTAAAGGCCCTGGACTTGCGGTATCCATATCTCCTGGCTCTTTTCAGGTACCTGCTGTAGGAGAAAAGGTCCGCCCCTTTTGCATCCAGCGATTTCGCGAGGGCAGACCTGGCAGCACGGCCAACACCGCGATGAGTCCTGTCTTTGAACTTTCCAACCATGATCTGCTGCGCCATCGAAGACATGGGCAAGATCATGGCAGCCAGGACCACCGCAAGTCCTATTCGAAAATGCCTCTTTTTTCTCTCCATACCGACGCCTTTTGCATATTCCATTCTCAGCCCCTGTGTAGTTTACTTGTTTCTCTGTATAGCATCATGACATGGAGTCAGGTCAATCAAGAAAAAATTATCCAATATGACAAATCATGTTCTTTTTCACTGGGCTCTTTCTTGAAGGTCCTCCAGCACCTGCATCAATGCCGAATCAGCGGCACCTTGTACCACTTCCGTCTGGAGATCCCGCAGTTCCGTCTTTGTAATCCGAGTGTCTTCTATCCATGAATTCGCTTCACCGTCAGCAAAGAACTCCTTGACCTTTCCAGGCAAGGTATATTGGGAAATCCTCACCTTTGCCTCCACGATGGTCTTTCCATCCTCTACCCTGGATGTCAACGAAAGCAGCTTGGGTTTCAACAAAAGCCCCATCAAGTCCCTGGCCTTGAGATGAGCAAGCATTTCTTCATCGTTCAGAAACCGATGCTCGCCGGCGCTGAGTACAAGTCCTGATGTGGATTTCACCCTGTGTTCCAGGGCCCCCAGCAGCGTATCAGCCAATGCCTTGGATTTGCCAGCACCAAGACCCGGCTTTTTAATGGACACCAGGTAGAAGGGTTTTGATGACAAACCGCGATCCAGTTCCAGGAGAGCCTTTTGAGCAGCCTGGGCGATGAGTTTGTGCTTGTGGGCGATGAGATATGCGCATAATTTGCGAGCCTTCTGGTCTCCTATCTGTCCCAAGGAAACCAAGGCGGCCGCTCGTACCACAGGTTTTTCAGACTGTTTGCCTGCGATCTTGCGCAAGGCACCCGCAGCCGCCTTGACTTTCTTCTTGCCAAGAACAATGGCAGCTTTCATTCGAACCTTGTATGAACCCGAATGCAGTGCACGGACCATTCGTCTTTCCCCAGGAGAACCTGCCTTGATGGGAAGACAAAGGAACAAAGCGATGACTAGCGAAGTCAATGACATTCGTACAGAAACAGTCATTTTTCAATTTTTGCCTGCACATCAACAACTGTCAAATCATATAAACTATGCTAGACTGGCACTAAATGCCTGAGAACTTTTACAGAAGACAAAATACCAGGAGGCACCGACAATGGTAACTTCCCTCAAACATCTGCTGCTTGCCATGCTTTTTTTATCCCTGTCAGGGGTATGCTCTGCCCAGGTAATCGTCTACAAGCATGATCAGTTTGACGACAATATCGTCACAGCATCCGGACAGATCGCTTCAATACCTCTTGGCGTACAACCCGGCTTCGCACAAAACGAGGCCTTTGGCCAGGTGTACACACCAGGTGACTCCGATTACCCTGTCAAGATCCTTGGAGTGGACATGGTGATGGCAGCACCCCCCAATGGGAATGTGGACTCTACTGCTAACGCATGGATTGAAATCTGGCAGTTCGACGGTGCCGGTCCATCCCCTTCTGATAATTCTCCCCTTTGGTCCGTACACACCTCTGAGCTCTACAACAGCGCAAGCGGTCAAACCGGGGTCCCCCTTACTGGCGGCACAGCCTGGAGCGTGGACTTCGACTGGGACACAGAAGGCAACCACCCGCCATTGATCAACAGCGGAAAGTTCGCCCTGGTAATAAGATTCGATGATCCCTCCAGCGATCTTCAGACGGAGTGGTCAACCATACAGTGCGCCTATCTGCCCAACCTGGGCGCCTGCGGTTGTCAAAAGGTTGCTCCCATCGTGGACCAGGCTGCAGGCAATCATGTAAACCTCATCGAGATTATAGGAATGGGGCAGTGTTCCGGGGATGCAGCTACATGGATGTGGGCAGACGATGCCGGCATAGGAGGAGACTTCATCCTCAGGGCCAGGGCTGAAGGCACACAGTGCAATCCCGACTGCGCGGGCAAGTGCTGCGGCGACGATGGCTGCGGTGGA
>JALVPF010000435.1 GCA_027031935.1 Myxococcales bacterium | reverse complement strand
AATGTGCATAGCTATACTTCTGGGGGTGGGTGGGAGCCGGGTCATTGTGGGCACCTTGAGCATTGGCACTTTCGTCGCGTTGACTACCTACGTGGGCATGCTCACCTGGCCCATGATAGCAGCAGGTTGGATGGTTACGCTGCTGCAACGATCGTCTGCATCCATGGAGCGAATCGAGAGCTTCTTGCGTCGTGACACCGAGCCTGAAGACAAGAAGACAGAAGAGGGTTTTCTGGATGGAGATTTGCAGTTCGTAGACCTCAGTTTTACCTATGGTGCTTCCAGCGAGCCGGCCCTGGACAGGGTCGACTTGAAGGTGCCCAAGGGAGGTAGCCTCGGGGTGGTGGGGGAGGTGGGTTCAGGAAAGAGCACTTTGGTCAGGCTCCTGTTGCGCCTGGAGAAGCCACCTGCCGACTCGATTTTCATGGCAGGCAGGGACCTCTTGCATGTGGACCTTGGGACCATCAGGCGTTCTGTGGCCTGGGTGCCACAGGAAGCGTTCTTGTTTTCCGATACAATCGAGGCAAATCTCCGTCTTGGCAAACCCGATGCAACCATGGATGAACTGGTGCGTGTGTGCAGGCTCGCTTCGGTTCATGACGAGATAATGTCTTTTCCTGATGGTTATGAAACCATGTTGGGCGAAAGGGGAATAACCATCTCGGGCGGGCAGAAACAGAGGTTGTCGCTGGCAAGGGCCTTGCTCAAGGATGCACCTTTCGTGGTGCTCGACGACACTCTCTCCGAGGTGGATGCTGAGACACAGCGGGCCATAATAGACTCCATGGTTCGAACGCTGCATGACAAGACAACATTGGTGGTCAGTCATCGTGCAAGCGCGGTCAGGGATCTGGACGCCATTGCGGTATTCAGTCGGGGGCGTCTGGTCCAGTACGGAACCCACGAGGAACTCGTCAGGCAGGAAGGTTATTACAGATCCATGGTTCGGCTTCAGAGCATGAGCGAGGGGCAATAAAAAGATGGCCATAAGCAGAGAAGAAAAGAGCCTTGGTTCCCTGCGTCTGTTTGCTCATGTCAGGAGATTGCTGCACCTTGTGTCTGGTTTGCAAAAATGGCTCGTGGTGTTCATGCTCATTTCCGTTTTCCAGGCAGGACTCGAACTTTCTCTGCCGCTGATCGTACGGGGTGCCATAGACCAGTACGTAAGCTTGCCTTGGCTTGGGATCGAAAAATCCAAGGCAGGTGACCTGATATCTGCCTGGGAAAAATCCGGGGAAAATGAATCCGGAGGGCTGGTGTTCATAAGGAGAGCCGAGCTTGGGCGGGCACGTCTCAGAGCTCTTGGCGCAAAAGGCGCTATAAGAGGGACAGGCTGGCTGCGGACCCAGGATGGACGTTGGCTAGAGGAGGGGGCGCTCAGTGGCCTGGGCCCGGATGAAAACAGAACCCTGCGCGAAGGCTCTTTGCGCGGAATTCGGAACTTTGCTTTTTTATATGCAGGCTTGCTGCTGCTTATCTTTGTGCTGGCTTATGTAGGCACCTATGGATTGGGGCGAATAGGGCAAACAGCGGTGCTGAACATGCGACTTTCCCTGTGGCACAAGATACTCAATCTGCCCGTGAAATTTTTTGACGAAAATCCTGTTGGACGGCTGGTCACCAGAGTCGCAAATGATCCTGCAAACTTGTCCGAGCTGTTCTCCTCCGTACTGTCCACTGTGGTATCGGATGTGGTGCAGTTTGTAGGAATACTGGTGCTGTTTTTTTGGCTGGATACATTTACCACCTTGTGGCTGCTGGCCCTTGCGCCCTTGCTCATTTTCATAACATGGTGGTTCAAGAGGATCTCTCAGAGGATCTACAGGAGAATAAGGGTGCAGATAGCTGCGCTGAACACTTTCATTCAGGAGTCCTTCAGCGCCTTGGAGATAATAAAGGCCTTTGTGTTCGAGCATCACGCGAGAGAGCGTTTCGACGAGCTGAACATGGCAAATTACCGTTCACAGGTCAGCCTGGTACACGTCTTTGCCATTTTCAGGCCTGCCGTCGATGCTCTGTCTGTAGGTGGCCTTGCCTTGATCGTATGGTACGTGGGCGGAAAGGTCCTGTTCAACGAACTCTCCATGGGAACCTTTGTGGCCTTTGTCCTGTACCTGAAGATGCTCTTCAGGCCACTGCAAAATCTTGCCGACAAGTTCAACATTCTACAGTCTTCGGTGGTCTCCACGGAAAGACTGATGGGTATTTTAGACGAGCAGGAAGAAGCATCCGGGAGTTTTTCGCCAAAAGAAACAAGGGCCCTGGATGTGGAGTTCAGGGATGTCTCCTTTGCCTATGAAGCTCAACAGCCTGTACTGAAATCCGTGTCTTTTGTATGGAGGGAGGGACAGCAGATAGCCCTGGTGGGACCGACTGGATCCGGCAAATCCACTATCCTGTCATTGTTGTTGCGTTTCTACGAGCTTGAAGAAGGGCAGGGAAGCATCAAAGTCGGAGGAATGGACATTCGTCAATGGGACACAAAGGCCCTCAGGAGCATGTTTGCCCTGGTTCCACAGGATCTGTTTTTGTTTTCGTCGACCTTGGAGGACAACATCTGCCTTTATAGCGCCGAGTGCAAGGAGCGTTTGGAGGATGGTATCAGGGTGGCACGATTAGACAGGATCGCAGAAGGACTGGATGGGGGGCTGGAGTACGTGCTAAATGAACGGGGAACGGTTCTCAGCCAGGGCCAGCGTCAACTGGTGAGCTTTGCCAGGGCCATTGTGAGCGCAAGACCCTGTCTCGTGCTGGATGAGGCGACGTCTTCCATAGACAGCGCCACGGAAAAATTGATCCAGCAGGCCATGGAGGACCTCTTGAAAGACCACACTGCGCTGGCGGTAGCACACAGGCTGTCTACCGTAAGGAATGCCGATTTGATCCTGGTATTGCAAAACGGACGTATTGTTCAGCGTGGTACACACGAAAAACTCATGGCTGAAGATGGGCTGTATCGTCAAATGCACAAGGTTCAAGCCTGATTCACTATCCTTTTGACCAGATTTCCCAAGATATCCCACCTCGCTTGCGATCTCTGTGGCTATGCTGCGGAATCTTTTTCGGTGAGGTGAGGCCTCGACGTGGTGAATCCACGACTGCGGACAATTCCTTGCATCTCCGTGACCTCACAAGCGATCTGGGAAATCTGATTCCAGGGGGTGGGAGATGGCTCAGGTTCTTGGTTGACCTCTGGGTATGACAGTGGTATTGCATTGTCCTCAACATGACCCTAGAAGGGTTTACTGAAAAGGAGTTATATAATGGCAGCGAAAAAGCCCATGACAAAAGCTCAGATCATCACCAGTTTGGCAGACAAGTTCGATATGTCCAAAAAGGAAGTCAGCGCATTCCTCGATGACTTTGCGGAGCTGGCATACAAAGAGACGAAGAAAAACGGCGCCTTCATTCTTCCGGGATTTGGAAAGCTCGTATTGCAGAAACGCAAGGCCAGGATGGGCCGCAATCCTGCCACCGGTGAAGCTATCAAGATTCCTGCCAAGACAGTCGTCAAGATGCGTCTTGCCAAGGCATGCAAAGACGCCATAGTTCCCCCCAAGAAGTAATCTCGACTTTAGCTGTAGTTCGCCTTTACATCATCCTGAAGTTCGACTGCCATTTCTTTTTCGCTACATGCATGCTGGCTTGTAGGACAGCTCCGCTGCGGCCAGGAAAATTTTTTCCAGGACACTTTTGAACTCCGGCGATTTCATGTCATATACTATGACTGGTAAATAGCCATGGAAGGAGATGCTTACCGATGATCAAAAAGTTGATTCTCTTTTTGTTACTCGCTGGCGCCGGTTACGTGGGATACCTGGTCTGGGGTAATCTGACCCCAAGGGAAAAAGCCGTGGTCACCAAAAAAGCGTCCTCTGTGGTAAACAACGCAAAGAAACTGGCGGGCAAGGCTGCGGACAAACTCACCGGTGTGGCCAAGGACGAAATCAAGAAGATGGACAAGGAGGACAAAAGCACGGCATCCAAAAAAAAAGACAAGGATGAAGACAAGGCCGGGACTGAAAAAACAGAAAATGATGAAAGCAGGCAAGAGACTGAAGACGAGAAGTAGAGTCTCCTTGATGGTTCTTGATCATACGCAAGCAGGCCACAGGACTACGTTGGAAAACCTCTAGGCTATGAGGGCTATCTCCGCAGGCTCCAATTGAATCCATCCAGGCACTGAGCCTCTGATGACTTCGCCGTCGGGCCGTAACCTTATGAGATCCGCAACAGCGCAGCGCTCGAATTTTTTCGAATCAAGCCCCTGGGAATTGTGCCAGTCCTTGTTCACCAGGATTATGACCTTCTGTGTTCCGGAGGTTTTTTCCAGGATGATCGTCGGTTGGTCAAAAGGCGTCAAGGCTCGCAGCTTGCCCTCTGTGCCAAGGGGGCCAAGCTCCAGTTTCAGGGCGTTGACACTACAGATGAAGGAGCGAAGATCCACATTGGGCTCTTCCCAGTCTTCAGGTCTGGTCTCCACCACGTGCAGCCGCCTCGTAAACCCGAACTCGTATCCTATGGGCATCATCAGTCCCTCTGAAAAAACAGCCGACAGCATGTATCGCTGCCTCTGTACCGCCTCGTTTCCGCCTGTCTCCGACATCAACCTGGGGGTATCGTGAGACTCGGGAAAGCTGATGGACGGGGCGATCCTTGAAAATCTCCTGTGTTGCTCAATGGCCCATGGCTGGTCGAAGTTCCAGTATTTGGACGAGTTGAAGAGGTAATCCAGGCCAGAGGGCTTCAGGGCCATGACCTGGCTGAATTCGCATCCCAAAGTCTCTGCAAAAAACTTTATCTCGGGGTCCATCTCCCGGGCTTCATCCACCAGCAAGCGCCAGAGCACGGCCGGAACCTTGTACGCTGCGTCACACCTGAAGCCCTTGAAGCCCAGTTCCACAGAGGATCTTATAAGCTTTCGCCAGTAATCCCACAAGGCGTCCAGGTCAGGGCTCTGTTTGTTGTCCAACTCTGCCAGATCGCCCCAGACGGTCACCCGCCTGCTGTCTGCGGGATCCATCGCTGAAGGATGTACTATCTTGCCCTGTTCGTCTGTCTTGAACCAGTCCGGGTGCTGGGACACGAGAGGACTGTCTATGGCCGTGTGGTTGATTACCAGGTCCATCATGGGAAAGAGTCCAATGTCATTGAAATCCTGCAGTGTGCGAGAGAGTTCTTCGAGTCCATCTGCTCTGGATACCGTGGGGAGGAAGTCCGAGCATAGCTTGTAGTGATCCTTGACCGAATACAGGCTGCCTGAAAAGCCTGGCTGGCTGACCGGATTGAGAAAAATCCAGTTGAATCCCATGGACTTTGCTCGTCTTGCGTGTTCGCTCCATCTGTCCATGGTTCCTGCAAGGCGGGGGAACAGATTGTAGATGATCGGTGCTTCCATGCCGTTCTCCTGCCCCCCAGAGGCAAGTACTTGAAACTAACCAATGGAAGGCTGTGCGTCAACCCTGATTTCCTACCTGGCTTGCGATCTCTGTAAATTGACACAGCCATCACATTAGGCCTAACATCTCCCTATGGCTGGAACATGGAAAAAACACTGGCGTATCAGATCATATCCGGAAGCCGTGATAAAGGTCCTCTCGTCAGCACCTGGAATTTATGCTGATGGCGTTTCCGATGGAATCATTGGCTGGATGGGACGCACTTTTTCACACCAACGTCGAGACTTCAAACCCAGGTCCCCCAAGCTCACACTGAAGAAAAGGACCAGACTGGTATTTCAACACGAAGGACTAAGCCCATTTACCTACACCATAGAAGTTAAGCAAGGTGCTGACGATACCACGGAGATAAGCATGGAAGTGCGCACCTCGGCAAACGTCAAGGACACGTCCCCTGCCGACCAGTTCGTGTCTCTGTGCTATGCCCTTACAAAGGTCCTCGAACCGAGCTGAAACTCCAGCCTGACTTTCATTGCACCTTATGCACTCAGAAAGTCTTTCAATGATTCGTTGATATACTCGTTGGATAGGAGGCTTTTGTAGATTACCTTGCCTGCTCCCATGTTGACAGCCTGTATGGCTCCATCCATGCCCTGCTTGGGAGCCACGGCGATGAATTTGATGTCAGGGGTCACAAACAGTGCCGAGCGCAGAAAACACGCTGTGGCATCATCTCTGACCAGCACGTTGATGTCGCAGACCAATGCATCCAGGTCCTTCTGTCTCACCGCATGAAGGACCTCTCCCAGGTTTTTGACGCTGAACACATGGCAACCCAGCCTCTCGATCCCGTCGAGCAGAGACTGCCTGGCTGCATCCGATGGCTCGAGTACAATGACTTTTCTTTTTCGTCTCGGATCCCTGGTTGCCTGTCTTTTTACCATGAGCCTGTCAAAGGAAGAGTGCCTGTCTATGACCTCCTCGACCTTGTTCAAGAGGAGATCCACATCAAAAGGTTTCGTCAGGTAGTCATCGACTCCAAGGGACAGTGCCTCTTCGGCAGATTCACGAGATGCATATGCGGTCACGAGCAAGGTGCCGATGTTGTCATTCAGAGCCTTTGCTCTCCTGATGACATCCAGCCCGGTTATGCCGGGCAGGTTCTTGTCCGCAATGAGGATATCAAAATGTTCGTCTAGGAGCAGGGATATGGCTTGCTCTCCATCCTCGGCCACCACCACGTACCATCCAGGCCGATCCAGGGTGTCGCGCATGACGGCCCTTACCACTTCTTCGTCATCCACGACCAGTATGCGTGTGGCGCGCGCCTTCACTGGGTATCCTCCAAAGCCTCACGTATTTTATCAGCAAGTGTATCGAGACGAAAAGGCTTTTGCATGAATCCTGCGATACCCTTGCCTGCAAATCTTGCCACGAGTTCTGCTTGATTGTAACCGGAGGCCAGGATCACCTTTACATCCGGTCGAATCCTCCGCAACTCCCTGTAACATGCATCTCCATCCATGTGTGGCATGGTGAGATCCAAAATCACCAGATGGAAACGATCCGGGTCCTCTTGAAACTTTTCTATGGCTTCCTTGCCCTCTTCACATGTGACCACCTGGCATCCCAGATGTTCTATCATCCTCTTGCCGACCGAACGGACAGTCTCTTCGTCGTCCACCAGCATCACTGTGCCACATAGACGCGCAACCTTCCGATCCTCTTTGGATATCTTCCTGACTTCGGGGTGCAATTGCACTGCCGGTAGCAAAACCTTGAATGTCGTGCCCTTGCCTGGTTCTGAGTAAATCTTGATGGCGCCCTTGTGACTGCGAACGATCCCCAAGACAGCGGCCAGACCCAATCCTCGTCCTGTAAATTTGGTTGAAAAGAACGGGTCGAAAACCTTTTGACGAATCTCTTCATCCATGCCCTGGCCTGTGTCACTTACCTCCAAATACACATATTGACCCTCTTTGAGGTCGTCGTCTAAGTAGGTCTCTTCCAGGTACGCCTTGTCACACTCCATGGCGCCGGTCCTTATGGAGATGACTCCGCTCCTGTCACCAATGGCGTCAGAGGCGTTTGTGATGAGATTCATCACCACTTGTCTGATCTGTGTGGCATCCGCCTCTATACTTGGAATCTCTTCATTGAGGTCGAACCTGAGTATGGCCTTTTTGGAAATGGAAACATCGAGCAGATGGGTCATCTCTTCTACCACGGCATTCAGATCCAGAACCTCTACCAGGAACTTTCCCTTCCCCGCATAGGCGAGCATCTGTCTGACCAGTTCGGTAGCACGCTCTGCTGCTGTGACTATGTCTTTTACGCTGCTCCTCGCCGGCGCCTCGGGGGCCAGATCGTGCAGGGCCAGGTCAGCGTTTCCCAGGACTCCAACCAGCAAGTTGTTGAAGTCGTGGGCGATGCCGCCTGCAAGCACTCCCAGACTTTCCAGCTTCTGGGTTTTTTGTATCTGTGCTTCCAGAGCTATGCGTTCCTTTTCCTCTTCGCGTCTCCTGGTTATGTCTCGTACCATTCCCAGCACCTGGCGCTTGTTATCAATCTCGATGGGAAAAGCGGAAACTTCAGCCCAGAACTTGCTTCCGTCCTTTCGAAGCAGCTCACCATTAAATACCCAGCTTTCGCCATTGATGGCCTTGCTGTACAGGCCGGACTCTCCACCCGACGGGAGCATGTCAAAGACCGATTTCGCAAGAAATTCATCCTTGTTGTATCCCAAAAGATCGGTCATGGCGGAGTTGACCAGGAGGTATTGCCCCTTTTCATCCGCAAGGCTAATCCCGTCTCCGCTCTGCTCTACAATGGCTCTGAAAAGCTTTTCGGAACGTTCCAGTTTTTTCTCTGCCTTTACTCTCTCGGAGATGTCCACCATGCACCCGAGCAGTGACTCTACCTTGCCTTCATCATCCACAAGAGTTCGTACCGAAAGATCCACCCAGGCAATACTGCCATCTTTCTTCAATATTCGTTTTTCCATGCGGAACCAGTCGCTTTCTCTCGTAATGAGCCTGTGCATCTCATCGAAGGTGTCTTGAATATCGTCAGGATGGGTAAGCTCCTTGGTCCCCATATGCAAGAGTTCATCCTTGGAATATCCGGTCAGCCTGCTCATGGCAGAGTTGACCACCAGGAATTGCCCCTCGGTGGTCAAGTTGGCCTGTCCGATGAGCACGTTTTCAAACAGCGCCTTGAATTGAACCTCCTGTCGGTGCAGGGCCCTCTCTGCGTCCAGAGCGCTGGTTACATCACTGAACATGACCAGGGATGCCGGCTTTCCCTCGAACTTGCACGGTGTGGTGGTTACCACCACGTCTTTTGCTTCTCCGGAAGCCGTTATGAAACTTTCCAGGACGCGGGAAACTGGTTTTTTACCATCATAGGTGGACTTTGTGCGTTCTTTTGCCAAGTCAAGGGAACTCTCCGCCACGAAATCAAGCACATTTAAGCCTATGGCTTCTTCCATGGACTTGAAGCCACCAAGTCTGAGGTTTTCAGGGTTGGTGCGTTTCACAATATAGTCCTGGTGAATGGTGATGCCTATGGGAGCGTGATCCATGACCAGGTCGAAGAGTTCAGCCTGCTCTTTCAGCTTGGAGTTTTCCTTTTCAAGTTCGGCAATTCGCTTTTGCAACTCTTGCGTTGAAGAGCCTTGGCCATCTTTGGCTGAGTCACTTCCACTCATCAATCCCTCCACATGCCGTAGCCTGAAAACCTCCGACCCACTCACCTTGTCTGCTGACCAGGCCAAGCGTCTTGGCTAACACCAATAGATAACACGGACTGATCAATTCAATATCTTACAAATTTATTGCAGTCAACCGTGTCAGTCGCTTGTGTGATAGCCGAATGAAAATGTCAGTAGTTGTAATTTATAACAAATTGTAAAAAAATGTGGAATTGAATGGATAGGTCATTCAGGCATATTGTTATTTATGGAGAGTGGATAACATGAACTTTGCAGGTAAGATGTGGACGGTCACCATGGTCATGTTGGGCTTGAGTGTATCATCGTCGGCTGACGTAGTCCCTTCTCCTTATATTTTTCAGCATGTTGGAGAGGTGGAATCCATGACCGTCACCATGGAGTCGGTCAGCGCTTACGGTACCCGCGATACTCGTTCCTTTGGTTCCAGGGGTTTTGAACAAGGGCTCAGACTTCGTTTTTTTCCCTGGAGCTTTCTTGGAATAGAAGCCTGGGGAGGTCTGCTCGTGCCCAGGCAGGGTGAACTCAGGCATGAAGCAGCCATAGGCTTGCACTGGCTTTTGCTCCATCAGGCAAAACATTCTGTCGATCTGCAACTGGGCGCTGGATATGTGCATGACTATCATTATGATCATGTGATGCAGCTTCATGCCTTGATTGGACACAAATTCGGAAAATTCGATGTACGTGCCAGTGCCCTATTGGAGATCCCTTTCAGTGGTCGGCGGGATGATGCTGATCTCATGTTTGGGCTGGCTGCTTCATACAAGCTTACCAATAGCTGGACCCAAGGCCTGGAACTGTGTGGAGAAGACCTGGAGGGCTTGTGGGATAGCGAGGAGGCAGAAGGGGGTGCCAGGTTCTTACTTGGTCCAACAGCTTATTTCAGGCTGGATGATGATTTCACACTCAAGCTCAACACATCGTTGATATACATTCATTCTTCCAATCAGGTAAGCGCAATTGATGATGGCTTTGGATTCATGGGAAGACTTGTGCTGGGTTACCTGTTTTGAAATCCGCCCTACTAGGTGCGCCCTACTGGGCGCTGGCATTGAAATACGGTTAGAGTCTTTTTTGTATTGTGAAAGCGAAGAAGGCTTTCGAAAGTGTAATTCGATGGAGGAGGTATGCGAATGTCCATGAGCAAACCAGAAAGAGTTTTTGTTTTTGCCAGTCCCGGTTATGGATTTTTTATGGCAGCGATCATGCTTGTGAGTCTGCTTATTGGAGCTTGTGCCGGCAAAGACGGGCTTGATGGGACAGCGTGTACGGTTGAGGACAATGGAGACGGTACCAAGACCATCTCCTGCGAGGATGGCACGAGTGTAGTGGTGAGCGATGGTGCGGATGGGACCGCGTGTACGGTCGCGGACAATGGTGATGGAACCAAGACCATCTCCTGCGAGGATGGTAC
>JALVPF010000434.1:2067-10550 GCA_027031935.1 Myxococcales bacterium | reverse complement strand
TCCAGCGTCTGTCCGAGACCAGAGGTGGGCCAAAACAATCCAAAGACAAAGATCAAACTGAAAATACGAACCATGATTACCTCTCGCCTTGCCCCCCTCCTGGCGTAACATATTACTTCGAAAATGGTTCAAATTCCACGGAATACTGAGTCCTGTGTCATAGCCGAATGAAAATGTCATCAGGACCACAAGGCGTAAAGAGGTATCAGAGTAGCTGGGAGCAACAGTTTTCGCACCTACTTGATACACACGGCCCTGACCTGGCTGAAATCCGTGATGCCCTGAAAGACTTTCTCAATACCGTCCTGCATGAGGGTTGTCATTCCATCTGCCACAGCCTGTTTCCTGATCTCTTCGACGGGAGTGCGTTTTTGTATCATGCGTTTGATGGGATCAGAACCTATCATGTATTCGTGTACTGCAAGCCTCCCCCTGTATCCCGTGCCCGCACAGGCAGGGCAGCCTTCAGGCTTATACAATGTCAGATCCTTGCTATACTTTATCCCCAGTTTTTCAAAGGCTTCCATGCCATAGCTTTGGGCCAGGATCATGAACTCGTCCTCACCAGGGTGATATTCCTGCTTGCACTTGGTGCAAAGCCTTCTGGCGAGACGCTGCGCCAGAATTCCCAGAAGCGAATCTGCAAAGTTGAAGGGCTCTATGTCCATGTCCAAAAGCCTGGTCACGGTCTCTGGCGCAGAGTTGGTATGCAGGGTGGAAAACACCAGGTGCCCGGTCAGGGAGGCCTCGATTCCTATCTCCGCTGTCTCCTGGTCTCTCATCTCTCCAACCATTATCACGTCAGGGTCAGCTCTCAGAAATGAACGCATGGCATTTGCGAAAGTAAAACCTATCTTGGGCTTGACCTGCACCTGCCTCAATCCCGGCTGTGTGATCTCCACAGGATCCTCGGCTGTCCATATTTTTCTTTCCGGTGTGTTGATATGACCGAGGGCCGAGTGAAGAGTGGTCGTCTTTCCAGAACCGGTTGGTCCCACACAAAGCACGATTCCATATGGTTTGGAGATTGCGCTCTTGAACTCGTTTATGTTTCTTTGGGAAAAACCCATGTCCTCCAAGGGGATTGGTTTTGAAGCTGCCAGGATACGCATGACCACGTCTTCCTGTGTACCCCCATCGCCTTGGGTTGGAACGGTTGCTACGCGAAGTTCGATGGTCCTGTTGCTCATCCTGAAGCGAATTTTTCCATCCTGGGGAAGCCTGCGCTCGGAAATGTCCAGACGAGACATGATCTTCAAACGCGACACCAGTGCGGGAGCGTGGCTCGCCGGGATCTCCTGATACACATGACAGATTCCATCGATTCTGAACCTGATCCTCGTAGGCATGTGTTTGCCCTGTGGTTCTACGTGAATATCCGACGCCCCTTGCTTGAAGCCATCGAGAATAATCTGATTGGCCAATCTGACGATGGCGCTATCGGTTTCCTCCAGTTCCGGTTCATCTGACTCGATCCCTATTTCCTCATCCGATTCCACGGTCAGAGCACCCAGGATCTCAGCCATGTCTCCACCGGATGCACCATCGCCCACAACATCATATGATGCGTTCAAATATTCGGTAATATCGCTTTTCAGGGCTACCTTGAACTCCTGTCTGGGAGCCATTCCCATTACCCGTACAGCATCTATCTTGGCCAAATCCGAAGGATCCTCCATGGCGACAAAAACCGTGTTTCCGGACTTGGACAATGGTGCGACTGCGATCTTGACCAGGTAGTCATGTTTCAACCTGTCACGAAACTCCTCGGGCATGATCTGGCTACCGTCATAGATGAAATACTCGCAATTGAAAAAAGATGCCATGGACTTTAGCACCTCTTCTTTGGCGATCCTGTATTTTTCAACGAGAACATCGGCAATGGGCATGTTGTTCGCCCTGGAGTATGCCACCGCATCATCAAAATTCTTTTCAGAGATCAAGCCCTTGTCCAGAATCTCACCAAACTTGTTCGCATGGCGTTTTGGGGCCATTCTCCTGCGGTTGTAAAAGGCGATACCAAGGGTTTTTGCAACCTCTTTCGCGGCCTCTACGTCATCTTCGTCAAAATGATCCCCGTCGGTCTTGTTGAGAAGTTGTAGAACCCCCATTAGGTACTTTCCGTCGTAAAGAATGGGCGTGGTAAGAACCTGCTCGGTCCTGAAGCCTGTCTTCTTGTCCCAGGTGATGTCGAATTGCAGCTCGGGGTGGTGGGACTTGAGTTCCTTTTCATCATAGGCGTTCCTGATATTCAAAGTCTTTCCCGTAAGTGCCACGAAACCGACCATGGACGATGTGGATCTAGGCACCCGTATCTCTCTGATTTCATCTCCGGCCTTGTACAGGGAATAGACCTGCTGGTTCTGGGCGTCCACCGCATAGATGGTCAATCGCGATGCATCGAGCATCTCCAATATCTTTGGTCTGATATGAACAATTATTTCACCGATATCCTGTGCTTCGTGAATCAGATTGATGATGTCGGCAAGTCTACTTTTGAACTCCAAACGCTTCTGCGAAAGCTTTTCAGCGGATGATTCAGCCATTTATTCCTCCTGAAAATTTTGGGTATCATACTAGCTTTTTTCCAATTTCAGAATAGCAGGATGAAATTTTTTTCGCATTTTTCATACCTTTCCATGAAATTGAAATCATCCCATGATTGACTTCAAGGGATTCATAGGTATGTTTATAGAGTAACCTTGTGAAAAGAGGTTCCATGAAAAATCTCTTTAGCGTGCTTGTCTTGGCAATCATGTCCTTTTTTGTGACCCTTCAGTGTAAAACGTCCAGGGGAGCCCAAATGAATTCGAACAAGGAATCCAAGGCAAAAACAAAGACCACGAATACAGAGATCGCGCTCCTTTCAGGTGGATGTTTCTGGGGAATGGAGGACATCATTCGAAAGATTCCTGGTGTGCTGGACACCGAGGTGGGATACACAGGTGGTGAGATGGAAAATCCAACCTACCAGGATGTCAAGACGGGCGAGACAGGACACGCCGAGGCGGTGAAGATAGTATTTGATCCTAAGATCCTGACCTATGAAGAACTCCTTGGGTATTTCTTCAGAATGCACAATCCAACCACTCTCAACAGGCAGGGAAATGACGTGGGTAGTCAATATCGTTCAGCCATATTTTTCCTGAATCCAAAGCAGGAGTCTATTGCTCTCAAGGTCACGAAAGAGGTTGACAAGTCGAAAAAGTGGCATGGAAAAATTGTCACTCAGATCGTACCGGCCGGGCCCTTTTACAGCGCAGAGGACTATCACCAGGATTATCTTCTCAGAAACCCCGGAGGATATACTTGCCACTTCCTGAGGCCGTAAGCTCTACAAGCCGAGAGCATCTGCAACCTTGCCTACAAGCCCCTCACCAGGTTTCAGTGTAACCTGGCCTTCATCCCATTTAGCCGGGCAGGCTTCATTGGGATTTTTGAAAACATGAAGGTAGGCCTTCATCTTTCTCAAGAGTTCATCGGCATTTCTTCCCACATTATAGAAATTTGTCTCGGAACCCACCAAGACACCATCAGGGTTGATTATAAACGTGCCTCTGAGAGCAAGGCCTGTTGCATGGTCATAGACTCCAAAGTTTCTGGAGACCTCGCCCGTGGGGTCCGCAGCCATCGTATATTTTACATCTTTCAGAAGTCTCTCGTCCTTTTTCCAGCCCAGATGTACATACTGCGTATCTGTACTGACCGAGACCACGTCCACACCCATCTCCTTGAGCTGATCGCTCTTTGCAGCCAAATCAGCTAGCTCGGTTGGGCAAACAAAAGTGAAGTCAGCGGGATAGAAGAACAGAACGGTCCATCGTTTCGCCTCTAGCTGCTGTTTGAGTTCGAATTCTCCAAAAGTGCCCTCAACCGGTTCGTATGTGGCCATGGAAAAATTATCGACCTTGCTGCCAATGGAAAGGGGTAAATTACCCGTGGAAACATCTTGTTCCTGAGTCATCTTGAATCTCCTTTTTTGTTTCTGTCACATCGAGCATGTGAATATGAACAGATCCTTTGCATGTAATGGTTCAGCAGCTCATTTCAAGCACCAGTGCAGCAACTCTTGTGCCAACCAGAAAATACTTTTTTCAGTTACGTCATCCCATTATTAACCAAACAGAAATTATCGGTTTTTTTAAATTGGCAGCTTGAAAACTCGTACGACTGAAGCACTAAAAATGTCTCAAGTTGTCTCGCATGTATCAGCATTGCTGAAAAATATTTTCTTCTTGCGAAGATCCACGGAGATGGGCATAGACTTCCAAGGACATGCAGATGTAACTTGATTTGTCCCTGAACTCTCTCAGGGATGAAGGACGGTGTCACGACATGGAAATAGGAATAAGAATAGCAGGTGCCGCAGGTCAGGGCCTTCAGACCACGGCCGACATGCTGGGTCAGATCCTGGTTCAAAACGGGCTGTTTGTCTCGACCTATGTCGACGCCGAGTCCAGGATACGGGGAGGCCTCAATTTTTCTCACCTGAGAATATCAGACCAGGCATTAGAGGGTGTAAGCGAAAGATTCGACATACTCATGGCCTTGACCACCGGGGCCGTGAAACGGTTTTCGGAGAAACTTGATTCGCCGGGAGTGCTGCTTTGCTTTTCCAGCTCCTGCGATAGCAGGGCAGCTCCTGTGGACCTGGATAATCTTGCCAAACAGGCAGGTAACCTGAAGGCATCCGGTGTGGTGGGACTGGGTGCCATCTGCTCTCTGTTGGAAATCCCCCAAGACAGGGTACATGAAATTCTGCAGAAACATTTTACACAAAATGCCAAACTCCTGGAGATCAATTTGCGGGCCGCAGACCTGGGAATAGCTGCCGTGCAGGACTGGAAGAACAAGCCTGAGTTTCCTGGTGCAAACATCCATTCACCTGCCAATGAGCGTGTGCTCATGTCCGGACATCAAGCCATTTCCCTTGGAGCAATCGCAGGAGGAGTAAGCTTTGTTGCAGGTTATCCCATGAGCCCTGCCACAAGCATTCTTGCAGACTTGGCGGCATGGTCAAAGGAGGCGGACATAGTCATAGAGCAGGCTGAGGATGAAATTGCCGCAATAAACATGCTCGCAGGCGCTTCATATGCTGGCGCAAGGAGCATGACCTCCACATCTGGAGGCGGTTTCTGTCTCATGACCGAAGGGGTATCTCTTCTGGGCATGATAGAGACACCGGCTGTCATAGTTGTAGCCCAACGTCCAGGTCCTGCCACGGGACTTCCCACCAGGACCGCCCAGGGAGATTTGAATCTGGTCTTACATGCTGGTCATGGTTTTTTCCCCAGGTTGATTTTTGCACCTGCAAGGATAGAAGATGGTTTTGAAACCACGGCAAAAGCCTTTGATCTCGCAGAACGTTTTCAGGTTCCGGTGTTCATTCTCACCGACCAGCTTCTCCAGGATTGTCAGCCTAGCCTGTCCGCTTTTGACACCAGCTTGCTTCCCAGTTCAAGACATCTCATGAGAGCCAGTGAGCTGCGCGAACGTGCATCTTACATGCGCTTTGAGCAGACTTCGGACGGCATATCTCCCCAGGCTGCCCCTGGAGCAAGTCAACACGTAGTCGTGGTTGACTCGGATGAACACGATGAGCAAGGCCACCTTACCGAATCACCCATCATCGCACAGGCCATGTCTCAAAAACGCATACGAAAAGCAAAAACCATCAAGAATTTTTCCTGGTTTCTGAATCCCTATCTGGATGGGTTTGAAAAGGATAATCCATTGGTAATCAGTTGGGGCAGTACCTATAGCACAATCTCGGAGATCAGGGAGGACTTTGCCTCGCAAAACAGGGCATTCTCACATCTTCACCTAAGACAGATGTGGCCCCTCGACGAGTCATACCTGGAATCCATACTGCGAACACCAAGGCAGATAACTATCATCGAAAACAACACAGACGGGCAGTTGGCTTCCTTGTTCAAAACAGTCGGTCTTAGACCGGCGGACAACGTGATAACACGCCACGACGGAAGACCTTTCACAGTGCAAGACCTCACCGTAAAAATCAAAGAGGTTTTATCATGAGCGTCGAACTCAAGGACTTCAAAAGCGATCAGGAAATAGCCTGGTGTCCCGGTTGCGGTAACTTTGGAATTCTCAAAGCTGTCAAGGCTGCTCTGGTAGAGCTAGACCTTCCCCCTGACAAGGTGCTGATCTGCTCTGGCATTGGACAGGCCCCCAAGCTGCCCCATTACATGCGGGTCAACACCTTCAACGGTCTTCACGGAAGGGAGGTCGCCGCAGCCACCGGTGCGAAGCTTGCAGCCGATGATCTGACAGTACTCGTCCACTCGGGGGAAGGCGGAGCATACGGTGAGGGTGGCAATCACCTTCTTGCTGCCATGAGACGGAATATCGATATCACCCTTTTGGTACACGACAACAAGACATATGGCTTGACCAAGGGGCAAGCTTCACCAACCACTGAGGCCAGACGGACGGCAAGTCTCCAGCCCAAGGGGATCTTTTCAGAACCCATAAACCCTCTTGCCCTGGCCATATCACAGTCGTGTTCATTTGTTGCACAGTCAATGTCTTCCAGGCACGAACACCTTGTACGCACCATCAAGGCAGGCATTTTGCATGAAGGCTTTTCTCTAATAAACATTTTGCAACCATGTGTCAGTTGGGACAAGCTGCACACTTACAAATACTACCAGGAAAACTGTTACGAGCTTGGAGAGGACTACAACCCTCAAGACCCACTGCACGCCTTGGAACTGGTTTTGGGATCTACCAGGCGTATACCTTTGGGCATCATTTACGAAAACCAACGTCCATCATATGACAAGCTCGTACTGGAAGGTGTCTTTCACCCCTTGCGAGATCGAGGTGTTGATCCGGAACGAGTCGGAAAAATCTTTGAAAAGTATTTTTGATACAGTTTAGGAAAAACTACTAGAAATCAGGGGCCCTGAACTTTTCGTCCCAGGTGATATCACCGGAGCCGTCTAGAACATTGGCATATCTTCCAGCCGTAAAAAGAAAATCAGAGGTTCGGTTGATGAATTTCAGGATCTGTTCATCCACTGGTTCAGATTCCAGCAAAGCCACCATCTTTCTCTCGGCCCGTCTGCAAACCGTTCTGGCGATGTGTAAAAAGCCCGCAGCCTCACCACCACCTGGCAAGACAAAGCTGTTGAGTTCAGGAGTCCGTATCTGCATGAAATCCATGGCCCTCTCCAGCCAGGCCACATCCTCTTCGGACACACTGGGCAGTTCGAAATCAACACCGGCAGGCGCGGCCAGGTTGGAAGAACAGTTGTAGAGTCGATGCTGTATGAATTCCAGCATGTCATCGAGGTCAGCGTCCTTGACAAAAGCCCTCGCGACCCCGACCCAAGAGGTCAACTCGTCTAGGGTTCCATAGACCTCGACCCGCAGTGCATCTTTGGACACACGGGATCCATCTAGCAAGGATGTGGTTCCCTTGTCACCCGTCCTCGTATAGATCCTCTTGACCAACTCGTACCTCCTGTCCGGAACTGTTACTGCTTGAGTATTTTGATCAGCTCTACGTCGAACACGAGCATTCCCTGGGGAGCTCCAGGTCTTCCCTTGTATGCCAAGGCCTCTGGAATCCAGAATCTCATGCTGTCACCTTCCACCATGAGTTGGACCCCCTCCGTCCAACCTGGAATGACTCTGTTTAGAGGGAAGGTCGCAGGTCTACCCCTTGTCACCGAAGAGTCGAACATCTTGCCGTCCGTGGTCCAGCCTGTGTAATTGACCTGGACAACACTTGTTGCAGAGGGATGCACAGAGCCTGTGCCTTTTTTCAACAGCTTGTATGCAATTCCGCTGGGGGTCTTTTTGGCGTCCTTTCCCGGGGCTGCAACATCCTTTGGAGTGGCAGGTGGTTTCACGATGTCCAACAACTCCACATCGAACACCAACATTCCCTGAGGCCTGCCGGGCCTTCCCTTGTATGCAAGCTCCTCAGGTATCCATAGCCTTCTCTTTTCTCCGACCACCATCAGGGCAAGGCCCTCCGTCCATCCCGCAATGACTCTATTGAGGGGAAAAGTCGCGGGTTTCCCACGACTCACCGATGAGTCGAACATCTTTCCATCCGTGGTCCAGCCTGTGTAATTGACCTTGACCGTGTCGGTTGCCGCAGGGTGCTGAGAACCGGTCCCCGCTTTTATGACCTTGGTGGCGAGACCTGACTTTGTATGCTCCGCATCCTTGGGCGGAGCAGCAACATCCGCAGGCGCAGGGATTTGCTTGAGTTGTGGCTTTGCCATTGACTTTGGCTTGGATGCAGCGAGCTTCTTGTCCTTTATGGCATCTTTTGATCCAGGCACCTTCAAGTCGATCTTGTGAACCTTTTTGTCGACCACCTTGGAGTGTGTTTTATTCCCCTCGGATTGTCTGCCCTTTTTGCAGGACGAAGCCATGGATACAATCACCATACACGACATGATTGCCAAAATACTAATAAAATTATTTTTCAAAATTCTCTCCTC
>JALVPF010000434.1:0-2057 GCA_027031935.1 Myxococcales bacterium | reverse complement strand
GTTTATGGGTGTGTTCAGTTCAAAGCACCACCAAGTTTGTTCTGCACATGTCTTAAAAATTTGCCAGAGATAATTTCCTCGGTGAGGGATTCTATTTCAGCAGATAGACTCCTGTCCTTTTCCATCGCGGGTATGCTCTGTCGCACCTTCTCCAGACCCGCTTCGACTCCCCTTCCTCCCGCGAGTGGTTTCAGCATCTCCAACGCATCAGCGGCAGTAAGGACCTCAATGGCGATCACGTGACCTACGTTTTTGACTATTCGCCCTAGTTTGAGCGCAGCATTCATGCCCATGCTGACGTGGTCTTTTTTTTCTGCAGAGGTGGGAATGGAATCCGCTGAAGCAGGGTGGGCAAGAACCTTGTTCTCACTCGCCAAGGCTGCAGCCACCACCTGGGGAATCATGAAGCCCGAGTTCAGGCCTGGATCCCTTGCCAAGAATGGAGGCAAGCCGCTCATGTGCGGATTGACCAGCTTTTCGATCCTTCGCTCTGAAATGTTCGCAAGGTCTGCAAGAGCTATGGCCAGGTAATCCAGTACAAGGGCTACAGGCTCGCCATGAAAATTGCCACCGGAAAGGATCTCGTCATCATCCGCGAATACCATGGGATTGTCAGTGGAGGAATTTGCCTCTGTCAGGAGTTTTTTTACAACATGATCAAATGCATCCCGAATAGCGCCATGTACCTGTGGGGCACACCTCAGGCTGTATGGATCCTGCACCCTGTCACAGTCTTTGTGAGATTGGCGAATCTCACTGTCGGAGAGGATTCTTCTCAGGTTGGCTGCGGAGACGGCCTGTCCAGGATGTGGCCTGGCATTTTGAATCCTCTCGTCGAATGCTGCAGGTGTTCCTTTTATGGCATCCACAGTCATGCCCGCTGCAATATCGGCGGTCAATAGAAGGTTTTTCGTATCATGACACAGCAGCAGGCCTATGGCTGTCATGACCTGGGTTCCGTTTATCAGACAGAGACCTTCCTTGGGCCCTGGCTTCAATGGTTCTATTCCTTCGGCATTCAAGGCCTCTGCAGATGAGATAACCTTGCCTTTGTATCTTACAGAACCCTCACCAATGAGAGCCATGGCAATGTGCGCAAGGGGGGCAAGATCACCCGAAGCACCGACGCTTCCCCTCTCCGGTACGATTGGGATTATGTCGTGGTTGACGCAGTCTCGCATGATCTCGATGGTATGCCGCCTGACTCCGGAATTTCCTCTCAACATGGTCTGGATCCTCAGGGTCAGAACAGCTCGCACAATATCATCGGGCAATGGCTCTCCCACTGCACAAGCATGGGAGCGTATCAAGTTCAGCTGAAGATCCACCAGTTTGTCATCAGCAATCCTTACACTGGACAAGGCACCGAAGCCAGTGTTTATGCCATAGAAACTATTTCCGGTTTTCAGGCGATGATCTATGCATGCCCTTGCAGCATCGACTCTCAGAAGAGCATCCGCATCCAACTCTATTCCTGCACCACCTCGGGCAATGTTCACAAGCTGTTCGAGGGTCAGACCGTCGCCAGAGAGTATGACATTTGATTTCATAAGCTTCTATCTCCTAGTAGGTATGATTAGGCCTTCAACAGATGGAGAAGATCCCAAATCCGCCTACATGTCAAGCAAGAGCTTCTCAAGTTCACCCGGTGCAAGGAAGCCTGCCGGAAGGCCCTGCAAAGGAAGGGCAAAGGAAGGTGGGGCAAAGGAAGCTTGGGCGGCAAAGGAAGGTGCCAAAGGAAGGTGCCAGCCTCATGGCTTGCTCACAAAGGAAGGTCCAAAGGAAGGTGCCCCAAAGGAAGGTGCCAGCCTCATGGCTTGTGCCTCATGGCTTGTGGCCTCATGGCTTGTGGCTTGAGCCTCATGGGTGCAAAGGAAGGACATAGTTTTGGATCATGTCGTCAGGTCTTCAATACCCAGCGAGCCATCAGTGAAAATAGCTGAGCAGCTTGCTGGCAGCTTGCTGTTGTTACTCTCTTTTCGAATCAATTTTATCTAGTCGATGTACTTTTGGTTTTCATACTTTTGATTTTTGATGCTCTTGCTTGTCCTGCTTGT
>JALVPF010000433.1:25950-28585 GCA_027031935.1 Myxococcales bacterium | reverse complement strand
GTGAATGAATGTTGTGTAAAAATGCCTCCGTCCCTGTTCGACTGTTCGAAAAACCTGGAAATCTTGTGCTTACCATGGACAATAGACGAACAAAAGGAGCAAACCCATGAGCAATACAAAAATCAACATCGCAGATCTCATGTCAACAAGCGGGGTCAAATTTGGCACCAGTGGCGCTCGGGGTCTGGTCACTGACATGACCGATAAAGTCTGTTATGCCTACACCCTCGGCTTCATACAGTACCTGGAACAAACAGGAGAACTCAATGGATCCGGTCCTATCGGAATCGCGGGTGACCTTCGGCCCAGTACAGACAGGATTATGAGCGCCGTGGCAGAGGCCGCTCGTCACAAGGGCTACGACCCCATAAACCTCGGCAAGATCCCGTCCCCGGCACTGGCATACTGGGGTATAAAAAACCACACCCCCACCGCCATGATCACAGGCTCTCACATCCCCGATGATCGAAACGGCATCAAGTACACAAAAAAACAGGGCGAAATTCTGAAAAGTGATGAAGCAGGCATGACCGCGCAGAACGTGGAGATTCCTCAAGACATGTTCGATTCCAGTGGCATGTTCACCTCCGCTCCTGCACTTCCTGCTGCTTCCCCTGAAGCCTACTCCCTGTACATCAACCGCTACCTGGATTTTTTTCCTGCCGACTGTCTGAAGGGAAAAAAAGTCGGCGTTTATCAGCATTCAGCCGTAGGTCGACAGATCGTCGTGGACGTACTCAAATCTCTTGGAGCCCAGGTCACACCCCTTGGGTGGTCTGACAAGTTTATCCCGGTCGACACTGAAGCCATCAGGCCCGAAGACAGACAAATGGCCACACAATGGATTAAGGAGCACAGCCTTGACACCATCGTGTCCACTGACGGTGATTCTGACAGGCCCATGGTCTCGGATGAACACGGCGAATGGCTAAGAGGCGACATAACAGGTATCATATCTGCTCAGTGGTTAGGTGCAGACGCTGTAGTAACACCTGTCTCCTGCAATTCCTCGGTTGAAAAGAGCGGTTATTTCCACAAGGTTGTCCGCACCAGAATCGGCTCTCCCTATGTGATAGAATCCATGATGGAAGCTGCAAGCGAAGGATCGAACACGGTGGTTGGATACGAAGCCAACGGAGGATTCCTGATTCAGTCACCCATCTCCAGGTGGGAAAAGACCCTGGATGCCCTTCCTACCAGGGACGCCCTGATCGTACACCTGGCCTTACTCATGTCATCCATCGAAAACCGCCAAGCCATCAGCGCCCTGGTGGACAAGCTACCCCACAGATTCACCTATTCCGATCGACTCAAGCATTTTCCAACCGAGCTAGCCCACGCGAAACTCTCAGAACTAAATTCTGGCGACTTCCAACGAGATGCTTCAGCAATAGAGGACTTGTTTGAAGGACAATTCGGCAAAGTAAAATCCATTAACACCACGGACGGGATAAGGATAAGCTTTGTCAACGGAGATGTGGTCCATCTGCGACCCAGCGGTAACGCTCCGGAGTTCAGGTGCTATACAGAATCAGACAGCATGCAAAAGGCTCAAAAAATCAACGCCATGGCCCTGAAGAGTATCAGCGCCTGGCGCTCGTGAATGGCCCTCGGGATAACACACCATGGACCAGGCAAGCCTCATCTCCTCACAACAGCATTGGCCGCTCCTTGCGGTCTTGTTCGTCTCCGCAGCCCTTGGCATCTGGGCAGAAAGCAACACTAAAATCGGAGCCAGGCTTTCTGCGGTGGTGATCACCATGGGCGCAACCTTTGCCCTGTCGAATCTCTATGTGATCCCGGCATCAGCGCCTGTCTACGACATGGTATGGAGCTACCTGGTGCCATTGGCAATCCCTCTCTTGCTCTTCAAAGCCGATCTACGAAGAATCATCACCTTGGCCGGTCCCACCATGATCGCGTACCTGCTTGGAGCAGTGGGTACTGTCATCGGGACCGTGGTGGCATTCTACTTGATTCCCATGGGCGAAAACGGCTGGAAGCTGGCAGCCATTTTCAGCGCCACCTATATAGGTGGCTCCATGAACTACGTGGCTGCTGCAGAAGCGGTTGGATTGCATTCAGGAGATCTGCTCACCGCCGGAGTGGCTGCAGACAACTTGGCAATGGCCATTTACTTCCTCGTTCTCTTCAGCCTGCCCTCCATCGCATGGCTGAGGGGGAAATACAAGACAAGACCAGGTCTGACTACCGACACACAAAAGTCGCATGAACACACGGCATCGCGCTTCGATCTGACTGCCTCCATGTCCATATCCCTGGGAATAAGTGCAGCCCTCTGCGCCCTGGGGTTTTGGCTCGCAGAGTTCACAGAGCTAAAGGGTACTGGCATCCTTTTTATCACAGCGCTAATCGTGGTCATGGCTACTGTGGCCCCTGGCTGGCTATCGAAGTTGGACGGAGCGGATAAGATCGGCAACTACCTTATGCAGGTTTTCTTTGCAGCCATAGGAGCTTCCGCCAACATTGCAGTGGTGATGAAGGTGGGCCCAGTCCTGCTGCTTTTCGCGGGTCTGATCCTGCTGATTCACCTGGTGTTTTTGTTAGGATCAAGCAAACTCATGGGGCTGGACCTGGCAGAGGTGGTCATAGCATCAAACGCCAACATGGGGGG
>JALVPF010000433.1:0-25940 GCA_027031935.1 Myxococcales bacterium | reverse complement strand
TCTATGTGGCACCCTTGGCTACGCGGTGGCGACATTCCTGGGAGTAGCCTTGGGTCACACACTAGCCCCGTGATATCGCCTTGTTTGTACTCCTGCAATCACCCGATACATTCATAGCCATGGGCCGGTGATTCATGGTCGGAACGATATCTCATCAAAGCCCACTGCATGCCCATCGCCGCTGCTTATGGGGTCTATGCGAATGTGGGCGATCTCTCCACTCCACTCGGGGTTGGAACTCATGTCAACATTCAAGGTCTGCCAGCCACCACCGTTGCTGACAGGAACCGATACGCTTCGGGCCTCCCAGAAGCCCGATGATCCAAAACGGTCCCAATAAATCCTCAGCGTTGAGGACGATGCCGGATTATGATCATTGGCCACAAGCAAGTGGATAGTGGGATGGGTGGCTGCCTCCAGGTTCAGCTCCGGACTGAGTATATAGGGGTCATCACCCGGAACCTGAAGAATCCACAGGCCTCCCTCGGGTCCGTCCGAGTTTAGATCCACCATGTTATATGCGGTCCACCCCTCCGTGTCGCCATCACTATCAAACCCGAACTCAACAGGAACAACAGATTTTTTCCCATAGGTCAGAGACAAATCCCGCACCTGCATCTCCACGTCGTTGAGACCAGGCACCTCCCATCCAATGTTCATTCCACCTATGCGGTAGTCGGACAAATCCTGAGAAGCTGGCAAGTACCCACGATCCCATGCTTCCAAAAGTGCCTGACGTACATCCGGCAGGATATCCTTGACAAATGTCTCCTCTGGACCGCCAGGGACCAACCCTTCTGAGAGAAAGGGCTCTCCACCAAGATTGTATATGAGTTTGCCGGTTCCCATGTCCCCACCCAGATCTCCCTGTATGAAGGTGGGCACGATGTCATACCGATCATCATAAGGCGTGATACCGAACCACAGATAGTCCCCAAAGCCACTGCTGTTTGGGTTCAGGTTCTGCACCGTAAAATAGATCAAGAACTGCGCAGCATGCTTGTTTGAATCATAGCCGGCCTGGTAATGAGGAACATCCTGCAGAAGACGGGCCACCAAGTGGAAGTTCAGGGAATCGAGTGACGAAATGGGTGGACATCCAGGCCTATCGACCCCGGGAGGACTTATTCTCTGCTCGGCAAGCAGGTGCACCCAAACTCGATCAGGAGTCGGAGTATGATATTGGCCGCCGTATTCCTCGAAAGCCCACACAGCCATGGCCATATCCGCCTCTGGGTTTTGAAGCTGCCCTATGGTCACCCGACCATACTGGTTTTCCCAACGCACAGCCCCAGATGACAAGGTCTGCCTGGCAGACTGGGCCAAATCGCCAAGACTGTCCCATTGAGCTATACTCCAGACGGGATCCGCCTGACAAAAACCAGTGGGCATAAACCCCTCTGGCTGACCCGTGTTCTGGTTCAAAGGAATGAATCCACGTCGAAAACGACGGTCAGCAATTAGCTCGTTGGGCTGATCCAGTACATGGCAAAACTCCTCAGGATCCACATCAGAAGCATCGCTTCCATCAGATCCTCCATCCTCTGACCCACCATCCTCCATACCGCCATCCTCCAGGCCACCATCCTCCAGGCCACCATCCTCCAGGCCACCATCCTCTTGCCCCCCATCCTCCTGTCCACCGTCGTATAAAACCGAATCCCCTTCCGAACCAGAACCATCTGAAGCATCTAGACCACTGTCACCGCCATCAAGGACATCAGGTGCCGAGTCTCCGTCCTGCAAGGAATCATTTGTGTTCATTCCATCATCTGCCGCACCTGATCCGCTACCATCATCATGAATACCAGCGTCTGTGAGAGTTTCAGATGAAGGGCTGTTACAAGCACCAAGGCATGAAAACAATACAAAAAATCCAGTTAGAAAAAAACTCGAAATGCCAGAGCAAGATGCACATGCCCGCATATTAGGTCCGTGAGGTATCACGACAAAACTCCAGTTCATGGTGGGTCTATTCCCATAATCCTGTAACTTTGCAGGCCTAAACTTTGTTATACTACCAGGCCAGGAGCAGGCTCTCAAGTTCCAAACAATAGATCGGATTTTTCGCAACCAGGATCTCCCGAAACAAGTTTGATATTTTTTTCCATTCCTGGGATCATCCTCTCAATCAATCATCCACAGGATGGATCATGTCTGGAAAGTTACTTTTTCTATCATGGCTTATTTGGTCGTTTGCTGCTGCGTCTTGCCAGACCTATGAACCAGCCACACCGAGCATATGCGTAGCATGGTGCCAAGAGATGAAAGAATGCAGTCCGGAGGAATACTCCAGGTCTTTTTCCTATGAGCGGGAATGCCAGATCTCCTGCGAAAACCAGTGGTTATTCATGTCCAGAAACGAAACACCGGAATGTGAACGCATCACTAAAAATCTCACCGTCTGTCTCCTGGATCTCAGCTGTGACGACTTCGCCACATGGAAAGACCGAGCCTCCGATGGCACCTACCAGGGTCCCTGCCAAAACGAAACCATAGGATTGACAGTCTATTGCTCCTACGAATGCACGAGGGATGATCATTGTGCAGGATGGGAGTACTGCGACTCGGGTTCCTGTAAACCACGTCCATGTGATTCTGCACAAGATTGCCCTGATGGCATCTGGTGTACCGATGGAGTATGCCAGCCCCTATGAACCACAAAGACTTCCAGCATTCTGCCGATTTGGATGTAGGGAAGGAAGAAGGCGTAGAGGATCAACTTCGGGTCACCGTTGCAGATCCCGACCGTTACAGCCTTTGCGATAAATCCACGGGAGTTCCTACCACAAGCCTGGCCGATGCCGAGATTGGACGAGGAGGCATTGGCCGCGTGTTGATAGCTTTCGACCAACACCTGGGAAGAAAAATTGCCATCAAGGAATTGTTGCCTGCAAAAGTAGGAGACAGCTTAGACGAGGTTTTCCTGAGCCCCGCACCATCGGATACGAAAAGTCCAGATGAAGAGGAACCGAAGAGATCACGGCAGAGAGCAAAGAATACAGTAGCACGATTCTTGCGCGAGGCCAGGGTCACAGGACAGTTGGGACATCCCAGCATAGTGCCTGTGTATGAGTTGGGTCGCAAAAGCGACGGTACTCTCTACTACACCATGAAGGTGGTACATGGCCGCACCTTGGCCCAAGCCCTGGATCAATGCAAGGATCTGAAACAGCGATTGGGCCTTTTGACCCACTTCATTGATCTCTGCCAGGCCATCGCCTATGCTCACTCCCGCGGTGTTGTTCACCGTGATATCAAACCTGCCAATGTAATGGTTGGAGAATTCGGTGAGACGGTTGTGCTGGACTGGGGTCTTGCAAAGGTCCGGGGCATCAAGGACATCAGAAGCACGGAGTTGGAAAAAGACATAGAAATGCTCAGGGGCTGTGGTGTTGGACAGACTGTAGACGGTACCGCCATTGGCACCCCCGCCTACATGAGTCCTGAACAAGCTGCCGGTGATGTCAAGGCCATGGATGAACGCTCTGACATCTGGAGCCTCGGCGCAGTCCTTTATCGCATCCTCACCGGGCGACCACCATTTACTGGGGAGACGCCCTTTGAAATCATGCTGGAGGTTCAGCGCAAGGAGATCACTGCCGTACGTGAAATCTGTTCTGATGCGCCAGCCGAACTCTCGTCCATTTGTGCAAAGGCACTCAACCGCGACAGGAACAAAAGATACCGTGGAGCAAAAGACCTGGCGGATGACGTAAACGCATACCTTACCGGTGGCAGAGTAGCTGCCTATGAATACAATATCGGCGATTTGTTGACCAAGTGGATATCAAAGCATCGCATCCCGGTAACTACCGCTTTGGTGAGTTTGCTGCTGCTGATTACCATCGGGATTGCCTCTTATGTCAGGGTGGTACGCGAAAGAGACATAGCACAGCAGCTCAAAAAAGAAGCTGACCACGCAAGGCATCAGGCCAAGCTGCGCATGGCCGAATCGTTTTGGGAGGGAGCACGCGCCGCCCTGCTGAAAAAGAACATGCTGGAGGCAAGAGCCAAGTTGCGCTCATCCATGGAGGTCACGGATTCGGTTGCCAGCAGAATGTTGTGGTCAAAGACCGAGGCGATTCCACTCGTCTGGAAACGAAAATTCAGCTCACCTATCCATTCCCTTGCTGTATCTCCATCAGGAGACGAGATCGCAGTTGCCGGGCTCGATGGCTCCATCTACCTCATGGATAGAACGACCTCCCAGGGACGAATACTCAGGGGACACAAGTCATGGGTCGCCTCCCTTGTCTACTCCCATGATGGGAGCCACCTTTTTTCAGCAGGTGCAGACAAGGTGATAAGAATTTGGGACACGGGCACTGGCAATTTGATATCGTCCATGACAGGACACAGCGCAACGATCCACGATATAGCAGTCCGGCCCAAAGGTGACTTGCTCGCTTCGAGCTCCCAGGACAAAACCATACGCATCTGGGATGTCTCCAGCGGCAAACAGATCCGGAAACTGGACAGCTTTGGTACAATCGCGTGGAGTATCGCATTCACACCGGATGGCAGGCGACTGGTTGCAGGATGCAGGGATGGCAGCATACACGTCCTTGAGTTGCACCATCGCTCGCTGTCTACGATCAAGGTAATGAAGCAACCCACAGGTGGTGTGTCGGCCATAGCGATCTCATCCAGCGGAGACCTGCTGGCCAGTGGTTCCAATGACAGCAAGATCTATATCTGGAACCTGGATGACTACTCTCCTAAAGATACCGCTCTTTATCCCCTTGCAGGTCACACGGATGGAATTGCGGAACTCGCGTTCAGTCCTGACGAACGATGGCTTGCATCCGGGTCTTATGACTCTACGGTAAGGCTGTGGCCTATTGCGCCAGAAGCAGATCAACAAGGCTCTGTACTGAAAGAACACAAGGATTGGATCGCCGGTGTGGAATTTCTCCCCAAGGGCAAATTTCTTGCGACTGCATCAGAAGACAACACCGTCGCCCTTTGGAAACTGCCTTTGAAACAATGGCCACAAAAGGCTGAGTCAAGAGTCCACAACGGGGCACTGACAACCATAGCCATAGATCCTAGCGGTTCTGTCATCGCCACCGGCGGCGAAGACCGCACCATAAGATTGTGGGACGCTGCAACAGGGAGATTCATCAAGACCCTGCGTGGTCACAAGAACCCAATCTACGGCCTGAAGTTCAGCACAACCGGTATACTGTTTTCCTCCGACTGGACCAAGGAGGTTTACACCTGGGCAAAAGGAGACCGAGGTTATGAAAAAAAAGCCAAAGTACAACTCCCAGGCGATGGAGACCTGAACACCAACATGGCCATTGACCCCTCAGGAAGATATCTGGCAGCTGGTGACTATGATCGAAGCATCAGGCTATGGGACCTGGTGACAGGAAAGGAACACATTCTCAAAGGGCACACGGACCTGGTACGTTCCGTAACTTTCAGTAGCGACAGCAAGTTGCTTGCGTCTGCATCATGGGATAGAACCATTCGCATCTGGAATCCCAAGACAGGTAAATGCATTCGGGTCTTTACTGGGCATTTATCAGAGGTCAACGACCTTATCTTTTCTCCTGACAACAAGACCCTCTACTCAACGGGGTGGGATCTCAGCATAAGAAAATGGGACATACGGAATAACAAAAAGGCGACAATAGGAATCATCAACCAACGATATGAGGTCATGAGCATATCCCCTGACGGCAAAACCATCGCAGGGGGCATGGCAAATGGTGAAATAGAAGTATGGGATCTCGCCACTGGTCATTGCGAAAAGTTCAAGGCCCACGACAACACGATTTACGATCTAATCTTCAGTCCGGATGGTGCCAGCCTGCTGTCTGCCAGTGAAGACGGAACGGTCAGGGCATTCAACCCAAAGACCCTGCAGCCCGTATGGAATGCTCCTCTCATGCTTTCGCGTACCGATGCACCACCTCTTGTCTATACCCACGAGGGCTGGCTTGTCCCTGGGTTTGGAAAGCTAAGGCCGACGTTGCCCTCCAGATCATGGATTAGCGATGCGCAAAAAAGTCGCAATACCTTGATCTTCAACCACACTGCATGTGTTAAAAGCGATGATGGCCTGGCCATATGGGACACAGAACGAGACATCAAGCTAAAAACCCTGCCAATCCCCAACACGGACAGAGTCCTGGCCTTCGATGAGGGCTGCGCTGTCATGGCAAATGGGGTGACGACCCTGTACTATCCAACATCTGCGTCCAGAAAGGTATGCACCGACTCTACGGCCATGGCCATTGACAAGGACAAGATACTCGTTGCCGATGAACACTACCTGCACATCCTTGAGACAAACGGGCTTGAAAGAAACAAGGTACAAATCTCTGCAGGAACAAGCGCCGTTGCAAGACTCGAACATAAGCATTTCCAGTGGTTTTTTACGGGATACGCTGATGGAACGGTCGAGATACACGACGGTGATGGGGCTCAAGTAAAACTGACGCTTCAACAATCTCCATCCAGCCCCGTGACTCTGATCATGCAGGGTCCCATGGAAACAGCCATAATCGGATTTTCCAACGGTCTTTTGGGATTGTGGGATTTGGATTCAGGTGTAAGGCTGGATGCAGCGAGACTCCATGGCCGACCATCACATCTGGCAATGTTTGGCGGTTACCTGTATGCCGTCAGTGATCTGGGAGACAATCTCAAGTGGGATCTGCGTATTTTTCAAAACACCTATTGCGAGATGCTACAAAAAATATGGAATGAGGTTCCGGTGGTGTGGGAAAAGGGCAGGCCAATCAAGAAAGCGCCGGATGCCCATCATGTCTGTTCGTCCCTGAACATTCAGAAGCGCCAACATTGAAAGGCTGAACTGTCATCAGGACTTGTTGAATAATTTTTTCAAGATCAGGCGAGCACCCAACTTCAAGGAAGCGGCTCGGGGTAACCTCCTTGCCTCGAGTTGGGCAACGACGCGAACATAGGGTGCGATATCTCTGTATTCCACGCGCAGCTCCAGAACCACGGGAGCCTCCATGGTGAGGGCTCTTCGAATTCCTTCCACCAGCTGACCGTCATTCCTCACGCACAGATATTCAACCCCGAGAGATTCTGCCAACTTCTCATAGTCCACAGGTACAAGGTCAACCGCTGTCTGTCGTCCCAGCACACGCTCGTGAAAAGCTTTGACCATTCCCAGGCTATGGTCGGCAAAAACTGCTACCACCGGAGCGGCGTCACATCTCCGAGCGGTCAACAACTCCACATGGGTCTGCAGGAATCCACCATCGCCGATACAGGCGACAACTCTTTTGTCCGGACAAGTTAGTTTGGCAGCAACAGCTGCTGGAACAGCAAAGCCTGTGGTCTGGTAATCCACAGGAGCGAGGAGAGTTCTGGCTGCCTGAACTTCGTATGAAGCAAAGGCGAACATTTCGTGGTGCCCTGCATCCAATACCAGGACATCATCACCTGCCAATGCCTCACGCAATTGCATGTATGCCTTGACCGGGTCCACTGCATCAGTCCAGTCCTTGCGCTGCCGAAGCAAGGCCCGCTGATTTCTCTTTTTTTCCCTGATGAGATCAAGCATCCGGGGGTGTTGCTGCGGTTTTATATTATCGAGCAGGTATCTCAGCGCCAATCGAGAAGGAGCAGTGACGGCGACCTGCGCCTTTATATTTGCACCAGCGGTCCCAGGTTCTATGTCCACGTGTATTACCGGAGCTGATGGCTGCCAATCAATGCCCCCCGATACCATGTCGGAAAACTTGCAACCGACCGCCAGTATCAAATCACACATCGAGAGCGCCGCTTGCGCAACAAGGGAGCCGGCCTGCCCTGCACCGAATCCAACACTGAGCTTATGAATGGATGGCAGTGCACCCAAGCCCGACAAGGTGGTAGCGACCGGGGCCTGGATTTTTTCCGCCAACTGTTTCAGCTCGTCAAGTGCCTCGAAACTGCCAGCACCTGCATAAATACCCACCTGCTCTGCTCTGTCCATCAACTCGATGGCTCGACTGAGGTCATTGGCGGCTTGCTCTGAAAGAACCCTGGGCCCCTGCCTGAACCCTGTTCCCTCCATGCGAGCCATTCCGCGCTGAACATCCTGAGGAATCTCCACAACAACAGGGCCGGGCTCACCCTGCCTGGCCAGTTGAACCGCCCTGGACATGGCAGAAGGGACCATCTCTGGTTCATCTATCCTGAAAACCCTCTTTGCCACCGATCTGACCATGGCCAACTGCCTGGACATGGACGAACTTGATCGATCGTCGCCCATGCCTCGAGGCCCTGCACCCGCTACCAATACAACCACGGGAACAGAATCCATCCTGGCCTGGGTGATGGCCGCCATGGCTTTTGCCAGCCCTTGCCCAGGCGCCAAGACACAAGCTGACAATTCGCCTGTCAACCTTGCGCATGCATCTGCCATGAACACTGCACTCTGTTCTTGTGTGACGACGACAAAATCGATCTTGCTGGCATCGAAGGCATCAAAAAGCCAGGTACCTTCTATCGAAGGAATCCCAAAAACCCTCTCCACTCCGGCACGGCGCAAACTGTCCACAACCCCAGCGGCACCTGTCATATGGCCCCATGCAGAAGTATGAACATTTTCACCCATGGTATCGAGCACGATCCCTTTTTTCAAAATTGCATGGATTCAAGGTCAGTCGGATATGGCTATGCCCGCCTTCTCAAGAATTTTTCCATCGGGGGTAAATATCACTCCCCACCTGTGTACCGATTTTTTTGCAACCTTTGTACCTAACCTGAAGAAAAGGGTGAACAGCCTACCCTTATCCAGAAAATCGACCCTGGGCGGGACGGTTGAAATGGCCCTGGGATACATGGGGGTTCCCTTGAAATCCAGCACCTGTCTCACCTCGTATTTCGTACTTTTGGATTTCCAGGAGGCAACAGGACTGACCCGGACATCATCCCTCTGTCCCTTGACGCCTGGTCCCCTGAAATACAAAAGTTTTCCATCGGGAGAAAAAGAGGGCGAAATACCAGGCCCCAACTCCAAGGTCTTGGTCTCAGAGGTTGAAGTAACCAGGATGGACGGATCAAAAGTGGTGTAAGCCAACCATTTGCCATCATGTGAAAAATCATGGGGCATCCTCTCCCCCGCCGATTTCAGTAGTCGTCTCTTTTCAAAGCCCCTGTCAACGAGCCAATAATCCCACCTGCAATGGGAATCCATGCACCCCAAAGATACACCCAGTACCGCCGAAGATCCCCCGGGTGCAGGGAACAGATTCGCATCCACAAGGACTCTGCCCGCATATACAAAGCCCTGCTGATGGTCTCCATGCTCAACCTCCATCCACAACCTGTTACCGACCCACTGCTCATCCAGAATCGCCACCAGCGATCCATCTTGCAGAGAAAAGCCCGCGCCTGGTGCATCCTTTCCCGGCGAGGAAAGAACAGGGACATCCACTCCGGTCAAGCCCGCAAATATTCTCCCGGCCTTTATCCCCTTGTGCGAGTTTGCAGCCGGTTTGAGGCGGTCGAACTCATAGGGTTTTTGTTCCACTTTTACAGACAGGTTGCTTTTGGATCGCAAGGATTCAGCCAATGCCTTTGCCCACTGCGCTCTTGCAAATTTTCCCACAACGAGCATGAAGCCTTTCTTGCCCAAGCGCTGGTCCACTGCCGGATAACCGATTGGCACCTGCCTGAAAGACTGCAGTTTTGCAAATTCCGCTTCCAAGTCCCAAGGGTCCAGGGCGCTAGCCGCGACAACAAGGTAGACATATTCCGGCCGACCTTTCAGGGGAGGTTCTACAAAAGGACCATCAGGCCCGGGCACCTCGACCACGTCCGGCCTGGTCCCGGAAAAAGCCGAGGTCATGGTTTTTGAGGCAGGTGAATCCGCAGATTTTTGACTATCGGAAGAACTGGCGCTGGATGATGCAGATGTACTCTTGTCATTGGAAGAATCAGGAAAAAAATTCTGAAGACAACCCCCGGCCAAGAATGAAAAAACCATCAAACAGACGAATGCGGCTTTCACAAACATCCTAGTCTTATTCTCCCTGCGGCTAAAGATCCGCCAAAAACTTTTCTATTCGAAGATTGACCAGTTCGGGAAGTTCCAGTGGGCCGGTGTGGCTGCCCATGGGCAATGTGAGCAACTCGGAGTTTGGAATCATGGAATGCATTCTTTTCGAAATCCAGTATGGAGTGAACTGGTCTGCCTCGCCACCGACAATGAGAGTCGGCACTTTTACCTCAGGCAAATATGACTCAGCGGTATGCCTCGACGCACCAGCCAGAGTTCTAAAAAAAATCTCTGGGTCCATACGGCTTAGATCTTCCAGGTAGGGGAAAAAGTCTTCCCTCTTAATCAAGCCCTCATTGATCTCGAAGCTGCAAGCATACCAGTATGCAAACTCGCTACGGATCAGCTTGTCCCAGAAGGCATTCAAGACCGGTTTAAAATGTCCAGCGAAGTATTGAATCATGGGAAACATGCGTTTTATCAAACTGGTGTCATGAACATGATCGAGGGCCTTGCCATAACTACCCGTTATGGGCACAAGCGCTTTGACCCTATCCGGATAGCGATGGTAAAATTCCAGAATAACCTGGACTCCCATGCTGTGACCAAGAAATACCGCAGGTTCAGTTACAGCCGCATGATCCAGTACAACGAGCAGATCTTCAGCGCACTCCTCAACCCCCAGATTTTCAATGTTCGCAGGAACGCCACTCTTGCCATGTCCGCGGTAGTTCCAATGAATCAACCTGTGACTGTTTTCGAAATGGGGTATCAGGTATTTCCAGACATAACCAGCACACCCTACTCCATCGCATAAAACCAGAGTAGGTTCCTTGCTCCCGATTTGTCGATACCAGATAGGCGTACCGTCAAAACTCTCCACGCTTGTCTCGATATAATGGTCCAAGACTTCCTTCCTCACCATTAGCGAATTATCCTAATTCCCTCATGTTTCTTGTGGTGCCTCTTTCCCCGGTTCTTTTTCCTGAAGGAACGCCTCTCATCTGCAATCTTGGCACGGAGGTCCAAAATTTCAGGATCGTCCAAGGCGATTTCCAGAGCCTTGTCGCAAATCTTTATTGCTTCATCAAACTCCTTCTTGGCAAGCAGTATCTCTGCTTTTACCCGCATCATTTCCACATCGGATTGTGCCTTCTTCAGAATTTCATTCGCATATGAAAGGGCAAGGGACAAATTGGTGCCGCTCTTGGCATAAAGGTCTGCAAGCTTTCTCTTTATCAGTTCATCATCAGGGCCGATTTCCAAGGCGATCTCGAGTTCACTGATGGCATCGGTAAGCTTTCCCTGTTTCCTGTATAAACTGGCGAGTTTCAGCCTCGGGGCCACGGAGTTTTCAGCGATCTCAGCAGCTCGTCTGTAAGCCTTTATTGCATCATCGTATTCACCCTGGGCCACGAAGATATCACCAAGGGTCAGATGACCTTCCAGAAATGATGGTTTGATAACCATGGCGTCATCGATATGACCCAAAGCCTTTTCGTAATCGCCTTTCTGCAACATGACCCGACCCAGGCCAACCATGGCCTTGACGTTGTTCTTCTCCTCATCGAGTACCTTCACAAACTGCTTCTCAGCGTCATTCGTTTGATTCAACTCCAGGTAAGCATCACCGGCCATCAACAAGGTCTCGATGTCATCAGGCTTGATTCCCAGCGCAACGTCAAACTCCTTCACTGCAGCACCAAACTTGTTACTCTTGGCCAGGTGAATACCCAGTGTCTGATGAACCTTGAAATTATCAGGAGCGATGGCAGCTGCTTCCTGGAGTTTTTTCAGGGCCTTGGCTGCCTTGCCCTCTCGTGACAACACATCTGCCTGCAAAGTTATTATTTCCACATCGCCTGGATTTTTCTGCCGAAGTTTGCGCAAGGTACGCTCCGCATCGGAAAAGGACCCAAGCTTGATGTACTGTGATGTCATTTTTTTGAGCACATCCGTATTATTCGGGTCCTTGGCAAAAACCTTGCTCAGATATTTAATACACTGCTTGGACTTTCCGATCTTTTCGTACAGCAAGGCCAACTGCCAATTCGGTTCGGTGGACTCAGGCATCAAATCAGCGGCTTTACCAAAGGACATGACAGCCTGACCCACATCCCCCGTTTTTGACAGGGCGATACCATGTTGAATGAAATACTCTCCCTTGGTGGAATCCAATCTGCTTGCTTCGTCAAAAAACTTAACGGCTCCAGCCCAGTCATTTGCCTTTACAGCGGCTTGGCCCTTGTTGAACATCTCCAAAGCCCTTTGCTGAGGAGGAGGCTCCGAGCTGAACATGTCACAAGCAGTGAGAAACAAAAAACCAATTAAAAAACAACTCGGGGAAACAACCCTCATAAACATGGCACATCTCCTTCAAGGAAGGTTGCACTCAACTCAATAGACAGCTATATGAATATCATGTTTTACTCATCTCGGTGTCTTAGCATCTGCAAAGCCAAGGGTCAACTCCCTCCGTTGCCACTCCTGCATGTCCCAAAAACCATTTTGACCTTGTTGCTCATGGCGAGTCTGTTTTCATGTCACAGGCCTCTGCAACCATGGGACCCGGACCCCAGATTTGACAGGATGTGGAGGACCCCAAGGGATACCTTTAACACGTGGGTAGAAGCCACGAGGGATGGTGATGCGGAAAAGTTGAAAAAATGCTACTGGAGGGGACTGACAAAGGATGAATTGACAGCATGGCTGAACGTCAACCTTCACCCGGAAAGTAAAAAACTGCTCAACGGCGCGACCTGGATTGGCATGAAAGCAAAGTCAGGTGTGGAAATAAACTTCAAGATAAGAACATCGGACGGCTGCCTGCTCAGAGGGGTCATGGTGAGGACGGCCGAAGGTTGGAAAATACAGTCATGGTGATTCTGACACACCCCATCGTCCACTTGACCGATACCGAATGCAATACCAACTAAGCCGTTGTTATCACTGAACTTTATTTCGTCCACATGACGGATTGCCAGGCAAGCGCACAAGGGGCTAACTTTATGTTGATGCGCAAGAACCAATCTACCTATCCCGGGAGGGAAGCCATGGTAGCCAAAAAACCGAGAACTGATCATTTCCGGTGGATAACCGGACGTGCAGGCCAAGTGGAGGTCGAGACCGCAATCGTAATGCCTGCGGTTGTGTTCGTCATACTGGGCCTGATCCAATTGGGGATGTTGAACCAGGCCAGACTCATCACGGAATATGCAGCCTACAGGGCGGTACGAAGCGGTGTGGTCAAGAACGCAAATGTGGATGACATGGAGATGGCCGCCCTTGGAGCTGCACTGCCTGTTCTGAGCCATAACAGCGGTGGTGCCGAGGTTCTCGACAAGACCGACACCGCATCGCATTGGTTAACCAAATGGATGAAACCGGGTTACGGATTTGGCATAACCAACCGCATGATGGATGTTTTCATGAAGTACACCGAGGTGACCATCTGTCACCCGCTCAGAGCGGACATCACAAAAAAATACTCGGTTGGCGGAAAGCAATACATGCCCTTTGATGATCCGGCTCTTGCAGGGGACCAGGACAAGACCAAGCTGGTCGTAGAATTGACCGTCAACTATCGCCTGGTCATACCCTTTGCCGACTGGGTGTTCTGGAGGATGGCGAGGGGTAGAAACCTGGTGAAGGAGCTTCGTCTTCAGACAAAGCAAAGCCTCATCGATATTGGAAAGTTCGACAAATACCGCATGGCTGCAGAAATGGGCGTTTTTATTCTTCCCATAAGAGCCCAGTACTCCATGAAGATGCAGTCGGATGCACAGATAGACAAGTTGCCAACCGAAAACAAATGCGTTGCCGGCGGCGGCGCAGGTAACTAAGGGAGACAGGAGGATTCCCATGCTGGCGTTCAAAATGAGAAAGGCGGTTCGCTCGCGCAGGGGACAGACATTGGTGTTGGGCTCCCTGGGCGTATTGTTGGTCTCCATAATGATGATGCTGACCTTGAATGTGGGTCAGTCGGTACACCAGAAGATCAAGCTGCAGCAGTATGCTGATGCTGCTGCCTTCTCCACGGCCGTACAGGAAGCCAGGGTTTACAACTACCTGGCATACACCAACCGGGCAAACATTGGCGCCCTGGTATCCGCATCTTCTCTCCACGGATTCCAGTCCATGGCCTCGTCCATCCCGGAGATGTTCCAGGCAGCCGGCTACACCTTCTTCATGCATGCAGGCATAGAGTTTGCCATGTGCCTAACCTGCTGTTGGCCGTTCTGCTTTTCCATGTGCAAACACTGTCTCCATGGCATCAAGGATTTGGACGCAGCTTTCAACTACCTGGACTCTGCCGATGATTATCGTGATGCGGTGAAAAAGGTCGACAGTTGGTTTACCAAGGTGATCAACCTTCTTGACCTGCACATGGTCTTTATTTCGGGTACACAGAAGGCTTTGATCGTCGAGGTGGGCAAGCAGATTGCCAGTGACGATATTACCAAAGGGATAAGAGACAAGATCTACGAGGGAGTGCCCGACAGCGCGAAGCCATCCACAAACGCCGCCCCCCTTCGGATAATCAACATGGGACAAGGTGGCCTTGTCGATGTACCTGGAAAACCTCGTGGATTTTCGGATGTCTTCAGCTGGGAGAAGAAGCTGCAACAGGCTGTTCCCACCATGATCGCCAATGGAAGCAGATGGAGCGGTACCAGTTTTGGAGTGAGCCTGGACGAATGGTTCGTCTCTGATCGTGGTCTTCTGGAGGCATACATCTTCACACACCCCAAGGCACTGATGAAGCTGATGTACAAGGATGGAAAACCGGCCAAAGGCTTGACCTTGATCGTCAACCATGAAGGTCAGGGCAGGACCATAAAGGGTGCTGACGACCCAAAAAGCAAAATTACGAGTAGTGACTTTGTCCCCGACGGAAACGCTTCTGCAGCCTATGATAGCGGACTGATCATGTCCATGGGTTTTATCTGCATCTTCTCCATGATCCCCATGTTCATGACCTACGAGGCATACGTGTCATCGGCAAAAGACGGAGGCAAGCACAAGGACAGCGATTCATGCAACGGCGAAAGGAAGCACAAGTTCAAATGTCTGGACTTGCATCTGGGACCGGTTGGGTGTTTTACCGTGTTCAAACCCAACTCTTCGGCCAAGGCCAACTTTGGTCAGCCTGCAACCTATTCGGTGGTCAGCCGTGATCTGAGCATGATGGAAAAGGGAGGACACGGTGCATGGGAAGTGGACACTCAAACCGACAAGAATGGAGACATCTCGGTAGACCTCAACACGGGTGAGACCCTGACCGTACAGCTTTCAGACAATGTCGCCAAACTAGGCGAAGGTTGGGCCATGTCCAAGGCCATGGCTTATTACCACCTGCCCCGATATGAAGGAAACGGGTGGAAAGAACATCCCAACCTTTTCAATCCATACTGGAAAGCCAAGCTCCATCCATTCAGGTCCATAACAGAAGGCCCACTTATCTTGGCCGCAGGTGGGGCCACGAGTTTTGCCTTGCTTGCAGGCTTTCCGGGCATGCCACTTCCATGAGAAAAGAGGGGTGACAATCATGAACCTCCATATTTCGAAGATGATAAAGAAAGCAGGAAGAAGGCATGGTTCTGCTCTGGTGGAATTCACCATCCTTTCGGTAGCACTGGTGCCACTCATCCTGCTCCCCATGTACTTCCAGGATGCCATGCGTTTTCAACTCGACACACAGGAAGCGGTGGCATCCACCGTCTGGGATTTCTGTTTTGCCAACTACCAGACCACCTCCGCCTCAAGTATCACCAGTAATGTGACAGCAGACAACCAGGCGAGATACTCCAACCTTTGGCCGTCGAACAAAACGGAAAAGGACTCTGGCAAGAAAGCTGGCCCATGGGCGGATTTTTCCTGGAATCAGCAACTCAACTGCACGGTGGAGAACCCTGGTTGGGTCTCGGGTGCTTACAGTTCCTTTGGGATCATCAACCTGGCGAAAAAATATCACGAGGAATACACCAAGGGCGGCTTGGTTACTTGCACGGGCGCCATAGACGTGGAGAATTATTACATTCCTCAAAAGTTTGCGCAGAACTTCGAAGATCAGGATCTGTTCGCTCAAGGAAAAGACAAGGTGACCTTACCCACAGAGAAATTTGCAGTCTTGGTAGACACCTGGACCATCCACGATCCTGCCGATTGCGAAAAGGCAGGTGACGGAAACGATGCATTTTACGAACGAGCAGAATTCATGTGGAAAAAGGCTTATACGTACTGGCCATTCGTGGGAGCGTGGTGGTTATACGTGGCCAAACTGATGCCCAAGCTTAGCCTTTCGGCTGTCATCTGGGACGATCCCACCAAGCTGAAAATGTCGGTCCAACACAACCCGGATGGCAGCAGCCCTGGAACTCCCAAGCAAAGAGATGTCTCAGTTTCTGGAGGCAGGAGTAAATTCTGGACCATACCCTATGGTGATCACGACCCGGTAAAACCTTTCAAGGAGACCTACGACAACCGTGGAATGTACTACATGGGCTGCACAAGTTTTGGCAAAGACTGCAGTTGACAACGCAAATGGTGCTCTAAGGGAATGGGCATGTTCTCGGCGACTGACAAAATATACGGCTATTTAAAGACAGGCCTTGGTTTGTGGCTGGCAATGGCACTTGTTCTCGATGCTTGGGCGTTTGCTGCACAAGTATATCTAAGCGATGAGCCTCCTGCTCCAAAGGTAAACCCGCCAGATGCGAAAGAGAACGAGAATCCTGAAACCTTGTACCTGCCGGTTTTTCCCGGTTCCAGAAACGTACCCATGGATGGTCAGCTGAGTACTGGAGGGGTTGCTCAGCAAGTGCTGCTTTTCTTTGCAAAAGCAAGTGTAGATGAAGTCATGGATTTTTATCGGACAGAGTTGAAAAAACGCAAGCTTCGTATTACCGAACATCGTTTCAGTCCATATTCCGGATATGTGGGGTTTTACCACACGAATACACGCACCATGCGAATGGCAACCATTCAGGCACAGGCAGACGGAAGCTGCATGATCATCCTGTCTTCCATGAACCCTCTGCCCCTCGTGGGTAAAAACATGGAAATACCGAAGGATCTTCCATCGCTGCCAAGTGCGGTGAACGTGGTTACAACATCGTCCGAGCAGGGTGGAAATAAAAACAGGACTGTCTACTTCGAAGCATGGGGAACTCCTGAGCAGGTCCTGAAGGAATTGGACGAGCGAGCCACCAAAAAGGGCTGGAAAAAAGCATCAAAAGAGCGCAGGATCTCCGACCAGGGCCTGACCTTGCAAAAAGACAAGCAGTTATGCATTATCAGGGCAAGCGCTTCGTCAAACAGCAGTGAGGAATCACCGTCGTCATCAGTCACCATGGTCGTTGTGGAGAACAAGCCTGCAAAGGAAAGGAAAAAACCATGAAACGCTATCTGCTCATAGTCGTATCCCTTGCTACAGTTTTGATGTTTGCCTTCAGTACTACTGCGCTGGCAGGTAAAAAGGCGAAATACAAAAGATGTATAAAGGGTTGCGACATGGCCAAGACTCAACTACTCAAGGCCTGCGACAAGAACCAGGACGCAAACGTAAGGCAAAAATGCCGAACTCTTGGTGTTAAAAAACTGAAAGAAGAATGCTACTCAAGGTGCAAAAAGCGCAGCAAATAGTCTCTATGCAAATGGCTCTATATTCCTCACCAGGAGGTGAGTTATGAAAAAAGGAAAGAAACGGCGTTTCCCAAGGCTGCTCTCACGACGTGGTCAGGCGATGGTCGCCTATGCTGTGATCTCATCCGTATTGCTCATAGGCGGAACGGTTCTCGTGGGAAAAATCATTCCTGATCTCATCAAGGGCATGGATCAGTTTGCCAAATCCATGTACTTCGGCATAAATATGCCCTTCCCTTGATAGCAATCGGAAATTCTTTCCCATGGAGCCGACCAGTCTTTATTGCCGAACCGGCCAATTCCACAGTAGATTTAACTAGGCAAAACCTGGCTATCCTGTCTTTGTCTCCTCGTTTTACCAGCATCTTGCCCCTGTCAGTACTCCAGAATGACATGGGGAACAAGAGCGTGGAATCTTTTTGAACACAGCATGGGTGGAGCCTGCAACCTGAACCTGTATGCCAGGCATTTCGGGTCCAGGGGCAGTTCGATTCGCCATGGTCTTTTTCTTTTGAAATGTCCATGGTGTTCAGATGGCAGGCTATGAGGATCTATGCCCATGGCGCGAAGTTCGGCTGCAGAATGATGATGCTCTATGGGTTCATTAAACGGCTCTCGTTTGCGACCATCGGTGCAATCCATGTTCAACATGTAGGCATCCGTCCTGGAATGGGGTTTGAGAGCCAAGGTGGCATGTCTCAAAGGAGCAGGATTTCTCAATTCAAACAAAAGGAGGCATCTTTTGCCCATCCGGTGCCATCTTTTTGATCTGAGGATATTCTGAAAACCTGGGGCAGAAAGTTTTGGGTCAAACCTGACCAGAGAGATCTCACCCAAGCCATCGCTTGGAAATCCATGAGGGAACATTACTCTGTACCGTGTCAGATGATCCATTCGACCTATGGGAACCGGTTTATTCCTCCTTCCGACTTTTTTCCAGACCCGCTTTCTACCCCAGTATCCTTCCACCACGAACTTGTCATGGGCCTCACCATCGCGAGTTCTTATGGACATGCCCAGATCCCAGGTCAGGGCCCCGGCTTCATTGCACTCCGGAGAGCCTGTCCCAAAACCCTTGCAATCCGAAAGCAGATCTATAAAAGAGTGCTCCGGACTGCAACCCACTGGCAAAAATGATGTTCTTGCAGAACCATCCACTGCCGACCAGGGGTCTGCATCAGTACAAGCGCTCAGAGCACCGAGGGTCCTGTTGAGCGTGACCTTGAATACACTGGTTGGTTCCGGACTGGCATCAGAAAAGGAGAGAACCCTGGTTTCTCCTACCAGACCACCATCATGGCTTGTGGGCACCAGCTCTGCATTTGGACTGGATTGTGTCCACTTGATCCCCTGGGTCAGGCGGACCCTGCGCACAATCTTCGATACCAGGCCATTGAAATAGCCAACAGTCCAAAGGGGGTCTTCAAACTCGATTCTCGGATAACCATAGAGATCGATTTGGGAATATGCTTGCCACCAGGTCACGGATACCTGTGCCCTCTCGTATGCCGAGAGTCTCAGAGGAAACAACAGCCACCTGGCCACATCCGGTTTTCCCGCATGCTGCTTCATAGCATGAACGATCCTGGTTTTTGCTTTTGAGACCTTCTCCCCTTTTGCGACCGTGATGACCACATCCTGACATCCGGACCACCTCGATACAGGAAGCGGGATGCCAAGAAAAACATTAGCTGGAGACGGACCAGCTTCCACATCAAGCACCTCGGCAGCTTCAATCCTGTCAGCCAGCAAAGTGTATTCGACCGTGTCTGCTCTGGCCACCAAAACCGATTTGGAATAAGGCGCTGCCCGGCCCCGGACAAGCTTCAAGGGAACAAGCCCGGCGGAAGAAGAAAAGGATATTAGTTGTACAGAAAGAAATATTGCCACATGGCGTATACCCACGTTTTCCATACCTCCATCGAACCTGTTTTCCTTTTTCCTAATTGTCGGCATGCTACCAAATCGAACATGAAATTTCCACTGGTGGCCATCTCACTAAGGCTCAAATCTCCCACACTATTGAATCAGATTTCCCAGATCGCTTGTAAGGTCATGGAGATGCAAGGAATCGTCCGCAGTCGTGGATTCACCACGTCGAGGCCTCACCTCACCGAAAAAGACTCCGCAGCATAGCCACAGAGATCGCAAGCGAGGTAGGAAATCAGGGTAAGGCTGCTTGATCGAAAGGAGATCATGATCAATTATGGCGGCTACATCCAAGCCCGTGGGAGGAAATGCCTAATGTACGAGCTATTTCTCAGTAGGGGTTCTGAAGAACTGGTTGCTTTGCCCCTTGATCGTGACGCATTCAGAATTGGACGAGCACCAACCAACGACCTCTCTGTTCCAGAACCAATGTTATCTCGGCACCAGTGTGAACTCATAATGGATGATGGCACCTGGACCTTGGAGGATCGGTCGGGAAAGGGAACCTTGGTCGATGGAAAACGATATTCCCAGACTCAGCTCGAACCAGGTAACATCATACAGTTGGGTTCACTGAAGATGACCCTTAGGCACAGGACCGATCAAGAGGGTTACCAGACAGCATCCCTGGGTGGCACAGACGTAATGCCCAAAGAGTCATCAGATTTGCAGACTCTCTCCATTGTTGGAAACACCGAGAAGTCAACCATCAAACGAACCCTCAAGTCACCGGTTTTGAGTATTGGTTCTGATCCATCCAACGACATCGTTTTGGACGAACCATTCGTGTCAGCCTTTCACTGTCGAATCGTTCGAACGGACCATGGTTGGATCATTACGGATCTTGGTTCCACCAATGGTACGAGGATAGACGAGGTTCCCATCAAGGAAGCGCGTATAGAGAGCGGCGCAGAGATAAAGATCGGGAACATCAAACTGAAAGTCAAAAGCAGCGGGGATAAATCATCAAAAGATCAGGCTGGTTTCTTTGGTATAGTCTCATCTGATCCTGCAATGAAACAGGTCTTTGAACTCATCGATCGGGCTGCACCAACGAATGAAACCATACTAATCACGGGTGAAAGTGGGGTTGGCAAGGAACTGGTAGCAGGGGCCCTTCACAGGCTCTCCAAACGAAGGGGGCGCCCCATGTTGCCCCTGAACTGTTCAGCCATAACCAAGGATTTATTGGAGAGCGAGTTGTTCGGACACGAGAAAGGGGCCTTTACCGGAGCGCAGGTGAGGAGAAGGGGCTTGTTCGAAGAGGCAGACGGGGGCACAATCTTCCTGGATGAAATTGGAGAGTTGGCTCTCGACATGCAGTCCAAGCTGCTGAGAGTCCTGGAAAACGGAGAGGTCCGCCCCGTGGGGGCGAATCATGCCATAAAAGTTGACACCCGTGTTCTGGCTGCCACCCACCGTTCACTGACCCAGAGGGTAAGGGAAGGAAAATTCAGGGAGGACCTGTATTACCGCATCAACGTAATAGAGATTGCAATCCCGCCTCTTCGAAAACGCCCCGATGATATTCCCCTGCTGGCAGAATATTTTCTATCGTCAGTCACACGCAGCACCCGCCCTAAAAAACTCTCCAAAGGCGCCATTGAAAAGCTCAGGAGTTACAGATTCCCGGGAAATGTCAGGGAACTGAAACATACCATAACCAGAGCTGCCATTCTCTGTCCCCAAAACACCATAGGGGCCTCTCACCTGACCTTCAATCCTCCCAGCCTTGCTGACAGGGTTGCCGAATCAAAGGTCTATGGCAAGGGAAAGACCCTGCGACAGGTGGAACTGGATGCATTACAACATGCCCTTGAAGCAAATGACTACAATCGCAAGGCTGCCGCACGGGAACTGGGGATTGCCCGTTCGACTTTGATATACAAGATGGAACGTTTCGGCATCTTGCCCGAATCTCCTGAATCGACCGGGAAAAGCGACCATGAATGACAAGCCAACCAAGCTCGTATTCATCATTGGACCTCCCCGTTCAGGCTCGACCCTGCTGCAGCGGATACTGTCCTCACATAAAGAAATAGGTACACACCCTGAGCCGCACCTGGTGACCCCTCTGGCACACCTTGGTGTCTGGGCGTCGGTGGACAAGGCGCCCTACGATCATATCAACGCAGCCGAAGCTCAACGGGAGTTCGTGTCCGATTTACCCGGAGGCAAAGATGATTACTGGGCCGCATGCAGAGCCTACCTGGACGTGCTCTACTCGGCAATGGCGAAAAAAATCCGCAAACCCATCTTTTTGGACAAGACACCGGCATACGCACTGGTCTTGCCTTTCCTGACCAAGGTATATCCTGACGCCAGGTATATTGTTCTCACCAGACATCCCCTGGCTGTTTTCTGCTCCTATGCCAACTCGTTTTTCGAAGGAGACGCCAAGGCCTCTGTTGAATACAACAACATCCTGGGCCGCTATGTTCCAGCCATGGGAGCGTTTCTGCGCCAAAAGGATGTCCCTTTCCATCATGTCAAATACGAGGATCTCGTATCCGATCCACAGACGACGACAGCGAAGATATTCGCTTTTCTTGGCGTGGAAAACCAGCCTGAAGCGGTAAACTATGGTGATCATGAACACGAAGACAAGTCCTTTGGCGACCCCAAGGTTCGTCACCATAGACGTCCCACCACGTCATCAGTGAACAAGTGGGCAGTTGACCTGGCGTCCAATGCCGAAAAGGAAAAAGTTGCACGAAGGGTCGTAGCCGACCTGGACCCGCAGGACATTCGGGCCTGGGGCTATGACAAAAAATCTCTCTTTGCTCCCATGGGCAATATCGATGGCAAGGGCATGAAGCAAGACTTCAGGTGGATGTTTGATTCTTACAGGATCAAACGAAAGATATTCCTCTCCCTGAGAAAGGATATCCACACCAACGCTCTCGGCAAGACACTGAGAAAAGTCAGGTACTATTGTGACGTGTTGCTGAGGGACTAGGACCGATCCATGAGATGAACATCCACCTGTGGAAACGCGATGGGAATGCCATCTGTGTTGAACCGTTTGTATACCATGGCATTGAGTTCATCCAATGCCCTGCCCCTGAGAACCGGCTCGTCTATCCAGCCCATGAGTTGAAACTTCAGCGCAGAATCTCCCAGCTCCCTGAAACGCACGCGAGGCTCAGGCTCAGGCGAAAGATACTTGGATTCTTCCGCGATTTCCATCAAGGCCTTGTAAACCTTGTCAATGTCGGTGCCATATGCCACACCCACGCTCACTCTCACCCTCTCCTTTTCATGAGGGCCTGCCGTCTCGTTTATGATCTTCGCATTCGCGATAGAGGCGTTGGGAACAATTATTTCAATGTCATCCCTGGTGAGAATTCGGGTTGACCTGATCCCTATATCGGTCACCCTCCCCCTCTCCCCTCCACTGAGTACAATAAAATCACCAATTTTATAAGGTGAATCAGCTAAGATGAATATGCCCGAAAAAAGGTTTGCAAGGGTGTCCTTTGCGGCAAATCCAATAGCGATACCCAAAATTCCTGCCGAGGCAAACCAAGCGGTCACATCCACATCCCAGGCCAGGAAAATACCATAGGCAGCACCACCGTAAAGCACAACCTTTGCAGACATTTCAAACAGGGGCAAAGTCCGTTTTTGGACCCACCTATGACCATCTACCCTTGCCGCCATGGAATTCAGCAACAAGGTGCTGACCTTCTTAAAACCACTTGTCCAAACCAACACGCCAATGGTAATCAACAAGCCATTTGAAAAATACAGGGCGCTGGAACCAGGTTTCAACTGGGCGATACCAAAATATGCACCCACCAGAACCACCGTCACAAACAACGGACGGCCGATGAAATCCAGTATCTTGTCATCCAGTTCTGTCCTGGTCTTTTTGGTCAAGCGGGTGAGAATTCCCTTGGTTATGAGATTGACGACTCCGGCAGCAACTATTCCTCCAAGCATCCAGACCGCTGCCGCCATATAGTCATTTGACAGGAGTTGTTTCAGTTGTTCCATGTGGATCTGCTCCTCGGTTCATTGAATGGACAGGGAAGCTATTTTTTCCTTTTTTTCTTCGACTTGCCCTGCTCCTCGGAAGGGATGATACCTTGATCCATGAGACTTTGGCGAATTTCTTCCTTGCTCAGGGGAGAAGGTGGCGCAGGCGCATGTCTGGCTCTCCAAACATACAATCCTATGGCAAGGGGCACCAAAACCAAGCCGATGAACTGAGAGGTGGAAAAAACACTGAACACCGTACCCCTATCACTGTCAGCACGAATGAACTCCAGTAGGAATCTCGCAACAGCATAGCTTACGATCATCACCAGGAAAGCCTGTCCTGTAAATTTCCTCTTTTTCACCAGATACCACGCGACGGGAAACAGGATGAAACCCACGGCAGATTCATAAAGTTGGGTGGGATGTACAGGCAAAGACGGCACTGTTCCAGGAATTGCACCGGCGGGGATGCAGTCCGGATTGCGCGATGCCTGCGCTCCTGCCGGAAACACCATTCCCCAGGGCAAATCCGTCACCTTGCCATGGCAACAACCCGCCAAAAAACACCCGATCCTGGTAAACCCCAGGCCGAGAACCATGGACGGCGTGGTGCAGTCAGCCAGGGACCAAAAATCGATCCCCCGCAACCTGGAGTATACCCAGGCCGCCAAGGTCCCGCCGATGTATCCGCCATAGGCCACCAGGCCTTCAAACTTGGACGCCATCAGAGCATGCCACAGCCCATACATCCTGACCGTCTGTGGATTCGAGATCATATGGGCCAGCCTGGCGCCAATAAGAGCAAACACCACTACCATGGCATAAGCCCATACCGCGGTACGGTATTCTATGCCCTCCCGGGCTATCAGGTGCATGCCCACATACCACCCGGCGATAAAAGCCAGCCCAAGCATGACACCGTATGAATATACAGGCATGTCTATGAAAGGAATTCTAAATAGTATAGGATGCATGGCATGTTTATATGCAACGGAACAAGGCTCAACGCAAGTGGAATATCCCAGATAAAGAGGGTGGCAGATCCAGGAATATTGACAACAGGGTTTGGGAGCCCATAATTCTAACCCATGGATATTCAAAGACGTCTGTATATATTGAGCGTTTTGATACTCTTCGTAATCGCAGGAGGTGTAGCGGGATTTTGGAGCCTTGGACGTTTGGCAGGACATGAGCCGACTTTGCTCAACTCCCTGTATCAGACCATTATAACCCTTACCACCGTCGGAAATACAAAACCGCCGCTGGCGGATGTCTGGTATGGTCAGCTGTTTATTATCGCTCTGTTGATGAGCGGCATGGGCGTTCTTTTGGTCTTTGCCACTTCGGTCACCGCCTTTTTCGTGGAAGGCGAAATGCGCCAGATTTATCGGAGAAAACGAATGGACAAGATCCTAAAAAAAATTCATGACCATATAATCGTCTGCGGTGCAGGAGACACCGGTCTCCATATCATTGAAGAGTTGCTATCGAGCAGACAGACGGTAGTAGTGGTTGACGCACATGAAGACAGGATAGAAAAAATTATTGACCAACATCCAAAAACATCCATCCCATATGTTGTTGGTCAAGCTGCTGATGACGCTATTTTGGAGAAGGCCGGACTACATCGCGCTTCTGGCATAGTTGTGGCCTTGCCGGATGACAGGGACACATTGTTCGTGACCGTTACCGCTCATCAGGCAAATCCGGATCTCAGGATTGTGGTCAGAGCCAATGACACCGCAGACGAGCTTCGCTTGAAAAGAGCAGGGGCTGCTGCGGTGGTCAGTCCGAGCAGGATTGGCGGCATGAGGATGGCTTCGGAAATTGCCAGACCAGAGGTGACGAGTTTCCTTGACAACATGCTCAGAGGACAGGATAAGACTCTTCGCATCGAGGAGATATCCCTGGATGGAAAATGTTCAATGGTTGGAAAAGCCCTTAGGGATACAGATTTACGCAGCCAGGATCTTCTGGTCCTGGCCATCAGAACCCATGGAGATGGTACTTATCTGTATAACCCGCCCCCTGAACAGGTACTTCAGGAGGGCAGCACTCTGATCGTGCTGGGGCCTACCGAGTCTGTTCAAAAATTTCGGCCGTCAAGCTGAGGCCGAACATAATCTTATTCCGGAGGAAGCACATGGCCACATGCCCTCACTGTGGTACAGTAAATGCTGATAACTACACTTTCTGCATGAATTGTGGAAAGCCACTGCAAGTGGCCAGCGCCCCCCCTCAAGCACCTGCGGAAGATGCCATGTCTGCATCCGATGACAACTTGCTGGATGCCGGGATCGTCTGTCCCAAGTGCGACACTTACAACGATCCCGGCAGAAAGACCTGTATTTCGTGTGGGGAATCCCTCTCGGGACTGACAGAATTTCTCTTGCCTGTCGCAGGTACTGGG
>JALVPF010000432.1 GCA_027031935.1 Myxococcales bacterium | reverse complement strand
GTATGGGGCCGAACCGATCTGGCAAATGAGTCATTCAGAGTCATTCATCCCCTGGCATTCTCATCAACACCCAAGCATTGGCGATCAATTTTCCCCATGGAGAGCAAATTATGACGGCTAAACCTGTCAAATCATCCTTTTTGTCAAGCCTGTCCATACCTTTGATATCCATATTTTTCCTATTTGCGATCTTCTCCTCAGCAACAGCCAGACAAGGTCCGGACAAGGTTCAGTGGATCGCTCGTCACCTTCTGAAGGGATCCGGCAATATCAATTATGCCAAGGCATTGGCGGAGTTTGTCAAACTGTCGGATCCAAGAGTGTTGCCCACGCTCATGAAACTTCTCGAGTCCGAAAACACGAGGGCCAGAGCCGAAACTGCTGGCGTCATGTGGCGCTATAACACCAAGGATGTCAGGAAGAAACTCGTAGACCTCACCAGTGACCTTGACACAGCGGTACGAATCGAAGCGAGCAAATCACTGTGCCTGATGAAATATGATGCGTACCTGAGCAACATCATCGACGAGATGAATTCCAAGGATCAATCGCTCAGGACCAGGGCACTCAGGGCACTGGCACTGGTGGGGGGAGATGATGCAAGGAAGGAGGCCCTTCGTCTCTCTAAATCCGGTTCCACCACAGATCGTATCTGGGCCAGGTTCGCTCTCTACAGGATGGGGGTAGACAAGGAGAATCAAGTCAAGGCCTTGGGAAAAATACTTCAGGGATTTCCAAAAGCTGCGTGGCTCCCCAAAAAGTCCGATCCCAGCACGAAAGACTTGGCTAAAGCAGCCAGGATCGCTGCAAAAAAAAAGGCCCTCAGATTGGAAGCGGCAGCGGCCCTGTCGGACATCGGCGATGCCGACGCTCTTTGGGAACTGCTAGTTGGTACGGCCGACCAGTCCACCAGGCGAGATCCATCCGGTGCCCTGCGCCTGTTTTCATCACATGGAGACGAGGCTGTTTCAACATGTGTCAAAGGCCTTTCAGACGGCAGGGTTCTGGTAAGACTCGGCGCAACAAGAGCAGCCGCAAGGTTGAAGTTGAGTGATGAGGCTGCCTACCGTGAACGTCTTGCAAACGCTCTCGGAACAGCACTGTCAGATGAATCACGATTGGTCCGCCTGAACGCCATTCGAGCTATTGCCATACAATCCATGTCATCGCAGGCTCAAAAGCTGATCCGGGCGGCAAGAAATTCTGACAATGACACGAAACGGGCAGCCATACTCGCCATTGGCGTTTTGAAAAGCGATGAACATCTTGCTGATCTGGTCCGCATGCTGGATACTGAAAAATCTGTAAAAGTTCGCAAAGCCATCTATAAAGCCATTTCCCAAATGAGGTCTCCTTCAGCCGTTGGCCCCATGCTATCCATGCTGAAAAAACTCTATAAAAACAGAAAAAGTTCCAGCAAGACAGCAGAGGAACTTCCCCTCTGTATCGAAGCCCTGGCATCGAGTGGAGATCGTGCAGCGCAAAAGGCTTTGCATCTTCTAGACAAGCTTCAGGGTGAAAAACGCACACTCATGGTAGAAGTCTTGGCCCGTAGCGGAAGCGCCAAGGCAATAGATTTCTTCCTGGATATTCTCAGGGACTCACCCCCTGAGCCAGATGATGCGTCGGTCAGATTTTTCGACAGTCTTGATTCATCCTTTGCTCCTTCGCTGCAAAAGCTTATCGAACAAGAGAGCGCCATGTGGATCCGGGTCATTCTGGCGCGGGCCCTATTCAGGCTGGGCAAGACCGAATACGGCAGAGGCATACTCTGGGCCTTGAAAAACAAGGACGCATACTACCGCAGGTTGGGCGCAGCCGAGGCGGATGGTCTCCAGGTTCCCGGCAGCATCCGGCCATTGATATCTCTTCTCACCGACAAACCTGACACGGCCTGGTATGCAGCCAGGGCTTTGATGTCCTTTGGGATTCCAAGGGCTACCGAAGCCATAATTCAGGCTGCCACATCTGATTCGAGTTCCTTGCGCCTGAGAAAAAAAGTACCCGTCACACTTTTTTGGGAAGGCCAGCCCTCTTCATCAAATCCCTACGCCAAGGAAGTGGACAATGAAAGGGTCTGGGTTCTTTTTGCAGAGGACAGAATAGGAGGAAAGCTGGATCTCTTCCTGACATGGTCTGGAGACGGAAAGACGTGGACTAAGCCTGTGTTCTCCGGACTTACCAGTTTCTACGATCCCTCTGGGAGGGTACCTCCCCCAACCTTCTCCATCAAGGTCAGGGGCAGGGACATAACCATTGCCTTGACTCGAACATTTGCCCAGTCCACCAGCCTGACCAAACCCAGATTCAAGACGGTTCAAAAAGTTTTCAAACGAAAGCTGAAGGAATTTTTCAACGACAAGGACTCAGATGGACTTAAGGACATAGAGGAGTCAAAAAGGTTCACCAATCCGTCCAGAGCCGACACAGACCGTGATGGGCTGGACGACGGCCAGGACAAAAACCCGCTGGCCAAACCAATCTCCGAATTCAAGGATTCAGATGTACTCAAACTGCTTTCTTTCAGTTACAGCCTGCTTGTCAAAAACGATATCCCACTTGATCGGAAACTCCTGGTTGTGGAAATCGTACCAGGTCAGTCAAGGCCACCAGAACTCCCCACATGGCCATGGCTGGTGCTTCACCTGAAGAAGGAACAGGCATCGAAGCTCTGGAGGAACACGGGAGGAGGCTTTCCCAGGATAAGGTTCGGACGAACCGAGATAAGCAAAGATGGCAAGAGAGCCATGCAGTTTATGGAAATCATCAAGGCGTTGGATGATGTTGAGCAAGTAGAGGTAGGTTTTATCAAACGAGCGGGTCAGTGGATGGTTGGCAGCTACCAGCACTCGGACTGACCTTGTCAGAGGCTCGGCCATGCGAACACTTGTAGTGGTAAATCCGCACAGCGCAAACTCAAAGACTGCAAAGCATTGGCCTCACATACACCAAGGATTGCACTCTGCCATTGGTGATTTTGAACAACACATGACAACGGGCCCGATGGATGCCACCGGAGTTGTATCCAAGGCTTTACGCGATGGCGTCCAGAGAATCATCGTCGTTGGTGGAGATGGCACCATCAACGAGGCGGTAAATGGTTTCTTCACTCAAGGTACTGCAATCAATCCTGATGCCACACTCGGCTTGATACCAAGGGGAACGGGTGGTGACTACAGAAAATCCCTTGGCATAGGACTGGATCTGAATAAATGCATTGAGACAGTGTCTCACAACAGGGCTCGATCAGTGGATGTGGGCCTGATTTCATTTCTGGATCATGAAGGGCGAAGAGCCAGCAGGTGCTTTGCCAACATCACTTCCTTTGGAATCGGAGGCCTGGTGGATCATCTTGTCAACAATTCCACCAAGGCCTTTGGCGGCAAGTTATCCTTTTTCCTGGGAACCATACGTGCGCTTTTGTCGTATACCAACAAGCCAATACGTCTTCGCATCGATGATAGTTTCGATGAAGAGATCGTTGCCAACAACGTGGTAGTGGCAAACGGACAATTTTTTGGTGGCGGCATGTGGATAGCACCTGAGGCAAAAATCGATGATGGCTTGTTCGATATAGTTGTGCTTGGT
>JALVPF010000431.1 GCA_027031935.1 Myxococcales bacterium | reverse complement strand
ATAGTGGAAGCACGGAGATTATAGCTTATTCGAAAGATCAGAATGGCAACCCAATCGATAGTGATATGGCCTGGTCTGTTTCGGGTGGTGGCTTTATGAACCCGACGTCTGATTCACAGCGTTCAAACGAGCACACCAGTACCTTTAGCTCTGATGGGTCAAGCGGCAGCTTTGTCATTACAGCGAGTTCAGCCGGGATCGAGGGACATGCGACGGTGGAGGTGGTCTCCTTCGTGCTACCCTTGAAGATCAATTGTGGAAGCAACGAACACGATGTGGATGGTTGGCTGAGGGATGACGCATTTGTCACAGGAGGGCAGGACTGGATCAATCCAGACACTGTGGATATTACTGGTGTTGATAATGCGGCCCCTGCAGAGGTTTACAAGAGCGTGCGCCACAAAAGCCCACATGTTTACAATTTTGATATTCCTAATGGTTCCTATCTGCTGAGAATTCATTTTACGGACAAATATACCGATAGGCACATGAACTATTATGCAGAGGGCGTTCAGATCCTTGATGACTTCGACATATCATCAGAAGCAGGCGGCACCAATAAGGCACTGGTGAAAGACTTTCTTGTGGAGGTGGAAGACGGCGATGGCTTGCAATTGGAAGCTCAGAGCGATGGGGATGTGTTCGAGGCAGGGATAGAGATTTTGCCCTGGCAGCAAGAGGAGCCGTGGCCTGATGAAGAGATTGTCTACTCAGAGCCGCAGGATTATCCAGATGAAGAGACTGTCTACTCGGAGCCACAGGACTATCCACCAGACGCTGATGGCGGCATTGAAGATGGATCCGATCAGGCTGCCGAGGATTCTGTAGATCCTCGGTGCGAAGAAGAACCTGAGGAGCTTGTGTCTGGCAGTTGCGCAGCTTGCTCATCGGCTTCGGACGGAAACATTTGGGGCTTCTTGGTATTGCTATTGTCTTTTGTGTTGATGAAGCGAAAAATTTTCTAAGCCCGCCGACTTCATTTGCCTGTCCAGCTCAGCCATGTTTTTTTCCAGGCCGGGGAGATCAGCTTGCAGTTTCCTGGCCTTGTTGTAGGAATCGTGAGCCTTGTGAAAGAATCCCTGCATTTGATAAACGAGCCCCATGCTGGCATGAGCTTCAGCCAGATCCGGGAAATCCTGTGCCGCGCGTGTATATTTTTTCAGGGCATGGACCAGATCGCCTTGGGTGCGATACTCGTTTCCCAGATTGAAACGTAGCACTGCGAGAAATTCTCTGTCGGAAAGCCCTCTCATGTATGAAGTTGCATGTTTTGGAACCATCCACTTTTTTCTGTACCAGTCGTCCCACATGGCCTCACCCTGGCGAAGAAGCTCTATGTTTGTGTAGCCGTCATCTGCATCGAGGCGTAAGAATATATGGCCAGGAACCAGGACGCTTTTTACCGGCAGGTTCAGGCGGCGGGATATGGCAAGGTAGAGGCTTGCCAGGCCAAGACAGGAGCCTCGCTTCTTTTCTATCACGTAGGGTAGCAGCATGAATCGCACATCGGGATCGTCCACCTCCCGGCTGAAGCCTGATTTTCTGAACAGGAACTCGTTGAGTGAGACAATGGCAGCCTTGTCCCTCTTGGTTCCCACGGCTTTTTGGGCCTTTTGGTACAGCTCATCCAACTCGCCTGGTATGTTAATGGATGCAGGGACCTTTGCCGAGAGCTGCGTGCGAGCCTCTTCGGAAAGAGAGAGAAGTTCTGCAAGCAATTTTCCATGGTGGCGGTCAAAAGTACCGTGGCTACAGCAAGGAACAAGAATCAGACAAAGGCTGCCACATAGGACGGGGACGCGAAGGGCAAGGCGCAAGATTCAGTCTCCCGCCTTCTTTGTCTGTATGGGTTCCCAGTCTTCCCAGTAATCGTACAGGTCGCGAGCAGCGAACATCCAGATAACGAGGCGCTTGCTTCTAAGGGACTGTTCTCCGCGTCTGAGTAACTTCTTTCTGACGTTGGGACCTCCTCCATAGCTCATCACCAGGTCAACAGGATATTTGATGAGACGCGCTATGTGAGCTGAGACACCGGCGTTGCGGCAGTATGTTCTCTGATAGACACCGGTGAAACTGTCTCCTAGCACAACTATGGGGCTTTGGGGATCGTCTTCGTATGGTTTTCCGTCAGGTCCAAAGACTTTCCAGCCTATGAGCTGCTGTGGCTTGTATCGTGATTTTTCACCCTCGGCCAGGCGTGACACCAGGTCTCCCTGTCGCTTGAAGGTTACTTTTTTCTGGGTGAAGTTTACAGGATTTTTGGAGAGCCCTTGGTACCAGGGGTATTTTTCGATGCGCTTGGCGATGATTCTTGCTGCCATACGCAGACCTCGGTCTGTCCAGTGGGTATCCTGTGCTTGGTATAGGGCTTCCTGCCCTTTTTGGTTGACCGAGCGTTCTTCGAGGAATACAGGCAACAAGTCGACGATCTCCACCCCGGCATCTCCAAGTTCCTTGAGCAGTTTTCGGCCATATGGATTGAGCACTGGCAGAGAATCAGTCCTGAACCTTCCACTCAGGATCTTGTCCGGGAAGACCTCCACCTTGGTCGGGATGGGGACCAGAAGGAAATCCACACCTTGTTTTGCAAGGTAGTTTTTGAAGTCCACAATTGTGTCAAAGGGGTTTTTCCCTTTGGGCTGTTTTCGAAGGTCTCCTCCAATAACGTATTTTATGGAGTTTCGGAAGAACAGGAAGCCGTCTCTGCCCATAAGTGCCTTTAGGGCCTTTGGCCGCTTTGCCAGGGCTTTTCTTAGCTGGCGATGAAAACCGGACACACTTTTTGCCCATTTTTCCCAGGCGCCTTTGCCTAGCTTTTCCAGCTGAAAAGACAGCAGTTTTTTTTGCGGTTCGAGTATGACGGTCAGGGTCCTGTCCTGGTCTGGAGTCCTGGATTTTGTGGTTTTTGACAAAACGGGTTTTTTGTCCCGTGGCTGTATGCCTTCTACGAGGAAAACATTGTAGACAGCTTTTCCGCGTGGCTTTCCTCTGATGATGGCAGAAGGGTCTTCAAACTTCAGGCCTTTTAGTTCGGAGAGTACCTCTGGTTCGGTGTCGGCCAGAGGCCATACAAGTTTACCGGACATGTCCAGAACGTCTGTGTTATAGGAAGGGTACCAATAGGATGCAAGTTCGTTTACCCATGCCTTGACTTCGTCTGCATCGAGGAGTTTTTCGGCATAGTGTTTCTCGGTATAGTCCATCACCTCTTGTGTGATCAATCTCGGATCCAGCTGGCCATAGATCTCGGGGTAACCATCTCCATCTTCGTCAGGCATGTTTTCAAACAACCTGGCCCATGGCGCAAATTCTATTTTTACCCACCACTGCTCCCTGCCCTTTGCCGAGCCTTGTCTGTGCCTGTAGAGTTCGCTTATTTCCTGGGTGGTGACCTGTATGCTTTTGGGTTTGCCCCAGCTTTCCGATCGCACCGCAGTTCTGGCTTCGTCCAGAGCCTGGGTTTTTGAATAGTCCCAGCGGGAGAGCACGTCTACGAGAGGTGAAAATGCCATGGGAGCCTTGCGTTCCGCGTCGCTCAAAGGCGTCTGATAGATCGACGCGGTCAATGTACCGGGGACTATGACTCCGCCGAAAAT
>JALVPF010000430.1 GCA_027031935.1 Myxococcales bacterium | reverse complement strand
CAGACGACTTGCTCAAGGATTTTGCACAAAACCCTGATGACGATTTCGAGTTCATGGGCCAGGGAAATGACTCTTCCGGCGTCTTTCCCCTGGACCCTCCATCATTCGTTTTTTCCGACAGGGTCAAAGCGAGTTCAGATGATTACGTCGGACTGAACTTCGACCCTGAAGACCCCATTCCTTCATTTCTTCCAGACTATACGGTGGACATGACCGATTGGCCCATCGTTGATATAGAAGCCCAGATAGCATCCTGGCACCAGAAGTTCATGGTCATAGATCACAAGATTGCCTATATCGGTGGCATGAACATAAAGTCTACGGACTGGGATTCATCCCAACACCTGGTGTTTGACCACAGACGAATGAATTTCGACGCAACGCAAGAAGAACGAGAGGAGGTCATGAACAAAGATCGTGATTCTGATCTTGGTCCCAGGCGGGACTATATGGTCAGAATCGATGGTCCTTCCGTGCAGGATGCCGCCGATGTGTTCCATAAGCGATGGAGCTACCTAATGGAACAGGGCGTGACATTCTCGGAAAACTCCTCGGACTTTTCTGTCAGACATGACCAGCCTGCCCATGAAGACGGAATGCAGGTGCAGGTCACGGCCACAATGCCCAAGCCTCTTTCGGAACAGGCCATCGCCGAGACGTGGTTCAATGCGGTTGCGCAGGCAGAGGACTATATTTTCATAGAAGACCAATATTGGCGTATTCCGTGGTTGGTTGACGCCATAGCACAAAGCATGCGCGACCATCCATCCTTGAAGCTCATCGTTATAACCAAGCCCATAGATGAATGGCTGGACCCGGGTTGCGAATGGACTTACAAGACTAACCAACAGCTGCTGGATGAATTCGGCCAATCCAGATATATGACTTACCAGCTCAGGACCTTCGACCATGTCGTCACTTGGGGCATAGACGAAACGGAATCAAGATTCGTGAATCTGGACACTCACTCGAAGATGTTGATCGTCGATGACAAGTTCATGAGCATAGGCTCGTGCAACAAGAACAACCGCGGAATAATGTATGAAGGAGAGCTGAATGCAGCCATTCTGGATCCTGTCTGGGTAAAGCGGCAAAGAATCCGCATCTTCGAAAACCTGCTACCTGAAGGCACGGTGGTCTCAGATGACACGGCCTCCTGGTGGCAGCAGTTTGAAGATGCAGCAGCCTGGAACGACAGCGTATACTCCGCATGGGACGATGAAGGCTGGGACATCAACAACGGAGACGGCTCTGGTCCCCTGCCTGCACAATACATTCCCGATGGATTCGTCTACAGCCTTCCTTTCGGAGATCCCAGCGACTGTTTCCTAGAGGGTGTCGGTCCTGATATGACTTTCCGAAACAGGTCAGAGGGGCTCTAGTAAATGCAACTACAGACCCTTACCACAGAAAAGTCCGATCACGTTTTTTCCGTGGGGCTGAACAGGGCTCGGAAAACCAATGCATTCAACTTGCAGATGCTTTGGGATCTGGCCGAGGCTTTCACCGAGTACGAAGACGATGATGACTCATGGTGCATGTTTCTGTTCGGACATGGTGACAACTTCACAGGTGGATTGGACCTGGCTGAGGTTGGCCCCGCAGTGGCCTCTGGCAAGGCACTTTTTCCCGAACACTCCATAGACCCCCTGGACATGAATACCTCGGGCCGACGACGATCCAAACCGGTGGTTTGTGCTGTGCAGGGGTGGTGTATCACCATTGGTGTGGAACTTCTTCTGGCATCGGACATACGACTGTGTGCCGACGACACGAAATTTTCACAACTGGAAGTGGGCCGCGGAATCATGCCCTTTGGTGGTGCCACCCTTCGCTTTCCGCATATGGCAGGTTGGGGAAACGCCATGAGGTGGATGCTGACAGGAGCGGCCTTTGACGCAAAGGAAGCTTTCCGCATGGGCCTGGTGGCCGAAGTGCTTGCGGCCGACCAACTCCACCGCAGGGCATTCGAATTGGCCAGGGAGGTGGCACAACAAGCACCATTGGCGGTCAGGGCCACGCGACATTCTTCCCTGGTGGCCATGGAGCAGGGTTGGGACCAGGCCAGGATAAGCCTCCTTCAGGAGGCCAGGAAACTCATGGGTACCGAGGATGCGGCAGAAGGTGTGCGCTCATTCATGGAGCGCAGAAAGGCCGAGTTCAAGGGTCGGTGAATCGAGTAGAACCTGCATCAATCGAATGCTGAGCGGATTGCTTCATAGTCTATTTCCGGCAGTTCCAGGGGATCCGGAGTAAAGCAGGAAGAGACTTGACCGTCTTCCACGTTCACCTCGGGGTCAGCACCCTGTGTATTGAACAGGAAGTATGTCTGTGTGTGGTCAGCGCCCCAGCATTCGGTCATGTTGGCGGAGGCTTCGCCAAGATCTCCTCCTGAGACCTGCGCATCGGATCGTCCATCACCGTTGTACAACCAGCCTGTGGTCACATGAATGTGTTCCAGGGCATCACCATTGTCATCTTCCAGGTCAGAATTGGTGTCGAACTCCAGTACTGCATATCCCTCACTGGATTCGCCATAAAAATACGTGGCATCGGTGGTGGCAGTGTGCTCGTCATCTGACCAAACACCTTCACCCGTGGCGGCCACCACGTGACTGTCCTGCTCCTGCATGTAAACAAAGGAAAATACTCCAACGTCATCCTCGCTGGGGTCCAGTGTGCCAACAGCGTTCATGTCCAGTTGGACCAGTCCAAAACGGTTGTGGTTTCCATCAAAAGGTTTTGCACCACCCACCAGGAACGGAACCCAATCGGCATCGGTTCCTCCGACCGGTCGACCAGCCATGAAATAAATAAAGGCAGTTCTCCCGTCTTGCTCGTCTACCCCCCGCCATACATGGAGGATATATTCCAGGTTCTTTCCCTCATCATCCTTGAATGGTCCCCACACAGCCCTGGCATTGTAGTGAAACTCCTCTCCGGGATCTCCTATGACACCGTCTTCTGCAATAGCCACAGTCGGTTGGAACCTGGTGATGAACCAGATCACTTCCAGGATGTTCCTCGCATACCTGTTTACGTTGAAGGCAACAGCAAAGCTGAGGTCATGGAGGTCAGCCCTGTCACCCACCAGCGCCTGGTCCATTTTCGTCAAGCTATCCTGCTTTTCAGAAAGTGACTTTGTTTTTATGGTCAAGGTGTCCTCATCTGGAAAGGCAGCACGAAATGCCTCACCAGAGGAGATGTCATCTGTTGCACAGGCAGTTGCCAAAAGCCCTGAAATCGCCAGACTCGCAAAAATGGAAGTGAACCGTTTCATTTAACCAGACCTCCTTGTAGTGGTTGCTGTTTCCCGAATTCACTACTTTTGACACCACAAGCACGAAAAGCAGAAAAAACTTTTTTAATTTTTTAAATTGGACAAAAAATACAGGATCAGTCGTTGAAAACGGCGGCAGGCAGGCAACAATCCGCCTCGGAACCTTCCTCGGTCGGATCAGGGGCAGAAGCAAAGGGATTGGAAAAATACACCCGCTTGTGATCCGAGTTCCAGCATTCGCTGGCCGTGGCTTCAAAATTCCCCAGATCACCCCCGGATATTCTAAGGTCAGCTCGCCCACAACCATCATCGGTCCATCTTACAGCCCAGTCCCACTGCTCCAGTGCGTCGAGTTGAGGATCAGTCTCTGCGTGTACATCACTCCAGGTCCTGAAATCAAACTTGCCGGACTTATCACTTCGCTCCAGATAATAGTAATTTGCAGTCAGTGGAAGATCTCCATTCTTCAAACCATCCCTGCCAAGGAAATCCACAAAATCAATGGAAAGCTCCGTCTTTCCGTCACGATTCTCTGCATCCGGGGCCGTATCGAACAAGACCGTGGCTGTACCCTGCCCGGAGTTTTCATCCACCTCCGCACATGACTGCAAATCCACGACCAAGGTTCCTGTACCTCTTTTGACAAGGCCCTGAGGACTGACCTGACCATGGATGCAATCAGTCCAGCCTTCATCAAAGCCCATGGTCTCGGCCCTAGACACAAGCCTGAGCTGAAAAAATATGCCGAACTGGCCAGGTGCCTGTTTCAACATGGAAAACCTGACATCAACATCAGGGTTGTCATCCGAAGGCCACGGACCCCAGACCCTCCTGTCTTTTTCCCTTAGCACCGGCGGGAAAAAGTGAACTATCTTGTCCACCGAATCCAAAAAGCCCAGGACTCCTTGGTTGATTCCTGCTGTCACCTTCAGAGAGCTGACATAAAACTCTGCCAATTGACCGAGCAGAGGTTCTTGAATGCTGTTCAAACCCTGTTCAGAGTCACCCAGAACTCTCGGGTTTGTGTCAGCCACCCGCAACTCCATGACCTCTTTTGCAGGAACCGCAGAAAGAAATTCCAGATCCTCTTCCAACTGCTCATTCGAATAGTCTCCACAGCCTGGCACGCATATAATGGCAGGAAAGACCAAAATAAATAAAGTTACAAACCAGCGCATATCATGCCTCCAGTCAATGGCGATAGGCCACGCCAAAATATCCTCCGCCAAATCCCAAAGATGCGTCCGTATCTATGTTGTAGTACAGATAGTTCACCCGGCCTTCCATGAACACATCCCAACTTCCCAGATGAAGGGTTATTCCCATGGCCAGCCCCGGGCTCAAAGACCCGAAAGTCTGAGCTTCATAGTTTTCCATGGGTGCCCCAAACTTCCTGCTGGCCATCAATAGTACCAGTCTTGGTCCGCCATATAATCCAAACCATGACCAGTCCAAACGGTAATAAACCCCCGCGCCTACCTGAAGCCTGAAAAAACTCGTTGGTACAGTTTGCATGACACCCGTGTCCAGTTCCACCTGGGTGTCATCTTCACCACCCGCAAACATCAGGTCCATAGTCAATGAAAAATTCCTGGCTATCAGGTCGATGAAAGCGATCTCTATGCCCACCTGAGGTGAAGAATAAAAAAGATCATCCCTGGTGGGAGAATCAAAGAATGCCTCGGCGCCCATCCTCAATGAAAAACCGATTTTCCAGGTTCGCTCATGGATCAGCACCAACCCCTTGATCATGTCGTCATCAAAGGAGGTGGGTTGAAGCTCTTCGTCCATGACCTGGGTTTTTTTTCTGTGGCGCACATGCAAACGTCCCAGTAGCAAATCGTGCTCCCTGCGTTTCTTTACCAGATAGTCACCTTCAGGCACTGCGATAAAGCGTTCTTCACCTTTTTTCTTATTCAACTCGGCGGCCACCCTCTCGGATCCAAGATTGTAGACCAGATATGATCCGGAAAGCTCCGAAGGAAACAACAGTCCCGACTCGAGCATGTAGGTGGTTGTCAGGGGAATCTCGCCCCTGCCTGCCAAGGAATAACCGTATGTGGGATGTTGGGTCCCACCCCTCGTATTTGCGGTTCTGTTTACGGTCCTGTTGTACGCATACTCGTATATCTCACGCAGACTTACAATCCCGTCTCCTGAGACATCTGCATCGCCCCTGAGACCAGAGACGAGAAAATGCGTAAAAAACGACCCACCTATTTCGTCAGACTCCTGAGAGCCTTCACTGGCGGCTGATGAGGTCACGATAATCTGGCCCTTTGTGTCATCCACTGAAACCATGGATGGTGCGAGAGTCCCTCCTTTCATGCGGGTCATCTCTCCAGATTGGCAGGCATCCACGAAAGCAATACGAACGTCGGCGGATGAATTCTTCAACCAGAGTTTCACATCTGACATATAAAGACTTGTATTACCTAACTTTAATGTCCCATCTACAGCATGACCGGAATAGTAAAAAATCAAAAGCACTCTCTGGCCGGAGTCCTTGGCGCGTCCGATGGCAAGATCCATCTTCGACATGGCCTGACGCACCTGGTCAGCATCGCCCTCCAACACGGTCCAGACATCATCCTTCTTTAGGTGACCCAACTGAACAAAGACATCCTCGAATTTTCTGGCATCCCTCTTGGCATACATGAGCCTCTGCATCCCCGGACCACCGTCATTGTTTCCCACGATCAGGGCAAAGGGTTTCATGTCCCCGGCAGGCCAGTTGGCCAGAGCATGGGCAGCAAAGAACTGGTGGCAAAAAAGCACAAGGACGAACGCGGTCCACAGACTGCGTCTCTTTGTGGAGCTGGCACTCATGGAAGCTCCTTTTGCAACACTATGCTCGTCTGCTTGCAGTTCATTGGCAGGCTTTTCCTGGAAATCCATGTCCTGGGATCTTTTGCTGCGCCCAAAATCTTGTGCTCTAGCTGTGTCCGGCCAATGGGCTTTTCACAGAGTAACACAAAAACCCGTTCCTTTCCCAGGGTATCATCCAGAATGACACTCCCTGGCACCGGCCTTCCCGAGCCACCGGGATAAATTTCAGGCTCCATGCCAGGCAAGGGGAAATATACTGTCACCGCTCCGGCCTCATCCACGCCCACAATATGCACATATCCACCCCTTGGTGCCGAGAGCCGAAACTGTATCCTGTCCCGGGGGTGAAGAATACGGTTGGGTTTTGCCAACACTGGTCTGGAATTCTCCATCACAAGGTAACTCAATGATATTTCAGAGCCTTTCATCCTGATGGAGCTTGAATTATCCTTAGGATTCCGATTCATGAACACGACAACTGCCAGGATCAGCAAGGTCGCGACACTTGAAGCCAGGAACACTCTCCGGGAAGGACCAAAGACTTTCTGCCACCAGGATTTTGCCTCCTGAAAGTCTCCTTGTGCCTCCTTGCGAACCAATGCCAAGAAACCTTGCCTGTAGTGGCTGGAAGCAAATTCTTGCCTGAACGAATCCAGGTGCCTGATAAATTCGGCACAATGGTCACATGTCGACAGATGTGCCTGGATTGCATCCCTTTTTTCCTTTTCCAAATCCCCGGCGTGAAACCTGGTCAAATCATGTTCCGCAGGATGTTCAGGGGAGATGTCTAGAGAGAGTCTCACTTCTTACTCCGTCCTTCCAGGACCTTGTTCGCCTTTTGAACGAAAAGCTTCAAGCGTTTTCTCACGGTTGGAACGCTCAAACCCTCTTGAGCTGCTATCTCCTCCTGACCCATTCCATCCACGAAATAACAAACAGCCATCCTCTGGGTTTTTTCGTCGAACTTTGGCAAGACCTCCCTGACCATGGTGGCAATTTCCATCTTCTCGGATGACACACTTCTTGGCAGATCTCCTGAAAAAGCCTGGCGTTGATGACGAATGCTCCTGCGTTTGTTGGAACGAATGATGTTTAGACAATGATTTGTGGAAATTCGATAAAGCCACGTCATGGGAGATGATTCTCCCTTGAACGATTCCAGAGCCCGGCAAGCCTTCACAAACACCTCTTGAAGAGCATCCTCTGCATCGGCCTGGTTTCCCAACAGAACGAGGCATCGGCGGTAGACCAGATGGGAAAACCGATCGTAGAGTTCTTCCAGAGAAATTTGATTTTCCTTGGTCAAGTTTTACCAACTCTTTTTCTGTTATTCGCTCGCCATGGGTGTCCATGATTGCTCCCATCTACCAGTTGGACACCGCTGAAAAGAAAAACAGGAAAAAAATGTGACCTTCGTCACTCAGAATCGTATTTCAACAGGGCTTCGACCGGTGCTGGAGCCAATCTCTCACGTCCACCGAGAAAGGTTAGCTCCACCGCAAAAATATGGCCAGCGACCAATCCGCCTTGTTTTTCAATGAGTTTCGCGCATGCTCCAGCCGTCCCTCCCGTGGCCAGCAGGTCATCGACCACAACGACTCTCATGCCCTTTTCAACCGCATCCTTGTGCAATTCCAAGGTATTGGAACCATATTCCAGGTCATATGAAACCTTGTCCACCTCATATGGAAGCTTTCCAGGTTTTCGTGCAGCCAGCATTCCCAGGCCCATTTTGTATGCGAGAGCAGCACCAAAAATGAAACCCCGACTCTCGATACCCAAAAGAGCATCTGCCCTCCACGGTGCCATGATTTGCTGCATCTGGTCAATTGCCATCTTGAACGCAGTTGCATCCTTTAGCATTGGAGTGATATCCTTGAACACGATTCCGGGTTTTGGGAAATCCGGAATATCCCTTATGTACTTGCTTAGTTCATTGTTCATCCTTGCTCTCCTGAATCAGTTGTTTCTCGGAAGAAAAAAGAGTGGATTTCTGGGCTTGGTCCTCTCTCTGATCTCGAAATGCACGTGGGGCCCTGTGGCCCTTCCAGTTTGTCCAACCTCGGCGATGACCTGACCCTGCTTTACCTCCTGACCTTCTTTTACCAGATTTTTGGAGTTGTGAGCATAGACGGTTATATAGTTTTTTTCGTGTCTTATTATCACAAGATTACCGTATCCTCTTTGCTGTCCAACATACAAAACCTTTCCCTTTGCAGATGCACGAATGGGAGTCGACCTGGGTGCTCCGATGTCTATACCATCGTGCCTCCTGCCATGGCGAATACCAAAGCGCGAGGTTAGTACACCATCTACAGGCCAAATGAACATGCCCTTTACGTGTCTTAGGTGCTTGTCGTTCAGGTCTTTTCTGGAAGCAGATTCACTGGCCTTTGCCTTTGGGGCGCTCGCATCGGGAATGAAAACAAGCTGCCCTGCAGTGATTTCATTCGGGTTGTCAATGCCGTTTACCTCAGCAATCTCCTGTGGGTCTGCTCCGTAGATCCGGCAGATGGAGAACAAGGTCTGTCCTGGTGCTACCTTGTGATAAACACCAACAGCCTCTGCATCCGGGACATCCTTGAGCCAAGAAGGAGGAGCGCTGGCCATACAGCCTGCCAGGCAAGACGAGGTGAGCAGAAAAATCCAGGCCTTCTTACGCATTCGTGCTATCGTTCCCAGTTCCCTTGTTCCCTTTTGCACCCAAAATCATGATCCCAGCAGAGCACACCAGACCAAACACAAAACCACCCATGGACCACATGAATTCAGGTGTAAGGCTAGTAGGTAATACGTTTATACCACTTACAATCTTTTCCCCGACTGCAAGCTCCTTGAATGGCCAAAGGACCCACAATGAGCCCAGAATAAGGCCCAGGAGAAAAGCCATTGTCGTCGAATGGAACCTCTTGAGAAGGTAGTTGAGAAGGCGCACAAAGGCCAACAAGCCCACCAGGCAGCCTGCGGCAAACACCACAAGCTTTGTCAAATCCATGTTGTTTATGGAATCGAGGACGGTCTTGTATTCCCCCATGATCATCAACATGAAAGAGCCTGACACGCCAGGAAGGATCATGGCGGAAATGGCAATGGCTCCCGAGACGAACAAGCCGATCAAGCCCATGTTTCCACCGCTGGCCGGTCTTATGAGAGTCAGGGAGATCAGCAAGCCAACACCCACACAACATGCAAGCATCTCGGGCCAGGACTTTCTCTCCAGCAGCTTGTAAGGAACAGCCATGGAAGGAATGATGAGACCTATGAAAAAAGAAAGGGTTGGAGACAAATGCGACTCCAGCAGATAGGCTATGAGGTGAGAGCTTGCAAGTATTGCAGCAGCGGCACCGAGGGCCAGAACCAAAATCCAGGTAGCATCCAGCCTCTTCCATTCAGCAGCAAAGGCAGATCGCTTCTCTTTGCTGCCAGGCGCTGTCATGACCCCAATGATGACCTTGATGGTATTGATTCCAAATGCGCCTATTGCAGCCAGCAATCTCTCATATATCCCCAACACCAGCGCAAAGGTACCGCCGGAAACGCCAGGAATGATGTTCGCCACCCCAACCAGTATACCTTGTACAACAGAGATTAAATAGCTCAATTCTATACCTCCACCTTCCACCCTGTAGCCCCGATTTTTGGTGGGGCCCAGTCTCCACGAAAATCTCTTGCGAGAGTCAACAATGACATGGAGACACAACCATCAGCCAAGGCTCCCCTGTCTGTGTCTTTTGGAGGAGATTGCTCTTCCGGGCGATTTCCAATCCAGTAGTACTCGCGGCCCCTGGGATCTGTCCTTCGCTCCACATCACCGGGTGCAAGTTTGTTTCCCTGCCGGGTTACCCTGACGATTTTCGACTTTCGAACAGGAATGTTTATGTTTAGGTAGGTGTCATCCGGAAGACAAGTGGTTTTCAGACTTTCACACAAGAGTCGACAGAACCTTCCGGCCTCTTCCAGTTTTTCCCTCCCGCTGCCGGCCTTTACGCTGATGGCCATGGAGGCTATCTTTGCCCCTTGAAGTGCGCCCTCAGCCGCCCCGGCAACGGTACCCGAATAATCCAGGTCCTCTCCAATGTTGAACCCAAGATTGATTCCCGAGAGAACAAAATCCGGTCTGGTGGGGAGCAAGGCTCGAAAACCCAACAAAACGCAATCGGCGGGTGTACCATCCACACTGAATCTATGCTCTGCAAGCTGCTTTACCCTCAACGGTCGATGGAGGGTCACGGACCTGGAACAGGCGCTCCTCTCTCCATCGGGAGCAATGGTCCATATTTCTCCTACCGACTCCAGGGACTGTTCCAGCATGTCCAATCCAGGTGTGTTTATTCCATCATCATTGGTTAGCAGAATCAAAGGCATAGGCAGCACCCTAACGTCAGCAAAAAGGCTTGTCAACTTACACAAACAATTACAAAAAACCGAAAAAAACAGCGCCCGCTGCCAAGCAACGAGCGCTGTCTAATCGGGGCGACTGGATTTGAACCAGCGACCACTTGCACCCCAAGCAAGTGCGCTACCAGGCTGCGCTACGCCCCGACCAGTTCCGCCCCGCCCACCGCGCGGGCGGGGGC
>JALVPF010000429.1 GCA_027031935.1 Myxococcales bacterium | reverse complement strand
GGATACAGGTGCTGGAAACAGGCCTGGAAACAGGTGCCAGGTGCAGGTGCCAGGCACAGGTGCCAGGCAGGTGCCAGGTGCCAAGCGAGTGGGGGCTGCGCTATCACGTCGAAAGGATGTGGCGAAGTGCTTGAAGCGCCGTTCGAACAGAGCGCGGATCGCTCGGGGACCCTGATTTCCCACCTCGCTTGCGATCTCTGTGTCGATGCTGCGGAATCTGTCCTCGACGTGGTGAATCCACGACTGCGGACGATTCCTTGCATCTTCGTGACCTCACAAGCGATCTGGGAAATCTGATTCAATAGGGTGGGAGATTTTAGTCCTCCTGACAAATCCAATCAAAGGTCCGAGGGTGCGATGCGCTTGGGAGAATGGGGCCGCAGGCCTGGAAATAGGCCCAGAAACTGGGGAGCTTGGGAATGATGGCGGCTGAGTTTTGTTTCGGATTGACAACAAAGGTCCAAAGGATACATCATTACAGGATGTCAGTTTTTGCTAATTTTGCTCGCTCATCAGTGCTGGTCATGGAAAAATTTTTATGGGGGGCTTTGGTACTCTTTGTCCATTCTTGCGGGTCTGCTCCTTCAGATGAACTCTGCAATCCCAACCCATGCGTTGGGCTGCACCGTACCGTTTGCCTGGTGGTTGAACAAAAGGAAGAATGCTATTGCGACCCTGGCTATGTCCTTGACGAAGAAAAGGACTGCATACTCGATACAGATACTCCCTGTGATCCAAACCCTTGTTCAGAGCCCAACAAGACCAGATGCCACATTGAAGATGGTTCGGCCGTGTGTTCCTGCGTCGCAGGATATGAACTCGATCAGAATGAAAATTGTGTACCTGTGACACCATGTATACCAAACCCTTGCAAGGAACCTCACAAGACAATTTGTGAGGCTGAAGGGACCAAAGCCACCTGCTATTGTAACGAAGGATATCTGCTTTATGGCGATGACTGTCTAAGACCTTGCGACATGCCGGATGTATGCCCTGATTCTGACAGGACCATCTGTGTCAACGATGGTACTTCAGCCAACTGCCATTGCGATCCTGGACTGCTGGCTGTTGGAAATTCCTGTGTGGATGATCCCTGTGCGCCAAATCCGTGTCATGGAGATCACAAAAATACATGTATAAGGCAGCAGGATGGATTTGATTGTGCATGTGATCCTGGATATGAGGATGTGGCAGGCAAATGTGTTCTCACGGACGTTCGACCCTGTTCCAAGGACGGATGGTGCAGGCAAAACCCTCTGCCTGCTGGTGAGGATCTGTATGGTATATGGGTATTTGATAGCCAAAACATTTTTTGGGTTGGAGAGGCGGGCACCATACTTCGGTATGACGGTCAGCAGTTAGCGCTGATGGATTCAGGTGTTGGAGTCGACCTTTATGGTATATGGGGATCATCTCTTGGAGACATTTGGGTGACAGGTGCAGATGGAGTGCTTCTCCATTACGATGGAGCCAGCTGGTCACAATACCAGCTTCCTGAAGACGTGCCCAGACAGAACATACGTTATATTTGGGGGTATGGACCTCAGGCAATATACATATGTGGAGATGACAGGCTGCTGTTGTTTTATGACGGGTATCAGTGGAGCAGCATAGAGACAAAGCTCTCCAAGGATAGCAATCTTCACTCCATATGGGGTACGGGGCCGTTTGATGTTTATATTGCAAGCGATTTTGGAAAACTTCTCCATTGGGATGGCGAGAAAATCGATGTTCAGGTGATCGCTGATGGTGCAGGTCTGTTCCACATAGATGGCAGCGGGCCTGATGATATCCGGGTCGCCACCATGAATGGCACCATTTACCATTTTGATGGGACAGAGTGGAAGCTCACAGACCAGTTTCCTTTTACAATCCTTTTGTCTTCCTACGTTGACGCAAAGGGCATTGCATGGGTAGCAGGATATGATTATGTTTCGAACCACGGGGTATTGATGCGCAAAGTGTCTGACAAGTGGGAGGAGGTCGACAGTCAATTGGCGGTCTACTATACCTCTGTGTCTGGAAATGGCAGTGGGATAGTTTACGCCTCTGGTGGAAATGGTCTGGCCATGGAATATGCGTCCGATGAATTGCACAGGCTGACCCATGGCACCAGAAGATTCCTGAAAGGTGTACGAACTGACGGCACCAACTTGTACGCTTGTGGATCTCTGGGACGGTTGATCTCGTACAACGATGGCAACTGGGACATTATCTCCACCGACATTGGTGATTCCTTCCATTCCATGTGCTTCGATCCGTCAGGCAACGCGGTTTTTGCTGGAGCAAAAGGCCATGTTTTTGCATATGATGGCCAGTCGTTTTCCATGATGGATGTTGGAAAAGAAGCAAATTTGCAGGATCTCGAGTGTTTTGAAGATGGGAGCATCATGGTGGCCGGAGTTGATGGCACATGTGCTCTCGGCACAAATGATCAGTGGACGATTCTGGATACTCATACGGACTTGAAGATCGAGTCCTTGTGGTTCAACAGTCCTGTGGAAGGCTGGGCAGTCGGTGAAAAGGGTCTGTTGATGCTCTATGATGGCTCTGGCTGGAGTAGCGTTGAGTTGCCTCATCCTGTTGCTTCGGACTTCGAGGATGTCCATGGCGCAGGTCCGGATTCTGTCTATGTGGTTGGCAAGGATGGCATGATCGTACACTGGGATGGAGAGACCTGGAGTTTCGATCAATCTTCCATAAACGAAGACCTTAATGGAGTTTGGGCTACGGCAGCAGATGATGTTTGGATTGTGGGTAAACACGGTGTGGTTTTACACAATACAGGGCAGGGCTGGTATAGGGTTTCTTCAGGGACGAGAAATCTTCTCTGGAAGATTTGGGGTGATGGGGCCACAGGAATATGGATAGTGGGTGAGGGGGGTACTGTCTTGCGCCATGATCCATGAGTAACTGAGTCATTTTAAAATAATATCCACTTTATTCCAGGCGTTAGAAGGTTCTGACTGGTATATCCTTGACATGCAAAATATCGCATATATCTTACTGGTGTAATAATTCTCGCATGACAGGGAAACGGAGTATTTGGCTATGTCCAAGAAAAAAAACAAGAAAGGCAAGCAAAGACAGGCAGCAAACAGGGCCAAGAAGCGCAAGCAGGCCACTCGCAAGCCCCACAGGGCAGGTCCGTCGTCTTCTGGAGGATTGTTGAAAAAAAGCGGAGACTTGTATCACGTCAGATCCCAGGCAGGGCTCAACGTCCTGCTGGGCTCGGGTAAACCGACCCTGGTGGATTTCTGGGCTCCTTGGTGTCAGCCGTGTCTGAGAATGGGCCCTATATTCGAGAGGATCGCTTCTAAGTACGGTGAGCAGATCAACTTTGCCAAGGTGGACACTCAGTCCTTACCCAAGGTGGGAAAACGATACGGGGTTCAGAGCATACCCACCATCATCGCCTTCGATGGGCGGCAGGAAGCGAGGCGTGAGGTGGGTTTGATGAACGAACCTGCAATGAAGCGTTTTGCAGAGAGTTTCCTTCCAGAGGAAGAAGAAGAGTACGAAGAAGAAGAGCAAAACGAAGAGCAAGAGCAGGACGCTGTGGATGAATCTGGCCAGGAGAGCGGTAAATATACCCCCCATCAGGAGCAACCTGGGGATAAAGGGGGAGATGATCAAATCGCTTCGGAGAGAAAATCTTCAGGTGGTTTTGGGAAACGACTGAAAAAACTGTTTGGAGGCGGAAAAAAATGAGTCGCTTTCCAAACAAGCCCTATGCTCTGCAGCGAGCGAAAAAAGGGAAAAAAGGGGAGGAAAAAAGGGGACGGAGGTTGTGCAAGTATTTGAAAATGCAACTAACTAGGCATATTCTTGCATGAATCTAGCGTTTCACTTGTTAGAGTTTCTATTTTGTCGAATTTCTTTCTTTGCTGCTCCATGCTTGATGAATACTTGATATTTTGCATTTGAAATGCATAATTTCAACTAAGGTAATCAATCATGAGTTCGACGTATATCGAAAGATCCCTGGAACCGGTCCTAAAGAAAGCTGCTTTGGAGTTCCCTGCCGTAGTACTTACCGGACCGCGTCAGTCTGGCAAGACGACGCTTTTGAAGCACCTCTTTGGTGGGCAATATAACTACGTTTCACTGGAGCCGCCTGATATTCGTGCGTCTGCTCAAGAAGACCCGCGCGGCTTTCTGGAAATGCATCCAGCTCCAGTGATATTCGATGAGGTGCAGCACACCCCGGTTCTCCTTCCCTACATCAAGGAGAAAATCGACGCAGAGCGACAAAAGTGCGGGCAGTTTCTGCTGACAGGATCCCAGAATCTTTTGCTTATGGAGAAAGTGACAGAATCTTTGGCAGGTCGTGCTGCTATGCTTCGCCTAATGCCACTTTCAAGAAGGGAGGCTGATGCAAGACCGAAAACCTCCCTGCCATGGGACACTGATCGGCATTTATCACGGCAAAACGGTCTCGCATATCGCGATCTTTGGAAAGGATTCCTGAGAGGCGGTTATCCAGAGCTTGCGGCGCATCCCGAGCGGGATGGAGCCTTGTGGTATGGCAGTTACATCCAGACTTATCTCGAAAGGGACGTTCGTACACTTCGACAGGTTGGCAATCTGTCCCAGTTCCAGAATTTCCTTCAGATCCTGGCGGCCAGAAGTGCTCAACTCTTGAATCTGGCTGATGTGGCCCGATCTCTCGGGGTAGTTGTTAACACGATCAAGGCATGGCTATCTGTACTGGAGGCCACCTACCAGGTGATTGTGCTGCGCCCGTATTTTGCCAATATGGGAAAGAGACTCGTAAAAACACCTAAAGTCTATTTCACTGATGTCGGGATGCTCTGTTATCTGACTGGTTTGAAAGATCCCGACCACGCAGCCTCCGGTCCCATGGCGGGAGCCATCATGGAAACAGCAGTGCTCTCCGAGATTTTCAAGACCCTTACCCATCGCGGCATCGACCCCCGTATATTTTTTTGGCGGACCGTCGCAGGAACAGAGGTGGATTTCTTGGTAGAAAGTGGAGAAAAACTCGTACCCATCGAGGTGAAGCTCTCAGCCACTCCACACCCGGCCATGGCTTCTGCAATCAAGACATTCCAGAATGACTTCCAAGACAAGGCGATGCCAGGTTACGTAATACATCCTGGCGATGTAATGCTTCCTCTTGGTTCTGGCGTGGTGGCACTTCCCTTCGCGAAGCTCTAATACCCATTTCAAGGGGTTTGACGTAGTTGAATGTACTGCGTAAAATGTATGCATGAAACGTACAGCACTTATTTCCATGGGCCTTTTTCTATTAACAACTTTTTTCTCTACAAACCTGAAAGCTTCCATGGCTGTCAGGCTCGATCTGGAGAAACTCACCCTTCGTGCAGATCGTGTGGTGATAGCCAGGATGGTTTCAAAAAGATCATATTGGGGTCCTTCCCACAAGAGAATCCTGACTTCATACTCCTTTGAGGTTCAGCAGGACGTGGCAGGTAGCGGGAACAAGCATGTCTCTGTGGTTACCTATGGTGGAACGGTGGGCAGATGGACCCAGAGGGCAAACGGTTATCCGAAATTTACCGATGATTCACCCGTGCTGCTCTTTTTGAAACAAGGAGTTGATTCATCGTTCAAGGTTGTGGGGTTATGTCAGGGGGTTTTTGATTTTCATGAGGATGATGGGAGGGTTTTGCTCGTTCAGCATCTCGAGGGATTGAGCTTTCACGCCAATCATGGAAGACCCATGATATTGGAAAAGAATGAGGCTTTGACCAGGATCAAGACCATTGCCGAGCACAGGAGAACACCATGATCAAGCATGCTTTGTTATCTGCATTGGTTTTGGCTACGCTAGTGCTTGGGCTCACATCTGGTGCCCAAGCCTTCACACGCTCGAGGGATCCTGAAACGAAGGCCTGCCTTTGGTGGAAAGACAGACTGGTCAAAGTGGTTCTGAACAATGCCTGCAGCCAGGACGTGCCAGTGAACAATTGCGCGAACGCTGTTTGGACGACTCTGGACGTCTGGAACAACCCGACATGTTCGGATTTCAGGTTTGTCTCAGGCGGAACCACCAGCAGGACTGATGTGGGCTTTGACCAGGACAACTGGGATGACAACATCAACCTTATTATCTGGCAGAACGAAGACTGGCCACACGATTCGTCTGCCATAGCCCTTACCACGACTACATATGATCGCCTTACAGGCGAGGTGGTGGATACGGACGTGGAGTTCAATGGTGTGGATTTCACTTTCTCCACTGCAGAATCGCCTGATGTGATAGTGGATATCTCCAACACACTTGCCCACGAGGCCGGACACATGCTGGGCCTGGACCATTCATCCAACACCAGCGCGAGCATGTACGGGTATGCTCCGGAGGGAGAGACACAAAAGCGCGATCTTTCCCAGGATGACATAGATGGTCTATGTCACGTCTATCCAGCAGGGCTCGGCCTTCCCCCTTGTGAGGGCTTTACTCCACCGGACAACAACAAGGATGGCGGGGGAGGCTGTGGCTGTGTTACCGGAGTTCAGACCTTTCCTGCCTGGATAGGTCTGCTGATCTTCCTCTCGTTCATTGCCTTGGACAAAAAAAGGAGACTGGGTTGATGGATTGGCAACAGTTTTTTCCGTCGCTTCGCCAAAGGTCGAGGACCGTAGGAACCTGGAATTTTACACTGGTGTTGATGGCAGTGGGGGTGATTTCATCCTGGGGATGCGATGATGTTCGTTTTACCGAAAATCCTATTCAGATAGATACCTTTCAACAGACCCCAAACCCCATGGTGGATATACTTTGGGTGGTGGATAATTCCGGGACCATGTCAGACGAGCGTGCCCAGCTTGGTGAAAAGTTCGACCAGTTCATGGCGAAGTTGTTGGAATCAGGTGCCGATTACCACATAGGTATCGTCTCAACGGATACGGACGATCCTGCCCACAGTGGCAGGTTGCAAGGCGATCCCAAGGTAATCACTCCAGCTACACCCGATCCAAAGGCTGCCTTCGCAGCCAACGTACAACTGCCGGAGACTGACAGCCGGGTAGAACGTGGTCTGGATGCCATGAGATTGGCTTTGGGAGAGGACCTGCTCTCTGGTGACAACAGCGGTTTTCTCAGGGCCAATGCATCACTTTTCGTAATCGTCATATCTGACGAGAATGACCACTCCATAGGACCCGTGGAGTATTACAGCCGCTGGCTTGAGCATTTGAAGGGCGCTGGAAACGAAAACACCGTGTCCATGTCGGCCATAGTTGGACAGTCTCCAGATGGTTGCGCAGGGGCTGAAGCCGGAGATCGTTATCTCCACGTACAGGTGGACACAGGTGGACTGTTCCATTCCATTTGCTCGGAGGACTATGGACCCATCGTTGAAGAACTGGGTATCAATGCCGCCGGCCTCAGGAGGAAATTTTATCTCTCTGAAGGTGCCCAGGCCGATACCATTCAGGTGCTGAATTATTCCGATCAGGACCAGGCGTGCCAATCTCAGGGCGAGTGCAGCGGCGACAAAATTTGTGCTGCGGGACATCATTGTGCGGATGTGCTCGAGGAGGCAACTGGCCAGGTGGGGGTCTGGTCCTACGAAGAAGGAGATAATTCGGTTTTCTTTCTGCATGATTTTATTCCTGACCCCGGCTCCTTTATCGAAGTGGCGTACTTCAAGCAGGGGATTTGAGGGTGGCCATGAAAAAGCATCTTTCAGGATTCTTCTTTCTTTCGCTTTTGGCATTTGGCTGCTCATCCAGCACCACCTTCCAGGGAGAGTGTAAACGCGATTCGGACTGCGAGATGTTTGAACGCTGCGATACCCTTGACTTCAGATGCGTTTGTGCCTCTGACGAAGCCTGTGCCCAGGGAGAGTATTGCAATGCTTCCGGTTCCTGCCAGGTAAAGTCCGGGTGCTATACGAACAACGATTGTGCCCAGGGCAGCATCTGTGACATTTTGACAGGAGAGTGCATCGCCTCCAACTCCTGCAGCGAGGATTACCATTGTGACCTGGACAAGATCTGCATAGACGGCGAATGCAGGTTGGGATGCAAGGATACCTCCGACTGCGAGTTGGAAAGGCGTGAAGTCTGCATAGATGGTCAGTGTATTTCGGGCAAGTGCGAGAACACTCATTATTGCGACACTGGACTCGTCTGCGATGTGCAGTCTCATGAGTGCGTTCAGCCAGACGAGGCCTATTGTGCACCAGGTTGCGATCCCCTGTGTTCCAGCGAGCTTTGTCCAAACGTGGGCGATTCTCCATGTGGCACTCCATCGACCATTTGTGCCGGACTGGATCAAAACGATAGCCACTGCTGGGTCGCATGCAATCCGGAGGAAGATTCCTGCCCCTCAGGTTACATTTGTAAACCAACGACATTTACGTGGGCAACATGTGCTTCGGACGCAGATTGTACTGATGTGAAAAATACCTGTGGAACATCTAGCCATCGCTGTGCTCTGAACCAGCAGGTCTGTTCAACAGATGCTGATTGTTATGATTTTGGTACACCCATCTGTATAAGTGGGTACTGTGTGATCGGCTACCATTGTGCGCCCCCTTCTGGCTGTTGAGTTCACTTGTGTCTCAGAACATACCTTCCCCTTATGGGTCTCCTGAGGCATTTTGATTCCGAAGCAACTTCCATCCCCCGCAGAAACACATGCCTCGCAATTCCCTTCAGCCTCTTGCCTTGGTACGGGTTCCAGTCGGTGTGAGTCTCCATGTGCTTCGGATTGATGCTTGCCGAACTGGAAGGATCCCATACAAGTATATCTGCGTCAGTACCCATCTGCAGACTGCCCTTTTGGGGCCACAGACCGAAGGTCTTGGCAGGACCTTCGGTGTGTATGCTTACCCAGCGCTCTATGCTCATCTTGCCCCTGGCTGGACCCAGGGTCCACGTGACGCGCAGCATGGTCTCCAGACCTGGAAGTCCGTATGGTATTTTTCTGAAGTCCCCCCTCCATGTGTTCTTTTGAGCGGATGTGAAGGTGCAGTGGTCAGTGCCTACGACATCTATCCATCCGGAGTCCAGAGCCCTGAACAAGGTTCGGCGATGGCGCGCTGTGCGCAGAGGCGGGCAGGATCCAAACTTGTGTCCCTGTGGGCCTGAGAGCATTTTGGCGTCCAGGGCCAGGTACTGTGGACATGTCTCTGCCGTTACCTTCAATCCCTGCTGCCTTGCATCCCTGACAGACTCTACTGCACCAGCGGTGGAAAGGTGAACCAGATGGAGCTTCGCACCGGTGTGTTTGGCCAGGAAGATTGCCCGGGCAGCAGCTTCCTCCTCGCATACTGCAGGTCTTGCCAGGCTCAGCGCAAAAGCTCCCCCGCGTTTTTTCGGCGCTAGGCCAAGAGCTTTGTCCGTATAGTGGCTTATCAAGGAGTCGTTTTCCGCATGAACACAAACCTGCATACCCAGGCGCTTTGCCTGTTCCATGACCTCGGTCAGCATGCCATCATCTGCCTGCCAGCCGCGATCAGCATAAATCATGAACATCTTGACAGAAGGTGCACCCAGTTTTACCAGCTTGGCCAGGTCTGATTTCCATTTTGGGTCCCAGCCGATGAGTACATTGTGAAGTCCATAGTCACAACGAACAACTGGATCTGCCAGGGCCCTTCTCTTCCGGAATGCATCCAGGGGCCCCTGGCCTGGCTTGGGAGTGGTGTAATCAATTATGGTGGTTACTCCACCGGCAACCGCGGCGCGGGTTCCTGTGTCGAAATCGTCGGAGGTAGTCATCCTGGGACCTATGGGCAGGTCCAGGTGAACGTGGGGATCGATGGCACCCGGCATTACAAAACACCCTGAAGCGTCAACCACCCTTCGGGCGGCCTGTCTCGCCCTTTTGCCCATGGCGCCAAGCTTGACGATTTTTCCGGAGCGAACTCCCATGTCAGCGATACGAATACCTCTGGGTGTTACAACTGAGCCTCCGGCTATGACCAGGGAATAGTCCATATCCAATATCCTCCAACTAGTGTGAGATTATGAGCCAAAGGGCTATGGGTGTCGTGGCAAAGCTCAGGATGGTTGACATGACAACGGTGGTCGCCACGAATTCCTGTTCCAATCGGTATTTCTCGCTGAGTATGAAATTGAGCACGGCCGCTGGCATCACTGAGCCCAACAGTACCGCGTCTCTTGCAAATCCTTCGACTCCCAGGGCCCAGACAGCGAAAATGCCCAAGCCAAAGCCTACCAGGAGCCTGATGCTGCTGGCGGCCAGGGCTGGCAACAGATGAAACAAGCGCACCGTCCTCAATCTTATTCCCAACATGAGCAACATCAGGGGAATGGTCGCTTGGCCCACCAGGTTCAGGGTTTTTACAAGGTTTGGTGGCAGGATGGTTCCGGTGGAGGCCAAGCCTATGGCAAGGGCTGCAGCGTAGACCATGGGGAGCCTGAACACCTCGCCAAGCCCGTTTTTTCCTCTGGCGATCCAGATTCCCACGGTGACATGAACCAGGTTGATTGCGACATAGTAGATAAGCTGCCGAGCAAGCCCCTGTTCACCGAACATGAGCAAGGCCAGCGGAAATGCCATGTTTGCACTGTTCATGAACATTGTTGGCAACAAGGCTGCTCGCAGGAATCGGCTGCGGTGGAACAAAATCCACGTTGCCATGCCGCTTCCGCCCATGATAATCAAGGCAGCAGCGGTGATATTTCCAACTTCGTTAAAATCAAGGGGTTTGGAACCAATGGAGCCCAACAC
>JALVPF010000428.1 GCA_027031935.1 Myxococcales bacterium | reverse complement strand
CTCTACCTCCACGCTCCTGCAAAGGGCCCTATTGACCCCCTTGAGTTGAGCCAGAGAACCTATCCAAAGTTGTGGAACGATCTTTGCGACCCAGTATGCCGGTCCCTCCATGGCGAAAAACTCGAACAAGCCTTCTTCCCAGCCGGCCCGTGGGAAGACCTTGAACCTGAGGCTCAGTTCTTCCACAAAGGAACAAAACACCGTATGAAAAACTTTAGTTCTCCAGGCTCCACCATCAAGTCTATAGGATACATCCATGGGAGCCACGAGGGCCTCTGCCTCTTTCGTCTTTCTGAAGGCACCCATGGCATATTTACCCAGAAGTTTTGCTGCTCCTATGTGAGTCGTGTCACCCCGCTTGTAGTACTCCTCCAGAAACCTCGGCGCTATGCCTATACCGAGCATGAAAGAGTAATGATCATTGACCTTGAGCATATTACGCCTGAGGCATCTCATGGGCAGATTGTGTCTGTAATGGGCCTGGGCCAGCAACAAGGTTGCCACGCCGCTGTGACGTATTCCAAAGGAATTGGGGACCATGTTTTGTGTTCCGGTAGGCAAGAGGAGGATCGGGGGCATGTCTTGGTCGCCATAAACATCGATGCCTATTTCCAGGGTCCTGTGAGCCGTTCCGTCACCACCGCTTATGGCAAGAAGATCGATATCAGCCTTCTTGAACTCTTCGAGAGTCTGTCGCGTATCCTCCAAAGAGCCGGTGGATACGAGCTCGCCGGCTCGACCCACTACAAAGGCCATCCTGTCTTTAATTCTTGGATACAACCTGTTGAGCCTGGCGTTGCGGTTCGATATGACGCCTATTCCTGGCATCACCACCTCCAAACCCACTAAAGGGAATAAATTATCATATTGCCAATGGAGCACATGGCTGGCGAGATTTCAACAAGGATCTGGGGGATCCGTGTCCAATAATACCACTCTGCCCTCTATGGCATCGAGCCTAACCATCTGCCCGTTCTTCAAAGTCGACAGGGCCTGTTTCATGCCAACGACGGCAGGGAGTCCATACTCTCTCGCGACCACAGCCCCATGAGACAGGGGGCTTCCAATCTCCGTGACGAGTCCGTTGATGATGCTGTAATACGGTGTCCATCCAACATCTGTGTACCGGGCCACCATGATCTCCCCACGCTCCAAGGCTGCAGCATCTGACCATGATCGTACCAGCCTGACCCTACCTTCTGCAACACCGCGACTGACAGGCATGCCCCTCAACTCCACCACGTCCACTCGTTCCTGCTCATGTTCAAGGGGATAGGGTATTCCAAAATACAGGTCATCAAACTCGAGGCTCAGCATTTCCCTGTATAGTTTCCGCCGCTTGATGGCAGTTGCTTTCAATGACTGGTGTTTTCCTCCAACAAGCTGGCCCAGTTCCTCGTGGGTCAGGAAAAAAACATCATCGGGATCTTCCAGGAGGCCTTGTGTGACCATGAGCCTGGCAAGATTCCTGTATGCCCTTTTGAACTTGTGCTGAACGAGTATGGCCAGGCCCTTGGTTCGTTCCCTTCGCGCCACGGCTTTACGGGCCTTGGGAAGCAACAACTTCAATGCCATCCTGGCAACAAGACCCAGTTCGTGCTTACGATCCTGTATAGAGGGTTCAACTTTCCGTCCTGCCCTCTTGTCATGCAACTTGGCATCTGTAGCCATACGCAGGCTTTCTATAACAGGCGAAGGATCCGACGCCCATTCTCTCTCCCAAAGCTCAGCCTCCCTTACACACCTGTGACCATGCCTTTCTATGAACAATTGCCAGGCATGCCTTGGCTCTTCGGGCCCTGTCTGCAAGAGATATTCCCGGGCCTGTTCCATGGGGACCTTTAGAAAATTTTCGACCACATCTTCGGCAGAGGCTAAAAGCGCGGCAAGCTTGTCGACGGCCACCAGGACCTGTGCGCTTTCAATGTCAGAGATGTTCGTAAAAAGACCCGCTGCGATTTCATTGTCCCTGGCCCCAGGCTCCTTGCCTTTTGAGATCGCCCTCAGAATACCCGTGAAATACCATCCTGACTGGGCTGAAGCTATGTAGTGATACAGGTATGCATCCAGGAGACTCTGCAATCTCTCATCAATTTTTTCATAGCAGGTCACGGCCCTGGGCGATGTTTCCAACTTCAGTTTCTCCGCCATCTGCCTCAGTTGCTCTTCGGCTTTTTTTGCGCCGTTTACGAACCTGTAGCTCTTGATGAAATTCACGCCTCCCCTGAGCAAGGATACATCTTTCTCCACTGGATCACTGTCCACTTTTCTACCAAGTATGGAATAATCCACATTGTCCTTGGAGGCCAACAGAACCTTCCTGGCGATGATATACAGAGAGTTCAGATCCAGAAACAGGTGGTTGTAATAGGAATGGACGAACAGGTTATACGGCCGTATGCGGTCTACTGCGCCTGATTCCTGGTAAAACCTCTGCAGGCCCCAGTCTATGGCCCGGCCAAAGGTGGACATGGTGAGCGGGCTCACAGGTCCTGGCATCATCTCACCTATATTACCCCTGGTATAAAGAGGCGTTTGGTACAAGGGGCTGTCATCCAGTTCGTTCAGATGAACTTCGTCCAGGCCGGTGATGGGTCTAAGCTGTAACCACCAGAGATTGTGCTCCTTGTCAATGGCGTATTCCAGGTCCACGGGAGCACCGAATCGCTTTTCGATTTCCAGTGCCTGCGTCAACAGGCGCCTGAACTCCTCCTCGTCCAAGATTGAGCTCTCCGGGACTAACGGGGCTGCCTTGAAAAGCTGGAAATTTTCCCCATCGACCTTTCCGCTCATGAGCTCATCCGACACACCCCTCGTAAGGCTGCATGTCACCTTGTCCCATCGCTTGCTCACCGGATCAGCGGTAAATATGGCCCCGGATGAAATGGGATTGACCATCTGTTGTAGCACGACGAACATTTTTTCTGCCCGTACACCAGCATTCATGTCCCTGCTGTATGCAAGGGATCTGGCTGATCCCATGGAATCGAAGCAAGAAATCAGCGCGTCCTTGATGGCCTCAAAGCCTCTCAGGTTCAAAAAGGTCTCGTACTGTCCTGCAAAGGAGTGCTCCTTGCCATCTTCGCCAGATGCAGAAGACCTCACAGCCCACGACATGTCCACATCGTACCTGCTCAGCATCTCCTCGAGTTCTTCTTCATGCAAGTCCACCACCAGGTAGCTTGCGGGAATGGCAAATCCCCATTTTTTCAGTAATGCAAGTCCCTTTGCTTTCCCTCCCCCGAGACCTCCACTGGCCTTATCTATGGGTAAAATCGATTTCATGGCTCTTTGGGTCTATACCCATCTCTGCGATGCAGACCCCTTTTGTCCCTCCGTAGTTGCAGCTTGACCTGGCTTCTCTGATCAGGTAGTCGCCCTTGTCCATGTGAAAATAGAAAAACTCCTCCATGTCTACGGAAAACCGCACTGGTGCATCGCCTGGTTTTGGTATGACAAAAAACTCCATGTGCCCAGGCAGGGGGTCGGAGCCCAGCTTGAGATCATCGAATCCTGGAGCCTCATGGGGCGTGAGATAAACGCCTTCAGATAGCATGAACGAGGCCTTCAGGCCCGAGAGGAAATAATAGTCAGCCATGGAGAAGTTGAAAAATCGCCCGTCCTCCAACATGCCCACACACCACAGATGCCTTCTGAAATCGGACCAGTTCCTCACGCCGTAACTATGGTCCCTCAAGCCTGCTCCAACAATGGGTATCTGCCGTCCCTTGAAAGTGATCTTGCCTTCGACTCTACCACCCTGTTCATAATGAACAGCAGAGAGGTTCTTCAGGCGGCGGAAAAATTCGAGACTCCAGGCTTGTTCGCCAATTAGCTCCGCAAGTCTCCCTGGAAAGGTACCCACCTTGGAGAAATCAGCGATGGGCGTGGTGGCAATCCATTGGACATCAACGGAGACATGCTCGCGGGCTTGGTCCTTGGTGACAGTTCCGTCGTAGGTCAAGCGCCAGTTTTTACCTGGTTCTACGCATTTGAACTCCAACTGCCCTTGTTTGAAGCCCTTACCCTGCAACAAAACGCGGTCTTCAAATCCCCAGGTGCCCTCGCCAGGAACATGCACCATGAGCCAGTTTTCATTATGCTTGCCCGTGCGAAATGCCATCCTGGAGATGAGCGATACATGATCATGACCGAGGCAGGCGAAATAGATGCTCTCGTTGTGATCAGGCACGAAAGGATTGGGATGCATGGACTCCAGGTCGAGCATACGGTGTTCAGATTTTCCCTGCCTGGCCAGCATGAACTTCATTGTTGTTTTCTTCAGAAATTGACCGATCACTCCTTCCTCCTATAACAATAGTAGTTTTTCATCTGAGTCAGAACGGGACAAAGGAGCCTATGGTGAGTAACAACAACGAACACCAAAATCTTCACGCACATTTTCATCGGGCGCTGATGTCTCATTTCTGCTATTGCGTACTGTGCATTGAAGAGCATCTGTAATATCCATATAGTCATTAAGGGAATCAACGCAATCCAGCCAGGTACCGCCATAGGTCAATTGTTCACATCTATAGCCGAACCCCCCAAAAACCGCTCTGTCAGGATATTCATCGTTCCTTTCATCAAGCCACTCGGCAAGGTTTCCGCTGGCGTCAAATAACAACCCCGCACTAGTGCATCCTTCAGAAGAACCTGTTGGCAACACATGCTCCACACCGGTCTTGAAAGAGTGCCATGCATCGTTGCACGCACCTTCTACAAATACCATCCCATATGGATACACATCCGAAGTGGCTTGGTTACATGCGATGCTCCATTCTCCAGGTTCGCACAGTTTTTTACCCTGCGCCTCACAAGCCCTCTTGGCTCTGTACCAGCTTAGCCAACCCGAAGGTATTACCCCGGGCAGCGAGCACGAATAGAGATTCACTCCACCACCATACTCACCTGGAGTCCATTCCTGGGGGTAATCATCGGCATTCTGCCCGTAAAACGGTCCCGTGCAATCTTCCTTCGAGCTGACCACCGTCTCGTAGGAATCGATCCACAAATTCGGAATGGACGGATGGGGCACCATCACTCCACCCTTTTCATCCACCAGCCCGTTGCAGTTATTGTCCACTCCGTCTTCTGCCTGCTCGCCTGACTCTGCCTGCAACAAGGGTTTTGCGTCCTCGTCCGTAGCACCGTCACAGTCGTTGTCCTTTTGATCGCAGGTGTCATCAAGCCCCTCTGTGTAATCCACCCCGTAGTCACACTCCCCGTAGCCCCGGGCTCCGAGACAGTGTTGCATGGCACCTTCACACACACCCTGCTGCAGCTCACAGGCCCTGTCCCCAGCGTCCTCGTCCGTCTGTCCATCGCAATCGTCGTCCAGCCCATTGCACAAAGAATCATCAACCGCTGGCTTGGGCCCATCGCACACTAGCCCACTTTTGTCTTCCGCACACACCCACTTGCCCTCGACGCAGCCCTGGTTGGAACAAGACTGGCCCAGCTCAGGCCAATCTTCGTCAGTCTGCCCGTCACAGTCGTTATCCACACCATCACAGGCTTCGATCCCTTTGTTCGTCTTCACACATCCCCGCTCGCATCTCCCCCTGATGGTGCAGTGAAAATCCTCGGGGCACTGCTGGTCCATGATGCAATCATATATGCAGGTTTCCACAGCACAATATCTGCCCGCAGGACAATCATCGTCAGTTTTGCAGCCTTCGTCAGTCGGGCCTGAGCAAGAGAACAGAAATACGCTGGCATGAAATAAAAGAAAAAACATCAGTACACTGTTTCCGACCATACCCAAATCTCCAACACAATTGAATCAGGTTTCACAGATCGTTTGTGAGGCTACGAATGTGAAAAGAATCGTCCGCAGTCGTTGATTCACCACATCGAGGCCTCACCTCACCGAAAAAGATTCTGCAGCATTGACACAGAGATCTCAAGCGAGGTGGGAAATCGGGGCCATACGCATCATCTTGACAATTTCCTTACTCGCCCACATATGAGCATTATAGTCTTTTTTTGAAATTCATCTGTAAAAAAAAGCAGTTAAACATTTGTCAAACATCTTTGGACGCCTGTTTTCCTCCCACCTCCGTCCCCGGATTTCCCCGGATTTCCGGATTTGTCTCCTCCGTCCCTGATTTTCCCTGATTTTTTCCGGATTCGGATTTGGTCAAGTTTTCTTGTCAGCTTTTTTCAACCTGGCGAATCATGGTGAGCAGCATCTTGAAACGTTCCTGGGCCACTACTGCATGGGGAACGTCCGCTGGCATCAGTACGGTCTGTCCCTTGGTTGCGACGACTTTTTTGCCACCTATGACAAGTTCAGCTGCTCCATCGAGCACCTGGACCACTGCATCAAAAGGAGCCGTGTGCTCCGATAGTGACTGACCGGCATCAAAAGCGAACAGAGAGAGGGTACCTCCGTCTTTCTTTATCAGCGTTCGACTTACGATGGAGCCTTCCTGGTAAGCCACAATCTGTCCGAGGTCTACGGCTTTGGCAGGGGAAATGCCTCCCTCATCTATTTTTTTCATGTTCATGACAGCACTCCTTGTGTTCGGGTTTATATTCAGCTCAGCTTCCTATTTCTTCCAATCCAAAAGTCGCCTTTCGCCATTTATCTTGCGTATATCGGTAACATCCTGGCTGACCTCCAGACAACCCCGATAGTCACCAGCGTCATCCCTGACCGCGAAATAGCGTATGTGAATAAATTTTTCCCGGACTTGAATCACGAACTGCGCCACGTCCTGTGTCCCGGCCTTGAATGCTTCGAGGATCTCTTCGACGATATGGACGCTCTTGGGAGGATGACAGTTATGTACCTTTCTGCCTATTACCGCAGGGCTTCGTGGAAAGATCCTCTCCGGCCCCTCGGAGTAGAACCTGACCTCGTCGTTTTCATCCACAAAGGAGATGTCCACCGGCAAGTTGCTGAAGATTAGATTGACCTGTTCCAGGCTCAGTTTGCCGGTCATCATTTCAAGAAGACCTGCCGTGGACCCGGCAGTCTGCGCTCTGGCGGTATCACCCTCAGGCCAGGCCGCTGCAGGCTTTGCCAACACATAGCCCAACTCGTCTTCTCCCTTTCTAATCTCGCTCCACTCCTCGTCCGAGAGTGTATCCAGGGCCAGGGGAAAGAGTATCTTTTCTTCCTTGTACACCATCTCGATTATATCCCGCGACAGCGCCGTTGCAGAATCCGCAAACGCCCGGGTATCCTTTGTCTCGATGGCTTTGCTTGCAGCCTTCAACCCGGCCCTTATCTGATCGTGTACGCCCCACATGACCTTGGACGGTCCTGTCACCTCGTGTCTTTCCAACACGGCAAACAGTTGGTTCTCCTTTCTCTGGTAGTGATTGTCCAGACCAGACAAGTCAGAAAGCACCTGGCGTGCTTCTGACAAGCTGTCTTGCGAGCTTTCGCCGGAGTCCATCTTGCGGGCAAGGGCCGCGAGCCTGTTGGCGAGGATCGTTATGACCTGGTTTGCCGCCATGTAGGTATGCACAGGATGTCTAGGTGGAGCCTGCACTTGCACATGTTCGTCCAGGGCCGGTTTGAAAGCCCCAACGTGGACATCGCACAAACGCTGCACCTCGGACACGGGCAAGCCACCGCGAATGAGCTGTTCTTCCATGGCTGCAATCTCCGATGCCTCCACGTCCTCGACAGCAGAGGCAAAGCGCTCCCGTGCTTTTTCCACATCGCCTCCTGCGTGCAGGTCCTGTATGATCTCCTTTAGCACTTCCACTCGTTGTTCCCTTGTCAATGCAGTCTCCTGCTGCGCTAAACCCACCTCCGGACGTTGACCTGTCTTTGCCTCGATCTCAGAGGCGAGCTGCTCCAAGAACGACTTCAGATCCAGGTTGGCGATACCTGCTGCAGTCTTTAGTGTTGCAACACGACCTATGGTCGCTCTTGCCATACGGTTCTTGAGCATCTCGAACTTGGCATTATACCTCACGAGGAAGTCCTCCAAGAAAGGATGCTCTTTTAGCAGTTGGAATACCCTGGTGCTCGGTGTCAGTGTCATGGACTCCTCCTTTTGGTGTCAAGCATGCAACACCTGCTACGGCTTTTACTTTCTTCCTGCTTCGGAGCAGGCTTCCCTTCACTCCTCAGCGGACAAGGCCCGAGGGAAAAGAATTTCGTTTTCCATTTTAATATGCTCCAAAATTTCCGCTTCGAGTCGTTCCAGGGATCTGTACAATCCACTCCATGCACGGTTTGGCAGACTGAACTCACCAGTTGTCCGGCGTATGCGGCGCAATAGTCCGTATTGGTCCTCGTGCTCTTTCATCATCACATGCACAGGCATGTGCGCTGTGCTGCCTCGTCCTGCCAGGATCAGTGGAAACAAGATCTGCTCTTCCTTGTCCAGGTGGCTTTCAACAGCGCCTTGCAGGTCATGGAGCAATTCGGAAAGCCCTGAGGGACAAGCATGCTCTTGATCCTGCTCCATTTCCAGTCTTGTGGCCAACTCCACCAGGCTGGGGATTTCAGTCCTCAACGAAACGTGATACTTTTGCCGAATGTGTTCAACAAGCTCGGAAAGAGGCTGCTCAGTCCAGTTGGAACTATTTATGCTCATTTAGACACCCTCCACTCCCTGCCCTTGTTCCATACGCAAGCCCCATACCAACATAATTATCTCCTAATAATACTAAGTTATGAGATATGTTGTCATTACGATAACACAAAAATGTTGTGATATACATAACTTTGTTATATATTATACAACATGAACCAACTGGACGTACTTGTATCCGTTGCCACTGACTTGACCGCCGCTCTGTCGTCGGAGCAACGCCATCGTCGATTGATCAGTGCTCTCAGGCGGGTGATTCAATGTGACGCTGCTGCCCTGCTCAGGCTCGAAGGCCAGGAGCTTGTTCCAATAGCAGCACAGGGCCTGTCTGCAGACACCATGGGCAGGCGTTTTTCGCTCAAGCAGCAACCCAGGCTCGAAATCATCTGTCGCTCTGACGGGCCGGTCATGTTCCCTAGCGACAGCGAGTTGCCTGATCCATATGATGGCTTGCTGTCCAACGATGATGGCAGTTTCAAGCGTATACATGCCTGTCTGGGCTGTCCCCTGAGGATCGGAGATGAGCTCATAGGCGCCTTGACAGCGGATTCCGCACAGCCCAATGCATTCGAAGGAATCGACATGGGTCTGCTGTCTGCACTTGCCGCCATGGCTGCTGCCGAGATGAGGACCACTCACCTGATAGAAGCCCTTGAGCACAGTACGGAGCGTCAGGGATTGATAGCCCGCGATCTGATGCGCGATGTACAACTCCGTCAAGGCCGGGAGATGATAGGCACCACTGCCATCATGCAGCGGCTCCGTAAAGAAATCGAACTTGTGGCCCGCTCTGATTTCACCGTTTTGATTACAGGCGAGACAGGTGTGGGAAAAGAGCTGGTGGCCCGGGCGGTTCACGCGGCTTCGGAGCGACGAACCGAGCCTATGCTGTATGTCAACTGCGCAGCCTTGCCAGAGACCCTAGCAGAGAGCGAACTCTTTGGTCACGTGCGAGGTGCGTTCACCGGCGCCATCTCGGACCGGGCCGGCAAGTTCGAGGTGGCTGACTCGGGGACGATCTTTCTCGATGAGATCGGAGAGTTGCCGCTTTCTGTGCAGCCCAAGCTGCTGCGAGCCATACAGCAAGGTGAAATCCAGCGGGTTGGCTCCGACAAGCTCATGAAGGTCGATGTGCGCCTTGTCACCGCGACCAACAGGGACCTGGAACACGAGGTCAAGAGGGGCAGGTTCAGAGCAGACCTGTATCATCGCCTGAACGTCTATCCGCTACACGTCCCACCCCTGCGCGAGCATGCAGACGACATTCCACTGATCGCAGGCTATTTCTGCGACCTGATGCGTAGCCGTCTTGGCCTTGGCCCGGTCCGCCTTGATTCAGAGGCGGTCGAGGCCCTCAAGTGCTACAGCTGGCCGGGTAATGTGCGCGAACTCGAAAACGTGCTCTCCCGGGTAACGCTAAAGGCGAGTTCCAATGTCATCCGAGGCGATCCGGTCATCATCATGAAGTCGATTTTGGGTCCTGACTTCACATCGGGTGAAAGCTGTAGACAAGCTGCCCATTCGCCACCAACACAAGCCCCGTCCATGACCAATCTCAAGGAGGCAACCCGGGAATTCCAGCGGTCGTTGATCCTGCGCATGCTCGCCGAGCACAAGGGAAACTGGTCTGCTACCGCACGCTCCATGGGCATGCACAGGTCTAACTTGCACCACCTGGCGGTAAGACTGGGGCTAAAGTAGCTCAGGGGCTTTTGGAGAGTATGGCAGCGTTTCGTCCCACCAGAAATATCAGATTGCTCGTCTGATCGTAGCCTATGTCATAGATATCCTGAGCGCTCGTGGAATTGTCCTCAGTCAACGTCTGTACAGACATGTCAGCATGGTATAGCGCCCCGTCTTTTCCTCCTGCGAACATGCTACCGTCCTTGCCCCCCACGGAAAACAAATCCGGTGCACCATCAGGAACCGCCAAGGCAGTACAATCCTGCGCCCCATTGATTTTGCAGTAGTAAGCTGAACCGGCATCTCCCACAACCAGCACCTCCGGACCCACTCCAAAGGAGTCCCGGAAAGTGATCGATTGATCGATGTTCTTGGAAACAAGCAATGTTCCGTTATTGACCCATGCAATGGCCCCTGAACTTCCCGCTGCCAAATATTTGTTCAGAGAGGCGTTGGTATAGGT
>JALVPF010000427.1:25581-28969 GCA_027031935.1 Myxococcales bacterium | reverse complement strand
GGATGTGGTGATGGCCGTTTTCCACCTTCACCTGAAAGCAAACAACAGGACGGGTGATAAGAATTTTGTTGTTCCCCTCTTGTTTTTACAGGTAAACAGAGGCTGGAAGCTGATGGTTCGAAAGTGAGCAAGAGGTGTGCCAATGAGCATATTGCAGGGAAAACTCGTGGTGTTGGGAGTAAGTGGCGGTATCGCTGTTTACAAATCCTGTGAACTCGTACGCCTTCTGTCCAAGGCCGGTGCTACTGTTCAGGTCATCATGACCGAAGTGGCCGCCCAAATGGTAGGCCCCTTGACCTTTCAGGCCTTGACCGGAAGGCCTGTTGAAGTCGGTCATGGTGGACGCCTGGCCTCGGCCGGCATGGACCATATAGACCTGGGCAGGGACGCTGACTGCATAGTGGTGGCGCCGTGTACTGCAAATACCATGGCAAAGATTACCCATGGCATCGCGGACAACCTGCTCACCAGTACAGTTCTCGCCTCGACTTGCCCGGTGGTCGTGGCTCCTGCCATGAATACCCGCATGTGGCAAAACTCCATGACCAGAAAAAATGCGGACGTGCTTCGTGCGGATGACAGGTTCGTGCTTGTTGGGCCGGATGAAGGAGATCTTGCCTGTGGAGAGCAGGGCCCGGGGCGCATGTCTCAGCCGGAAGAGATTCTCACTGAGGTTCAGAGAATTGTCAGTCCTTGGGATTTGAAGGACAAGAAAGTTCTGGTTACAGCCGGCCCAACGAGGGAAGCCATAGACCCCGTTCGATTCCTGTCCAATCGTTCCAGTGGAAAGATGGGTTTTTCCATAGCCCACGCAGCATACTGTATGGGAGCCCGGGTCGTATTGGTCTCCGGCCCCACTTGCCTGAATCCTCCTTTTGGCGTGGAGGTGATAAGGGTCGAGTCAGCAGCCGAGATGGCAAAGGCGGTTGAAGCTCAAGCCGGATCCGCCCATGTGATAATCATGGCAGCTGCTGTTGCTGATTTCAGACCATCAAAAAAGAGTACGGTCAAGTTGAAAAAGGGAAAAGACGGTCTGCCCACTTCCTGGACTCGCACCAAGGATATTCTGGCCTCACTGGGACGCAGGTACAAGGGCAAAAAGAAAAGGCCCCTTCTGGTGGGCTTTGCCGCAGAGACTGGCGACCCGGTGCCGTCGGCAAAAAAGAAACTCAAGGCCAAGGGGCTGGACCTGGTGGTGGCAAACGATGTCTCTCAAGCAGATGCCGGTTTTTCCGTTGACACCAACCGGGTTCACCTGGTGGAAAAACAACTGATTACCTCCCTGGATCTCATGTCCAAGGCCGATGTTGCCCAGTCTGTCATGCAAAAGGTGGTGCTGCTGTTGAACTCGCGCTAATGCTTTTTTGATTTTCTTGAGATTATGAGTTTCATGCCCTTCTGTATTCTCGCCCGTCTTCTTCGTCTTGATATTTCTTTTTTCGCTTGCGATTTTGACCCTATTCGACGAGAGAGAAGCCCCCTGATGCGCTGACGGGTTTTCTCGGGTTTGGTGGGGTCCAGCAGCTCCGACAGGGGTGGGAGATCCAACTTGGATTCTATGGCTGCGCTGAACAATGGTCTGAACATGGCACCAACGTTTTCCGGGTCATTGAGCAGGCCCCTGCGTTTGAAACTGCGCAGCCTGTTGCGAAGATCCCTGGCGATGAGGAGGTTTCTGTGACCCGTGGGGTCTGCCTGTATGCATTTGGCTGCATGGCCATGGTTCAGTATGTCCACTATCCTCTCGATGGACATGTCCCTTGCTTCTTTCCATTGCTGGTCTGTAAGAACCCGCCTCGTGCGACGACTGTGAGCTTCTGATATTTTCCTCCATCTTTTCATGCGGGAAAACTGAATGACGGAATTGAATATGCGCTTGTTCATGGCAAATGGGAAAAGAGGCCCCGTGAGTATTTTTCGCAAGTGCCTGTCGTGTTCTGCAAAGGCCCTGGTGGACAGCCTGCGACCCTCCTCCCATACTTGCCGCGGTACGTGCGCATCGTACCTGATCTCCCAGTACGTGTGGCCAGCTCCTTTTATGCTGTAATGCTCTACGGTCTTGTATGGTACGAAGTAGTTGTGTGCCACCACATCGGCGGCGAGATGGGAAAGATATCCCCAGGCAAATGCCTGAGTGCTTTCATCGTAGGCCAGGTCCAGGACACTGAAAGCTACCTGCCAGTTGTGGCAATGGAGTTGATATGGCGAGAGGTTTTTGCCTATGGTTATGTCGGCCGCCAAAGAGCCATACAGGAAATCATCGGCATATCGCTTCAACAAGGCTGCCATCACGGGTGACAGCAGCGCGAGATCCGAAATAATACTCAGACCCATGTCCAGGTGAGCGGCAGGTCCCCAGGCAAAAGCTGGTTTGGGTATGAGCATAAAGATCACCGCCATGGAAAGTATCGGAAAAAATTTCATGGCGTTTTCCTGCCGTTGCAGAAATAGTTGGCGGTGCTTGTTCGCTTCATGGCATGATGCTATACCACACTGTGCAAAACGATCAACGGGAGACGATTCTTGGGATCGGACATGCAAAATGAACTCACTGAAGTGATCCGCAATCTGCATTCGTATATTCGATTGCTGAGCGATTTTGGAGTGAGGTCTGTTCGGGCTTTTGATGATTCGTGCAAGGACGAGGAGTCATTGGGAGATTCTGCGCGCGAATTGTCAAGTGATCCAGAGATGGAACTACAGGCCCTGCGATCTCGCATCGGTCAATGCAGCAGGTGTCCCCTGTCAACTGGAAGAAAAAGCATCGTTTTTGGCGAGGGCAATGCAGGGGCATCCTTGGTGCTGGTGGGTGAGGGTCCGGGGAAGGAAGAGGATTTGACGGCAAAGCCCTTTGTCGGCGAAGCGGGACGGCTTCTGGACAAGATCCTAAAGGCCATGGGGCTGGACCGTGGGCAGGTGTATATCTGCAACGTGGTAAAATGCCGTCCCCCAAAAAATCGTGTCCCAACCGAGGAGGAGATGTCGGTCTGCGGCAGGTTCCTGGATGAACAACTGTCCATAATCAGGCCCAGGCATATCTTGGCTCTCGGTTCGACAGCTACAAGGTATTTACTCAAAACCGACAAGTCCATCGGCAAGTTGCGCGGTAGGTTTTTTGTTCATGAATCCACCGGCGCCAGGGTGATGCCAACATACCACCCTGCCTATTTGCTTAGAAATGAGTCGGCAAAGCGCCCCGTGTGGGCCGACGTCCAGCAGGTGATGGCCGAGATGGATGTTCCGAGGAGGTCTTTGGACCATGAGACAGATTAGAAAATGGGGACGAGGGTTCAGCAGAGCCATGATTTTGGTCATCGCCTCTGCCCTGGCGTGGGCCATGGCGGTTTCGGCTGCAGGGGAGGAAAACAGAAAAGATGTGGTGAAGTGG